>JAAFJW010000023.1 GCA_013298995.1 Sphingobacteriales bacterium | reverse complement strand
GGCGATGCCCAAGATAAACTATGGCGACAAGCTGTTACCGCTGCGGGTACAGGTTGCATGGCGGCTTTAGAAGCCGAGCGTTACTTAGCAGCCAAAGAGTTTGCTTAAAAATTTAAAAAATGTGGATAATGTTTAATTATCCATATTTTTTTATTTGGTTTTCTATTGTTTCAACAACGGCCCACGGTTTCAACAACGTTGTGAAACTTTACAGCTAGCAATCTATCTTAATCGAACCAACTTTCTGTACTAATATTTATGACTGGCTTATTATAAAGTATTTAACTTACTTTTGCGTATCCCATAAATAAAATAAACCATCAAACCTATGGCAAGCCATATTAAAAACCTAATCCAATTGGTATGGCTTTCTTGCGCCATTAAATAAAAACAACTGGTAAAACCCAAAACAGGTATTAAAGAAAAATTTTTGAGATAAGTAAATACCGTAACCACTATTAAAGAAGCAAAAAATATAAGCATAGGGAAGCCTTCTACGCTAAATAATAATTGGAAATAAGTAGGCAAATAATAGTGTATGGCATAAGTGCCACCAATAAGCATTATCGGCAATATGTATTTGCCGTTTATGTAGGGTACTTTAAACTTGGTTTCGGGTTGGTTTTCCATTTGGTTAATTACCAATATGCCTGCACATACCAATACAAAAGCAAACAGTGTGCCTATGCTGGTAAGGGCTATTACGGTATCTAAATTTAAAAACAAGGCGGGTACAGCAACTACAAAACCTGTTACTATGGTCGAAAAAGAGGGCGTACCATATTTGGGATGAATTTTAGAAAACACTTTGGGTAACAAGCCATCGCGGCTCATGCTCATCCATATACGGGGTTGCCCCATTTGAAAAACAAGCAACACGCTGGCTGTAGCAAAAACAGCACTTACTGCAATAATACCCGCTATCCATTTTAAACCTAAGGCATCAAAAATTAAAGCTAAAGGGTCGCCTACATTAAGTTGTTTATAGCTTACCACACCTGTTAAAACCAAGGCGAGCAAAACGTATAAAACGGTACAAATAATGAGTGAATATATCATGCCTCGGGGCAAATCTCGCTGTGGATTTTTACACTCTTCGGCGGTGGTGCTTATGGCATCAAAACCTATATAAGCAAAAAATACAGCCGATACGCCTTTCATTATCCCTGTAAAGCCATTGGGCGAAAATGGCTCCCAGTTGGCTGGATTAACATAATAACCGCCCAGTACAATCACCACAAAAATGATTACTAATTTAAAGGCTACCAAATAGTTGCTTGCATTGCGAGATTCTTTAATACCTATAAATACAATGGCTGTAATAATAACTACAATTGCCAAAGCGGGTAAATCCATTATTAAATGGAAACCAAAAACTTGTGGGGCATTGCGCCAAGCTGTAAATTGCTCGAAAACGGCAGTATCTAAAGTGTTTAATTTTATGCCAGCTTGCAAGGCTTCGGTAGCTTTTAAAAAGCCAGCGTGGGCGGTCGAAAAATCCATGGTGAGCCACTCGGGTATATGCCCGCCAAACCCTTTTACCAGTCGGGTAAAATAATCGCTCCACGAAATAGCTACGGCAATATTACCAATGGCGTATTCCATCAATAAGTCCCAGCCTATCATCCAAGCAAATATTTCGCCGAAGGCAACGTACGAATAGGTGTACGCACTGCCCGATACGGGTACAGTTGAAGCAAATTCGGCATAGCATAAAGCTGCAAAACCACAGGCAACGGCCGTAAAAATATACAAAAATACCACCCCTGGGCCACCATCAAAACAGGCTTTGCCTATACTACTAAATACCCCTGCACCTATAACTGCGGCAATGCCAAAAGCGGTTAAATCTTTTACACCCAGTACTTTTTTTAAACCTGCGCTGTGGCTATCAGTGTAACCCGCTTCGGCATCTAATAATATTTTGGCTATTGATTTTTTACGGAAAATTTTTTTTTGCATTGTTTAATTATCTGCTTTTACCAAACATAAAAATAAATATTGATTTTTGGTTTATGTAATTTTTATAATCTTGAGTTTGTTTAATAATAATGGAATTTTTAAACGTTTGATTTTGATTAAGGCGTTTTAACACGCTTGGGGGAGAGAGTAAGTACACCATTATTAAGTGCATTTTGAATTGGAAAAATAAATACGTTTATGTGAGGTGCCAATGGCAGCAGCCATTGCGTCGAGGCTGTAAAATAAACTGTTTCAAAGTTTAAAAATTTAGAACTTTGCAACACAGTTTAAATGATGATAAATAAAAAAACGAGCTTCGATTACGAAGTCTCAAAGCAAAAGACCTTAGAGTAATTTCGTTCGGGCAAAAGTTTATTTGGGAAAGATGGTGCTTTTGCGCCACTACTTAAAGATTTTTTAGAACCGGCATTACAGGCCTAAATGGAAGCTCCCTTTAAAAATTTAATACCTTATGGTAAATATTTTTATTACTTTCGGGTCAGGGAAAATTAACTAGACTTGATAAGGAAGACCTAATTTAATTTAGGATTTCTTTGAAAGTAATTTTATTAATTTGACAAAGTTTGTTTTACATTCCCAACCAACAAAAATATTTTACATGAACATCCAAACCTTTGCCGCCCTAAAAGATTATTTTTCGGCTAACTTTAACGTAACAGAAAACCTACATCACATATCAGATTTAAAAACATTTTTAATACAACAAAACCCAGCAGCACAGGATATATTAAACATTTCTAGGTTTGCGGTTAACGATATTTTTGTAGATTTAGATTTCGAAATAAAACAGCATGATACCATCTGCATTATCCCACCCAGTAGCGGAGGCTAGCATTGCGCCACTAAGCGCATTACCCTTAGATTTGGTAGCCTTACTAAGCCTTGCCCACCACCCCAAAGCGGGTGCTGTGGTACTGTTTAGTGGCGAAGTAAGGGACAATAGCCAAGGCAAAGCTGTTGATTATTTAGAATACGAAGCCTACCCAGCTATGGCCATAAAAATGATACACGCCATTGTTGCCGAAGCCATAACCCGCTGGAAATTAACATACGCCATAGCCCAGCACCGCACAGGGAAAGTGCAAAGTGGCGAAAGTGCCGTGGTGGTAATTACAACATCGCCACACCGAGCCGAGGCTTATGCCGCCAATCGATATATTATCGACCGTATAAAACACGAAGCCCCGATATGGAAATGCGAGTATTTTACCGATGGTACCAAAGAATGGGGCGGCAATTGCAACTGCCAAAAACAAACGGGCGATGCCAATAAACATATTTACGAGTTCGACCATCAACACCAAACAACATGAAACCCACCATCAGCATACAATATTGCCCCAAATGCAACTGGATGTTACGAGCAGCCTATTTTGCACAAGAAATATTATCAACTTTTAGCGATGATGTGCACAGTGTAAACCTGCAGCCTAGCGAAAATAGCGGTAAATTTAGCATCTGTATTAACGATGAAGAAATTTACGACCGTAAAATCGAAGGCGGTTTCCCCGAAATTAAAGAACTAAAACAAAGGCTTCGCGATAGCATAAACCCCAATAAAAACCTTGGCCACAGCGATAAAAAATAACCTAACAAACCTATTAGGCGTAGTATTATGCGGTGGTAAAAGTATGCGCATGGGTGCGGATAAAGGCCTTTTATTGCAAGCCGATAAACCTTGGGCTGCCTTGGTTGCTCAAAAATTTGAGGCCTTAAATATGGCATATATAGTTTCGATAAACCATAGCCAAATGGCAAGCTACACCGCTTATTTTGATACAAAAACTTTGGTAGTGGATAGGCAAAGTATTGAAGGCCCTTTGCGGGGATTGTTAACGGTTCACCAGCAATATCCCGAAAAAGATTTACTGGTTTTAGCCTGCGATATGCCTGATATGCAAGCTACAACCATACAGATATTGATAGATAACTATACCCAACAACCCGATTTTAATTTTTATGCGTACCATAATGGCCAGTTTTGGGAGCCTTTTTGTGGCATTTATACGGCAAAGGCATTAAGTAATTTGAATTTAAAACACCAACCCAATTTTAGTATGCAACACATCCTATCATCGGGGTACACCCAAAAAAATAAAATTTCGGATATAGCCAGTTTTAAAAATTATAATTTTTTAGAATAATAAAATGTGTTATCATTGCACTAACAGTACTCGCCACGCTACCCATTCAGATCAGCGTCCCAGGGCGAGTCTTTTGCTTTATAACCTTTTTATTATTATACATGCCTTCATATTTTGTTTTACGAAACATTTTTTGAAGGTTTTTTTATGCTCATGTTTCTATGTTCGAAAAACAGCCTTACCCATAAGTTTACAAATTGAGCAATTAAAGCAACGGGGTTTACAAATAGAAGATGAGGATAACGCAGCACATCTTCTTGGCCATATAAGTTATTATAGGTTAGCGGGTTGGTGGTGGCCAATGCAGATGGATAAGGAAAATCATATTTTTAAACCCAATAGTCGTTTTGCTGATGTAATCGCATTATATGATTTTGATAGAGAATTACGATTATTGCTATTTGATGTGATTGAGAAGATAGAAATTAGCTTGAAAACAAAGTTAATTTATCATCTTTCGCAAGAATTTAACCCTTGGTGGTTCCAAAACACAACTTTGTTTATTAATACTAGCGAGTTAATAAAAACGCTATCCTCAATAGAAAGTGAGATAGATAGGTCTAAGGATATTTTTTTTGTGACAACAAACAAGCGTTAAAAATATTTCTTTTTTATAATTACGCCATTTACAACTTCTAGTATGTTCATGAATGAAAGCTTATAATGACCAGTTTTTGCAAGTTCGTTATCTATATAAACAAAATCACCGATTGAAATTTCAGAGTTAGATAATTGTTCAATGATAATTTTAGTACCATTGTTACAGATATATCCAAATGGAAAAGTTATTTTAAAAACCTTAACTTGTTTAAGCTCAATTCTTGCATTATTATTTTGTATTTAAGAGATGTATAAGTAGTGTTTGAACGTAAACCCACAACCTATTTTAATTTAGACAGTTACTGTATTTTTTCATTTTGAATAAATAGATTTATTTTGTAGAAAAAGTTCTAAAAAGGCATATTTTATATCTAAAAAGGTTGTATGTTGGCAAATATTGGCGTATATTTAGAGGGTAAACCAAGCACAAAAAAACATTCGATGCGCCAAAGATTTTCACAACAGCAAGAAATGGGGATAAGCCCCAATAGCGGATATTATTATCCCAAAAAACAGTCGTCATGAGCTAGCCCCAGTATTAGCGGCACTGCAATACGTTTTCGTAACCCCCGAATTAAACGAGCAGGTATTTGCGCTGATAGAGGCTAAGATTAAAGGTACAAAACAAGAAACAGGTCGTAAAGGAATGGATATGTGGGCAATATTGGTATTAGCAACGGTACGCCTTACGGTAAATGCCAATTACGATGCCTTGCATCATTTTGCTAATTTTGATAAACTCATCCGTCAAATCATAGGCGTTGAAAACAAGTTTAACGATGGAAATACCTTTGGTTTACAAACCATTAAAGACAATATATCGTTATTAGATGAAGAAACTATACAGCAAGTAAACGAAATAGTAATAGAAAGACGTTTGCTTAAAAAAGAACTTATCCCATCAAGCGAGAAAATATACTCGATATTTGAGCCTCATACAGAATGGATTAGTAAAGGAAAACAAAATAAAAAAGTAGAACTGGGACACAAAATACTCATAAGCACCTGCCAACACCATTTTATTTTACACCACCAAGTTATTGAAGCTAAAGCAGATGTTGAATTAACCATTCCCTTAGCCGATAAATTGTTGACAAAATACCCGAATATAGAAAGTTGGAGTATGGATAAGGGCTTTTATAGCAAAGAAAACAAAGAACTTTTATCGCTGGTAATCCCGCAATTGGTAATGCCAAAGAAAGGTAAACTAAACGTAGCAGAAAAGGAAGAAGAGTCACAAAAACAATTCAAAAAACTTAGAAACCTCCACAGCGCAGTAGAATCGAACATAAACCAATTAGAGCATAACGGGCTGGATAGATGCCCTGATAAAGGGCTAAAAAATTATAAAAAGTATGTGAGCTTGGGTATCCTCTCTTACAACCTGCACCGTTTAGGCAAAATCCTGTTTGCCATTGCGGCCAAACAGGAAACTAAACAGGCAGCCTAAGCAATCAAAAGAGATATAAAATGCAGGTTTTATGGGAGAGGTATGCCTAAATGTAGCTTAAAATCAACAAAAACAGTGTTTTACTGTCATAAATAGGGCAACGATAAACACTGAGAAAAGTTTGATGTGATAAGAAAGGCTAAATATTTAACAAAATTTTAGGTTTTTGTGTTTTTTAAGAAAATTTAGGGGTTTCCGTTCTGGCACTATTTAGATAGGTTAATTTAGAGCCTATAAATGTTGTTATAATTAGCATTTTTGTAAAATGCCTTTAATATTGCCAAGCGGAATGCTTATTTAGTACCAAAAAATGCCAATAAATTAATTATTATTAGTTTATGACGTATTAATTTTACTCTTTAATCAATTAAACCAAACATAAAATTTACGGATATTTTTTTGATGCTTTTTTACAAAAAAAATCAAAACCTTAAATTTTACATTGCAAAAATAATTTTATGAATTACAAAGTCTATTTTTTGTTGCTTTTTTTTATCCTTCCTTATAGTGCTCAATGTCAAAGCATTAATTTAACTACAAATTCGGTACCATTTTTAAGAATCTCTCCCGATGCTAAAGCTGGTGGTATGGGCGAAACAGGTATAGCCACCAACCCCGATGCCAATGCGTCTTTTTGGAACATTGCCAAAATACCATTTTCATCACAAAGTACTTCGTTATCTATAAACCATAGCCCATGGTTACGTTCAATAGCCAAAGATGTATTTTTAAGCTCCTTTTCGGGATATAAACAACTGGAAAATGGCCAAGCTATTTCTGCATCGTTAAGGTATTTTAATATGGGAAATATACAATTTACAAATGCAACAGGGCAAAATATAGAAACCTACAGCCCACGTGAATTTGCGTTTGATTTGGGGTATTCAAAAAAATTAGGTAATCAATTAGGCTTAGGTGTGGCTTTTAGATATATAAACTCAAATTTAACTAGCCCATCTATTGGTGGCGAAAACTATAAAGCAGGAACAGCTTTTGCTGCCGATGTATCTTTATTTTACGATGCTAAAAACCCTGAAGGAGAAGGTTTTAATGTAGGTTTTAGTGCATCTAATTTAGGCTCTAAAATTGGCTATTCGACCAATGCATCCGAAAAAGACTTTATACCCGCTAATTTAGGTATAGGTACCTCATATACTGCTGTTTTAGAGGGTAGCAGTAAATTAAGTTTTGCTTTGGATGTTAATAAATTATTAGTACCCGATTATAGAAGCACAGGCAACACCCAGCAAGACCAATTAGAACTGGCAAAATACAGAGGTTACGGTGTGGTAGAAAGCTGGTTTAAACCTAATAAATCATATAACGGTTCTTTGGGTATTGAATATGATTATAACGATTTGTTTTTTTTAAGAACAGGTTTCTTTTACGAAAACCGAAGCCAAGGTAACCGCCAGTACCTAACAACGGGTTTTGGTATAAATTATGATAAGTTTGGCTTAAATGCATCCTACATCGTACCTACCATACAAAGCACCAACAATATTAACCCGCTTGCTAATACAGTTAGATTAAATCTAATATTTAATTTGGCCAAACCATCAACACCAAAAACAGAAAATTAATTTTTACGCTATTATCTTTAAAATATAAAATTATGCGCTTTTTTAATAATAAATATACTTTTTTAATCAGCTTATTCTTCTTGTTAGGAATAGGAATTTTATCAGCCAAAGAAATTTTTGTATCAGCTGCAAACACCACAGAAGGCGATGGCTCCTTGGCCAACCCCTACAAAACCATACAGCAAGCCGCCAATGTTGCCGTATCGGGCGATGTAATAACAATTAGGGCAGGTATTTACCGTGAAGAAGTTAAAATTATGGCTAATGGAGTAACCTATAAATCATTTGCGGGAGAAAAAGTAGTATTAAACGGTACCGAAATACTAAACAACTGGACAGCAGTACCTGGTGGCACAGTATATAAAACCATAATGGATTTTAATGCACCAGTAAACTACGAGCAGTACCCATCTAACCAAATTTTTGTAGATCAAAAAATGATAGAATTGGTAAGATGGCCAAAGCAAACATCAAGCAACATATCTATCCCCACCGATGCCATTGCCGAAGACGCTGCAGCATCTCCAAGTAATAAAAATTTTGGCGTATTTACAGATTTACAATTCGACGAACCCGATGGCCGCTGGGTGGGGGCTTCTATTTTTATCAACCTTTCTAATGGCTCATTAGATGGGCAAGGTTGGACAGGCATAGTTATAGCCACCGATAGGGTAAAAAAAACCATTACTTACGATTTTAGAGAGCCGGTAAGGCTAGGTAACCAACCTTGGACAGTAAGGGCAGGTACCGAATATTACTTATTTAACCCTAAAAAAAGTGGGATAGAATCAACAGGAGGGATAAATGCTATTTTGGGTGAAGGAGAATGGTGGAAAGACAAGGATACTTTATATGTAAGAACGCCTAATAGCCTTGCACCAAGCGCCCTGCCCGAAGGTATAAACGTGGTAGAAGCAAAGAAAAGAGAATTTGCTTTCTCGCCAAACGAAACCAATAAAAGTTTTTACACCATTAAAGACCTAAATATTTTTGGTGCCGCCATAACTACCGACATTAATTTTAGAGAAAATTATAAAATAGTGAAAGAAGATGCACAAGGTATTGTTTTAGATAATTTGAATATTAAATATGCCTCGCACTTTAAATCACAAACCAGTAATTGGCAACAAGAATTTTATGGTCGTACAGGTGTGGTGGTAAGCGGGCGAAACAATGTAATAAAAAACTGTACCATACAATACTCTGCTGGGCCTGGTTTATGCTTATTAGGCGATGGAGAAAAAGCATTTAATAATACCATAAGCGATGTAAATTACTCGGTTAGTAATGCTGGAGCATTATGCTTAGGCGATATTTGTATAGACGGCGAAATTGCTTACAACACCATTTACAACACCCCGCACATGGCCTTAAATTATGCAGGATGGGTAAATTCAGATGCTAAAAATAAAGGAATAGCCAGAATCCACCATAACAAAATATACGATTTTCTTTTCAGGTCTAACGATAGCGGTGCTATAGATAATGCTGGTACTTTTGCCAATTGGGCAAGAATGGACCATAACGAAATTTTTAAAACCTTTAATACTACCCGATCAGAACAAGATGTTTATGGTATTTACCTAGATTATAATAGGGGCAGTTACTTGCTAGATCATAACCTAATTTATAGTTTAAGGCATGGTATTTTGATTAATAAATGTCAAAATATTGAAATTTATAACAATACACTATTAAGTAATAAACTTAATGAAGCTAGCATTATTGATGCCGTAGGCGGTAACGGCGAAACCATAACCATAAAAAATAATATTTTAAGCTATAGAATTAACCAGCCTAATTTTTTTAATTTATGGAGGGCTATTTTTACCAATAATATTATTAATGCCTTTGGGGCAACACAAAATGATATTTTTGAAAACGTAGCTGCAAAAGATTTTAGGCTAAAAGCCACAGCAACCAACGCTATTGATAAAGGTGTTAACAATTACCTTTTTAACGACCCTATTGTAGGTACTAACGTAGATTTAGGTGCTTTTGAATATGGTGTACCTGCTTGGCAAGCTGGTAAAACCGATAAACTCCCACCTACAATATACCCAAACAGTGGCGAGTTTCTCGATAATAAAGAAATTACGATTTCTTCGGATATACCCAATGCCCAAATACGCTATACACTAGATGGCAAAGAACCAAACCTTACATCTCCCATTTACAGTAGCCCCATTAACTTAACTGATACCACAGTAGTAAAAGCACTTGTTTTTGTTGAAGGTGTAGCCGTAACCGAAACCTCTACAGCCAATATTTGGGTTACTAAATTATCCGAAATACCACCTATAACCGTAAATATTGATAGGCCAGCATCGGGCACTACACACATAGGCAGGGCATTTGTATTTCTTTCAACACCAACTAAAGAGTCTCAAATTAGATACACCCTTGATGGTAGCGACCCTACTCAAACTTCAGCACTATATAGTTCTTTTGTATTAATATCTCAAACGGCAACACTAAAAGCAGTAGCTTTTGGTAAGTGGATACAAAGCCCTGTAAAATCCGCTACTTACACCATTGTAGGGCCTACTGTAACTATCTCGCCCGATGGTGGCGGAATAACACAAGTTACTAATGTTACCCTAACAGCCAACGCTGTAGCTAGTAAAATTTACTACACACTAGATGGTACCGACCCTAGCCTAACTTCTACATTATATACCACACCAATAGTTATTACAAGCAATACAACTATAAAAGCCATTGCCGTTATAAACAGTAAGCTAGGCGATATTAAAACAGCTACTTTTAATGTTACCAATAGGTTGGTAAATATTAACCCCAATGGTGGTAGTTTCGTTGAAAATGTGAATGTAACGCTAAGCTCGTCAACCCCTGGTTTAGATATTTACTATACCACCAATGGCGATAATCCCACCACAGCATCAAGCAAATACACCACGCCTATTGCGATAACACAAAATACTTTAGTAAAAGCATTTGCTATAAAAGATAACCTATCGGGCGAAGTTAAACAAGCAAACTTTACCATTACAGGTCCCGATGTTACCATTACACCCAACGGAGGTAATCTTAATGATGTTACCAATGCTAGCCTAACTACTTTGGCAGGATACACCATTTATTATACCTTAGATGGTAGTACACCTACTGCTGCTTCTACTGTATATAATGCCCCTATCCTTATCAATCAGTTTAGTACTACAATAAAAGCAATTGCTATAAAAAATAACCTTTCGGGTGCAGTTAAACAAGCAACTTTTACCATAGCTAAGCCAACCCTAACCATAGACCCCGCCGCAACTAAAAAATTTAATAAAATAGTTAAAATAACCATCAAATGTAGCATAGCCGATGCCCCTATTTATTATACTTTAGATGGCAGCACTCCTACAGCATCATCCAATATTTACACACAAGCTATTAACATTGATAAAGCCGTAAACATAAAAGCCATAGCTATAAAACAAGGTTTAATTAGCGATGTTGCTTCCATTAATTATGATGTTGAAATTAACCCTAACCTAACCGTTATATTCCCTAACCCAGTTACAAATGGGCAATTTGGTATCAAGTTTACCACTCCTGTAAAAGGCCAAGTTAACCAAGTTACAATTTACGATGCCCTAGGCAGGTTAGTTTATAAACGAAGTGTAATTATGCTTTCCGAAGATATTCAAGAAGAAAATTTTGATTTACCTCAATTAAAACCAGGCACTTATATTGTTAAAATAAAAACAGTTTCGGCCCATGTAAGCGATTTGGTTAACGATGAGTTGAAAATTGTTGTAAAATAAATTGAAAAAAAAATCATTTCACATTGCCTACATATCCCCCCTGTGTAGGCAATGTTTTTTTAATAACAAAATTAAACTCCTTAAATCTTAAAATACTAATTGGTGTTTAAACCTAAGCCCACAACCCTTTTAAGATTAAAAAATTACCGTTAAATACGGTTTTGAATAGCTTTATTTTGTAAAAGTAGCTCTAAAAATGATATTGCGTTTATATTAACCAGAGTTAGATTATTAAACTATAGTATAATTTACTGTAAATCAATGTTATTTACGATTTTAATGCGTTAACAACGGTAGTGGTCTGCCGACGAAGGCAGGCATCCCTTTCCTCCCTAGCCCAATTTTCCCATTTTGGGGCTAGGGGGAAAAAGATACTTGCCTGCTGGCAAGCAGGCGCAGCAGAAGGTGTGTCAAAACGCCCTAATCATCACGAAAACACTATTTATTAATCAAAATCAGGCTGTTAGCACTTTAGTGGCTTTGTGTTCTTTGCGCTTAAAATAATTTTACGCTTTAGCGCAAAGCACACAAAGATTTACGCAAAGTGTATTACTTTTATACCCAGCCAATGCTATAAAAATCATATAATTTGGTAAAATGATATATTTTTAAAATTTAATTCCTGTTTTCGTACAAATGAGTCCTCCGAAACTTTAGTGTATAAACAATGCTTTACATTTTTTCGTTAGCCATTATAATACATTCTTTTTTTATTTCCCCAATCTTGCACCTTTAGGGGCATATCCGTTTAGTATTTATGCCTTTGCTATAAAACGAAGGCATAGTTTAGAATCAAAAAAAAACCGTTTTCAATTACGAAAACGGTTTTAAAAAAGATATTTATTATTGCTTATTTAATAAATAACAGTTCTCTAAATTTAGGCAAAGGCCAAGCGTTATCGTCAACCAAAAGCTCTAATTTATCTACGTGGTAACGTATTGGTTCAAAGTATGCTTTCACTTTCTCGTCGTAAGCAATCGCTTTATCTCTAGCATGTTCTAAGGCGTTAGCTATTTTACGTTCTTCAACCATAGCGTACACGTTATCTTTAATAAACTTAACGTGTTGCGATATTTGTTTAATAATAATCATTTGCGCTTCGTAAGCATCGGCATCTAAACCAATATCTTTTAAGCCTTTTACGTTAGTTACCAATTTAGTTTGGTACTCTACGGCAACTGGTATAATTACGTTGGTTACCAATTCGCCCATTACACGGGCTTCAATTTGGATTTTTTTGTAATAATCCTCAATTAAAATTTCATGCCTAGCATGTGCTTCACGTACACTAAATACGCCAGTTTCTTGGAATAATTTAGCAGTTTTTTCGGTTAATAAAGCATCTAAAGCTTTAGGCGTAGTTTTAATGTTTGCTAAACCTCTAGCCTCGGCTTCGGCTGCCCACTCATCGCTGTAACCATTTCCTTCGAAACGGATTGATTTAGATTCTTTAATGTATTTTTTAACAATGGTTAAAATGGCTACATCTTTTTTATCGCCTTTTTTAATTAATTTATCAACATCGGCTTTAAATTTAATTAATTGGTCGGCAACTATCATGTTTAAAACCGTCATCGGGTTTGATGAGTTGGCCGATGAACCTACGGCTCTTAATTCAAATTTATTTCCTGTAAAAGCAAATGGCGAAGTACGGTTTCTATCTGTGTTATCCAACAAAATCGATGGGATTTTAGGGATACTGTGCCACATGGTGCTATCTTCTTTTACTTTTTTGCTAATTCGTGAAGTTTCAATCTCATCTAAAACATCGTTTAATTGGCTTCCTAAGAAAATAGAAATAATTGCAGGTGGGGCTTCGTTAGCACCTAAACGGTGATCGTTATTTACAGATGCAATTGATGCTCTTAACAAATCGGCGTGTTCGTGTACTGCTTTTACGGTATTTACAAAAAACGTTAAAAACATTAAGTTGTTTTTAGGTGTTTTGCCTGGCGATAATAGGTTTTTACCCGTGTTGGTAATTAACGACCAGTTGTTGTGTTTACCCGAGCCGTTTATGCCTGCATAAGGTTTTTCATGTAACAACACTTTAAAGTTATGGCGACGGGCAACTTTATCCATCAAATCCATCAACAATTGGTTATGGTCGATAGCTAAGTTAATTTCTTCGTAAATAGGTGCACACTCAAATTGCGATGGGGCAACTTCGTTGTGGCGGGTTTTTAGTGGGATGCCTAATAACAAAGCCTCTGCTTCAAAATCTTGCATGTAAGCATATACACGCTCGGGAATCGAACCAAAATAATGGTCTTCTAACTGTTGGTTTTTTGCCGATGAATGGCCAAATAAAGCTCTACCTGTTAATAACATATCGGGCCTTGCATTAAATAATGCTAAATCAACCAAAAAGTATTCTTGCTCTATACCTAACGATGCATTAATTTTGGTAATGCTTTTATCAAAGTAACCGCAAACATCAACCGCTGCTTTATCTAAAATGCTTAATGCTTTTAATAAAGGTGCTTTATAATCTAATGCTTCGCCAGTGTACGATACAAATACAGTTGGAATACAAAGTGTTTTATCATAAATAAATGCTGGAGATGATGGATCCCAAGCGGTATAACCTCTAGCCTCAAAAGTGCTACGTATGCCACCGTTAGGAAAGCTTGATGCATCAGGCTCTTGTTGTACCAAGGCATCGCCCGAAAATTTTTCTACCGCAATACCGTTACTATCTGGCTCAAAAAACGAATCATGTTTTTCGGCAGTGTTACCAGTTAAAGGCTGAAACCAGTGGGTGTAATGAGTAACACCTTTGCCCATTGCCCACGATTTCATAGCGGTAGCAATATGCTCGGCTATGCTTCTATCAATTGGGGTTCCGTTTTCGGCGGCATCGGCAATAGCTTGATAAGCTTCTTTGGACATAAATGCCTTCATTTTTACCTTATCAAAAACATTTGCGCTGTAAAAATCCGATATTTTTGAGGATGGAGGGGTAACTTCAGGAATACTTCTTCCTAATACAGCTTGTAAAGCTTGAAATCTAATTGTTGACATGTGTTTACTTTATTTTATACTGTTTAAATATATGATTGTAAATAATGCACTAAAATATAATTTTTTTATATAAAAAGTGTTTTTTTGACAAAAAAACTTAAAAACATTAAAATTTTATATTAATAATACTAAAAATTTAAAAATTATAGTCAACTTTTGTAAAAAAGCATTAGAAACACCGAAATAATATGCGCCATTGGGCAATAAAATATATCCAGCCAAGCATAATATTTTAATGTGCCTATATTATTAGCCAAATAAATTTTCGGATTAAAAAGCTCTTTTTGGGAGTGTTTTACTAACTATTTGTTATTATTTTTATATTTTTATAATATTATTTGGATGTTAATTAAAAATATCACAATTTAGCAAAATAAATGTTTGAAAACATATTAAAAATTAACGTAAAAATCCAAAACTTAAATTAAAAAAAATGAAAAAAATCGTACTAAGTTTAACTGCTTTATTTGCAGTTGCAATTGGAGCTAACGCTCAAGACACCCCTCTTTCTATTTCTGGTTACGGAGATGCTTACTACAAATATGATTTTGCCAAAGCTCAAAACATAGGAACAAGTTTTGCAACAGATCATAACTCAATGTCTTTAGGCATGTTAGGTTTAGCTTTAAAGAAAACTACAGGAAAAGCATCTTTTGTTGGAGAATTATCTTACGGTCCACGTGGTGCAGGTCAATCTATCCCTGATGTTGCTGGGCAATCCTTCCACATTCAAAATTTAAACATGACTTATGCTTTTACTGATAAATTTAGTATGGCTGCTGGTTACTTTAGTACTTTTGTAGGATACGAAGTTATTGCACCAACTGGTAACTTTAACTATTCTACTTCTTATCTATTCACCAACGGACCATTCCAAAATGCGGGTGTTAAAGCAACTTATGCTTTTTCGCCTAAAGTTAGTTTAATGGTTGGTGCGTTTAACGACAATTGGAATGTTTATTCAGCTAATTCTTTCAATGGTTTAAGTACCATTGGTGCACAACTAACAGTAACACCAATTGAAGGTTGGACTGCTTATGCAAACGTATTAAAAGGAGATGTGTCTGGAACTATATTGGATTTAACGACATCTTACCAAGTTTCAAAATCATTTAAAGTTGGTTTAAATGCTGCTGATTTTGAAGCTGGTAAGCAATACGGAGGCTCCAATACTATTGGAGCTGATCCCGTTGTTAAATACGCTGGTTACCAAGGTGCTGCATTGTATTTACAAAATGCATTTACCGATAAATTTAGCTTAGGTGTAAGAGGCGAGTACTTTGCATCTAAAAATATGACTGCTGGTGGAAACACTTTTGCTGGTGTTACACCTAAAGAATCTGTAATTTCTGCTACTTTGTCTGCAAACTTCAAAGCGGGTGGTTTAACTTTTATTCCAGAGGTTAGATTAGACAATGGTTCTTTCGCTCAGTTTGTGAATGATAAAGGTTTAGCAACTAAATCAGCTTCACAAGCTACTTTAGCTGTTGTTTACGCATTTTAATCACAACAATATTTAAACAAAAAAAGGACGCTTATGTAAGCGTCCTTTTTTTTTGTCTTTGTGCTAAACATTTTGATTGTATATGTATATTCGTAACTAGTTTTGTAGGCAAATAACAAATAAAATAAAAAGCCGTTAAAATCATATTAAAATATAACAACATGAATAAATTATATGTAAGCCTAATAGCTTTGGTGTTTTTTTCGGGTAGTTTAACTGCACAAATAGATAAAAGCAAAAGGCTTAGCCCACCTGCCACAATTTGCGATACATTATACAATGGCAATGTTGTAACTATTGATTACAGCAGGCCTTATTTAAAAAACCGAACGGTAGGTAAAGAAGTAGCAACTTTAGACTCGGTATGGCGTACAGGTGCTAATGAAGCCACTACTATCGAACTTAAAAAAGATGCAAAAATTAAAGGCAAGCTATTGCCAGCTGGTAAATATGCTTTATTTACCATACCGGGCAAAAAAAAATGGACAATAATTTTTAACAAAACATGGGACCAGTGGGGTGCTTTCGAGTATAAAAAAGAGTTGGATATATTGCGTGTACAAGTTAAAGCCGAAACCGAAAAAACCCTAACCGAACAGTTTACCATTGAAATAGAAAAAGATGGCGAAATAGAATTAAAATGGGGAAATGTAGAGGTAGAATTTACTTTAAAGTAATCAAAAACAGCAATTTAAAGAAAAAAGTGTAGCTAAAATTATTTTTTTATAACGTTTGAATAGCGATTTGTTAGGCACAATGCAAAAATACAAAACCTCTAAACTAATTTTTTAAACAAAAGCTTAGAATAATAAGTTTAAATTTACTTTTTTTTAGAATTATATGCAAATAGAGAAAATGAAAGCTAAATATTTAAACCCATTTACTGACTACGGATTTAAAAAAATTTTTGGTGAAGAAGCAAGTAAGCCTTTGCTTATTGACTTTTTAAATGCTTTGTTGCCTAATGAATCTAATATAGTTGATTTGGCTTTCAAAAACAACGAACAACTTGGAGAAAGCGAAATTGATAGAAAAGCCATTTATGACATTTACTGTGAGAATGAAAAAGGCGAAAAATTTATTGTTGAACTACAAAAAGCTAAACAAAATTATTTTAAAGAAAGAACCATTTACTATTCAACTTTTCCAATTAGAGAGCAAGCTGAAAAAGGAGATTGGAATTATAATTTAAAAGCTGTTTATTGTGTTGGAATTCTAGACTTTACTTTTGACGACTACGAAAATGAGCCAGAGAAAAATGAAGTTGTTCATACAATCAAACTAAAAAATCAAAACGGCAAAACATTTTACGACAAACTTACATTTATCTATCTTGAAATGCCAAATTTCAAGCAAACAGAAAATGAACTTAATACTCGTTTAGATAAATGGTTATATTTTATTAAATTTTTAGAAAACTTTCAAACAATTCCATCTATATTTTCAGACGAAATTTTCAATAAAGCATTTGAAAAAGCAGAATTAGCAAAATTTGGGCAAGAAGAATTATATAATTATGAAATGAATTTGAAAATTTATAGAGATTATAAAAACACAGTAGATACTGCCTTTGATGATGGAAAACTTGAAGTTGCCAAGAATTTAAAAGCCGAAGGAATGAATATTGATTTCATTATGAAAGTAACTGGACTGCCTAAAGAAGTAATTGAAAAGCTCTAAATTCAAGTGCACTTTGCCTAACACCAGTTGTAGCGTTACTATGACAGTTCTTAATAAACTTCAACATTATTTGTACTAAATGTTAGCCTCGGTTCGGGCTTGACAAATATAAATATTTGTCAATTGAATAAAACATCAGCAATATTGCAGTTATCGGGGTTCTAATTCACCAACATCGCCAAGCCTTTTTCGTTTTAACTATACCTATTTTTTACAACAAGTAGCACAATTACATCGCCTCCGAAACCACTTCTTTAACCTCGGGTACCATACGTTGCAATAGGCTTTGTATGCCCGATTTTAGGGTAATGGTAGATGATGGGCAACCACTGCATGAGCCTCTTAGCTCAACTGTTACAATACCATCATTAAACGATTTATAACTTATAGCACCACCATCTTGCTCTACGGCTGGCCTTACATAATCGTTTAGTATTTGTTGTATTTGTATTTCGGTTTCGGTACCTTCAAAAACCAAGTTTTCTTCGGTTACTGTTTGCTGTACAGGCAATTCGGATTCAACAGCACCTTTTACAAATTCTTTTAAAATAGGTTCAATATCAGCCCAAGCTGCATCCTCAACTTTGGTAACGGTTACAAAGTTACTGGCAAAAAACACGCCGTTTACAAAATTAAATTTGTATAGTTCTTTGGCAAAAGCCGATTCTTCGGCACTTTCTTTGGTTGCAAAATCAACACTTCCGTTTATCAAAAGCTTGTTTACAATAAATTTCATTGTTGCCGGGTTAGGCGTTGTTTCGGTATATACAGTAATGGTCATGATTTATGTTTTAAAAAATTAGCTTAAAATTTTTTCGCATCTGTAAAATTAGGATAATTGAGTGGTAAAAACGCAAATCAAATTATTTTTACCACAATCTGACGGTTACCATACGCCCCTGTTTACAAGTTTTACTAGGTTCTATATTCCTGTAAAGTTGGCTGGTGTAATTTTTCTTAATTCTATTTTTACGCTTTCGCTGATACTTAAACTGTTGATAAAAGTAGCCATCGAATTTTGGTTAATTTGCTCGTTGGTACGGGTTAATTCTTTAAGTGCTTCGTAAGGGTTGGGGTAGTTTTCTCGCCTCAGTATCGTTTGTATGGCCTCGGCCACTACTGCCCAGTTGTTTTCTAAATCGGCATCAATAGCCTGTTGGTTTAAAAGTAATTTATTTAAGCCCTTAATGGTTGATTTTAATGCAATTAAAGTATGTGCCAAGGGTACACCAATATTGCGCAATACGGTAGAATCTGTTAAATCACGTTGTAGCCTACTTACTGGAAGTTTTGCCGATAAATGCTCAAAAAAAGCATTAGCAATACCTATATTCCCTTCGGAATTTTCGAAATCAATAGGGTTAACTTTGTGTGGCATAGCCGATGAACCGATTTCGCCTGCTTTAATTTTTTGTTTAAAGTAATTCATGGAAATATAAGTCCAAAAATCCCTATTCAAATCCATAATAATGGTATTAATACGCTTTAAACCATCAAATTGTGCTGCCAGGTAATCGTAATGCTCTATTTGGGTGGTATATTGCATCCGTTTTAACTGTAAAACATGGTTTACAAAATTATTGCCAAACTGCTGCCAGTTGCTATCGGCGTAAGCCACCACATGAGCATTAAAATTGCCTGTTGCCCCGCCAAATTTTGCGGCGTAAGGGATGGTTTGCAATAATTTTAACTGGTTTTGTAAGCGTTCTACAAACACCATTATTTCTTTACCTAGGCGTGTAGGCGAGGCTGGTTGCCCGTGTGTGTGTGCCAGCATGGGTACATTTTGCCACTCCTGAGCCAAGTTTTGTAACACATTAATTAGGTTTTGTATTTCGGGGTAATATACATCCATCATCCCCGCTTTAAACGAGTATGGGATGGCGGTATTGTTTATATCCTGCGATGTTAAACCAAAGTGTATAAACTCTTTATAGTTGCTTAATCCTAGTATATCAAATTGTTGCTTAATAAAATATTCCACTGCTTTAACATCGTGGTTGGTTGTTTTTTCAATTTCTTTGATAAGTAAAGCATCCTCGGAAGAGAAATTTTTATAAATATTTTTTAGGTTTTCGTATTCGTTTTTGTTAAAAGTGCTAAGCTGTGGCAAGGGTAAATTACACAGTGCTATAAAGTATTCTATTTCTACAAATACACGGTATTTTATGAGGGCATATTCCGAAAAATAATTGCTTAAAGGTAGTGTGGTGGCATGGTAACGCCCATCAATAGGCGATATGGCGTGTAAAGGTGTTAAACTCATTTTTTAAAATTTTCACGAAAATAAGAAAATGATTTTGATTTGATTGCTTGCTGGGTAAAATACGCAGGGCTAAGGTATTTATAAATGTTGTATATTGGTAGCCGTGTGCTTTTATTGGTATCCTTGCTAAACAAAGAACAATGTTTATACATCGTAATTAGGGCTATTAAAAACATCAACACATAAAAAGTGCTTATAATCAAATATATTACAACACAAAATCTAATAAATAAAGCAAATGAAATGGAAAACGCTATCGTCGGAATACATTGTAAAAAAACCTTGGGCAACCCTAAGGGTAGATAATTGCCAGCTACCCGATGGCCGCATTGCCAACGAATATTACGTATTGGAATACCCAAACTGGGCAAATGCAGTAGCTATTACAGATGATGGCCAAATGATTATGGTACGCCAATACCGCCATAGCGGTGGTATAACATCGCTCGAAATACCTGGTGGCGTAATCGAAGAAAACGAAAATCCTGTAAAAGCTATCGAACGAGAATTACTAGAAGAAACTGGCTATGCTTTTGATAAATTTGAACTCATATCAACTGTTTACCCCAACCCTGCCACATCCAATAATGTATGTTTTTGCTACCTAGCCACAGGCGGTAAAAAAGTGCAACAACAAAGCCTTGATGAACATGAGGATATATTGGTGGAACTTTTTTCGATACAAGAGGTAAAACAAATGCTGCTAAAAAACGAAATTCCACAGGCATTACACAGCACAGGTTTATTTTATGCTTTATTAAAGTTAGGAGAAATAAAGGGCTAATTTTTTATAACACGGTGCAGTTTACACCAAAGCGAATTAAAAAATCAACGCCTTCATCGCTTGGTAAACCCTTGTATTGGGCATACGAGTTTTTATAAAATACTTTTTTTATACCCGAAGTAAGTATTAGCCTAGCGCAAGCAATGCAAGGCGAAAGGGTACAATACAGTGTAGCACCGTTTATTTGTGTTCCGTTTTTTACGGCGTATAAAATGGCGTTTTCTTCGGCATGTAAAGCGAGCGAACAGGAATTTCGCGAATCGCGAGGGCAGCCATCTACGGGCCATTGTTCATCGCAGTTGTGTGTACCTGCTGGCGGGCCATTGTAGCCAATAGAAATAATGCGGGTATCTTTGGTAAGTACTGCCCCTACTTGCGCTTTTACGCAGTGTGATTTTAAGGCCAAATCTGTTGCCAGATTCATAAAAATATCGTCAAAAGATTTTGTTGCCATGCGGATAAGTTATAAAAAATCCCCCTTCTTTAATATACAGAAGGGGGAATATTTTTATTTGGATAAATACGAATTAATGTGCGCCCGATAATTTACTATCGAAATTAATACCCTGTTTTTTAAGTACTTTACTGGCTTTTACAGCGTAATAGGCTAAATAAGCAAAACATACAATACCTACAATATAACTAATTTGAATGCCTGTAAACTCCGAAACATAACCTTGTAACCAGCTAACTATACCGCCTCCCATAATCATCATAATTAAAAAACTACTGCCTTGGCTGGTATTTTTACCCAAGCCGCTTACTGCCAAAGTAAAAATACAAGGCCATAATGTGCTGCAAAACAAACCTACACTGGTAAAAGCATATACACTCACTATGCCTGTTGTAAATATACCTACCAATAAGGCAACTATTCCTAAGCAAGAAAATATTAATAACATACGGGCTGGGTTTCCTTTGCTACTTATATCGGCAGCTATTAATACCAATATCACTACTCCATAGATATAAAACGGAGTCAAATTATTTTTAGCTATGGCGTTTACCAATAAAAAAACACCAAAAGCTAAGTAAGGAGCTACAAATCTTAATATTTTTTGCAAACTAATTTTATCGGTAAACGCTTCTACTGCCCCTGTCCACCTACCTATCATTAAACTTGCCCAATACAATGAAATGTATGGTGCTACATCTTTTATAGAAAAACCTAAATCTTTTTCCATATAAGCAGGCAAATTACTTGCGGTAGAAACCTCCACACCTACATATACAAAAATGGCAATCATCCCTAAAACTAATTGTGGGTATTTAAGTGCCGAGTTTTTTGCTGTAACATTGCTATCATCTACTTTTTCTACTATGGGTGGCTTATCGGGGATGGATGAAAATTTTAACAATATAGCTACCAGTAAAAATGCTACACCCAAAACCAAATAAGGCACTTTAACACTCTCGATACTAATATCAGTGGCCGCATTGGCATTTGAACCAAAAATTGCAAAACTTACAATTAAAGGCCCTATGGTAGTACCAAAATTATTTACACCACCAGCTAGGGTTAAGCGTTGCGAGCCTGTACTTATTGGCCCTAATGAAATAGCTAGCGGGTTGGCTACCGTTTGCTGTAACGAAAACCCTAATGCCACTATAAATAAGCCCGAAAGCATTAAAGGGAACGAGCCTAAATTTGCGGCTGGGTAAAACAATAAAGTACCTATTGCCGAAATTGCTAGGCCTAATGCCAAACCATTTTTATAGCCTATTTTATTTATTAAATCTTGCTTTAATAATGCCGAAATACCCATATAAATTAATGAACCTACGGTATATGCGATATAAAATGCTAATGATACCCACTGGCTTTGGCTTTGGGTTAAATCAAATGCTTTTTTAAAAACCGGAATTAATATGTCGTTACTAGCGGCTACAAAGCCCCAAAAAAAGAAAACTATAACCAGCGTATATAAAGCCGATCCATAATTTTTATCAGAAGTATTACTCATTGTGATTGTTTAATTAAAATAATTGATTACATAATTTGTGCTAACATAAATATATTTTTATAACATTTAACAATTTTAGTTTGTGTAGTTTGATTTATTTAACCCAAATTGCAAGACTAACAAATTTATATGATAGAATTATTGCTCTCGGGCATCGCTTTAGGTGTTGCTTTATCGTTTTTAACTGGTCCAGTATTTTTTGCACTTATAAAAACAAGTATCGAAAAAGGTTTTTTAGCTGGTGTAGCATTGGCAAGTGGTGTAGTAATTTCGGATGCTATTTATGTAGGGATAACACTGTTTGGTACTTCATTAATTGATTTTGAAAACAAATACCGTGTACCTATTGGTATATTGGGCAGTGCATTTTTGGTATTTATAGGCTTATATTATCTGATAAAAAAAACAGATTTCAACTATCAAGCCAAGCTACAGCCTACCATTAAACATGCTGGTTATTTTTTCAAAGGGTTTTTAATGTGTATTTTAAATCCATTTATTTTACTGTATTGGATAAGTGTTACAAGTAGTGTATATGCTTTAAAAGGCGATTTAAGTAAACAAGAAATAATGTTGTTTTTTGGTGCAATATTATTTACGCTTTTTGGTATGGATGTGCTAAAAGCCTTTTATGCCAATAAGCTACGGTCGAAAATAAAAGCGATATATATTGTTAGGTTAAACCGAATTGCAGGTGTACTTATTCTTGTTTTTGCATTAAAATTAATTTACAACCTTATTTTTACCACTACCTTATTTTAACGGTGAATTCAAGTAATAAATGGTATTTATTTTTTTGGAGTTAGTAACATAGAAAACAAAAAAATGGGTAAAAATATTACCCACCTCTTTTTATTGTTTTTAAGTCGGGATGGCAGGATTCGAACCTGCGACCTCCAGCACCCCATGCTGACGCGATACCGGGCTACGCTACATCCCGAATAATTTTTCGGTGGGGCAAAAGTGTAAAATCTATTTGGGTTTTGCAAATGGATTTAGTTTTTAAGTTTGCAACAAATTAAAGCCAGTTTTGTAGCCATTATCCCCCATCATCGCTTTCAAAAAAAAATAGCGCTGCAAAACCAAATTTCGCAACGCTATTAAAAAAAATATTTAAAAAACTATACCGTTGGGGTAGCTTCTTCTTTTGGTGGGCGAGGCAATAATGCCTTGCGAGAAAGCTTTAATTTGCCTTGTTTATCCACTTCTAGTAGTTTTACTTTTACTTCGTCGCCTACGGTAAAAATACCGTCCATGGTTTCGTAGCGTTTCCAATCAATTTCGGAAATGTGTAACAAACCATCTTTACCTGGCATAATTTCTACAAATGCACCAAAAGGCATAATAGATTTTACTTTACCATTATACACCTCGCCTACTTCGGGCTTGGCGGCAATGTTTTTTATACGGGTAACAGCAGCATCAATAGCGGCTTTGTTATCGGCAAATATTTGTACAATACCTTGGTTATCTTTTTCTTCGATAGAGATGGTTGCGCCAGTTTCACGCTGCATCTCTTGAATAATTTTACCACCAGGGCCTATTACTGCGCCTATATATTCTTTATCAATGCGTAAGCTAACAATACGTGGGGCATGGGCTTTATAATCATCACGGGGTTCGGTAATGGTTTTGGCCATTTCGCCTAAAATATGTAACCTACCTGCTTTGGCTTGGTTTAATGCTTCGCTTAGCACATCGTACGATAGGCCATCTACTTTTAAATCCATTTGGCAAGCCACAATACCTTTGGTAGTACCTGTTACTTTAAAATCCATATCGCCTAAATGATCTTCATCGCCTAAAATATCAGATAAAACAGCATATTTACCTGTTTTGCTATCCGATATTAAGCCCATGGCAATACCCGAAACTGGTGCTTTAATTTTTATACCAGCATCCATCAATGCCAATGTACCCGCACATACGGTAGCCATTGAAGATGAACCGTTTGATTCTAAAATATCGGAAACAATGCGTATCGTGTAAGGGTTTGCATCATCAGCTGGTAAAACTTTTTTCAACGAACGCATGGCTAAGTTACCATGGCCAATTTCTCTACGACCAACACCACGGTTAGGCCTAGCTTCGCCAGTAGAAAAAGCTGGGAAATTGTAGTGTAATAAAAATTTATTGTAGCCATTTATAAACGCACCATCTATCATTTGCTCATCATCTTTAGCACCTAGGGTTACTGATGTAAGTGATTGTGTTTCGCCACGGGTAAATACTGATGAACCATGAGCGGCGGGTAAATAACCAATTTCGCTCCAAATAGGGCGTATTTCGGTTGTTTTACGGCCATCTAAACGGATGCCTTCATCAAGTAATAAATTCCTTACGGCATCGTACTGCACATCGTGAAAATATTTTTTAGCTAAAAAAACATCGCTTGCCGAGGCACCCTCGCCCAAAGCTAAAACTACTTCGTTTTGTATGGCTTTGTAACCTTCGCTACGCTCGTCTTTACTTCCACCAGCTTTTGATAAGGCATAAACCCTATCGTAAGTAGTGGCAAAAATTTGCGCCCGCATTTCTAAATTACTGTTTTCGTGGCAATAAGTACGTTTTACAGTTTTGCCAGTAAGCACAGTTAGTTCTTTTTGGGCAGCTACTTGTACTTTTATAGCTTCGTGGGCAAATTGTATGGCTTCAATCATTTCGGCTTCCTGTATTTCGTCGGCCTCGCCTTCTACCATGTTAATATCTTTATCGCTACCTGCAACAATAAACTCTAAGGTTGCTCGAGCTAAATCGGCTAGGCCTGGGTTAATTACCAGTTTGCCATCAATTTTTGCTACACGTACTTCGGATATTGGGCCGTTAAACGGGATATCAGAAACGGCCAAAGCAGCCGAAGCAGCCAAACCAGCCAAGGCATCGGGCATAATATCTTTATCGGCCGATATTAATGAAATCATTACTTGAGTATCCGAGTGGTAATCTTCGGGGAATAAGGGACGTAAAGCCCTATCCACCAATCTCGAAATTAATACTTCGTAATCGGATAGCCTAGCTTCGCGGCGTAAAAAGCCACCAGGTATGCGACCAGTTGCCGCATATTTTTCTTGATAATCTACTGATAAAGGAAGGAAGTCGACACCTTCTTTTGCGTCTTTGTTAGAAACAACTGTGGCTAACAACATCGTATCGCCTTGTTTAATCACAACTGCACCATCGGCTTGTTTGGCCAATTTACCAGTTTCGATTTCAATGATACGGCCATCGCCTAAGTCGATCGACTTTTTAAATACATTTAAACTCATATTTTATTATTTTATATCGGCGCAAAAATAGGTATTTATATTTGTATTTTTTGATGCTTTTTTGCGGTGAGCCTCGGGCTTTTTTTTGCCTCGGGCGGCGGGCTTCGGGCTTCGGGCTTTTTTGCAGCGGGTTCCTGTTTGAATTACAAAACCGATTTTAGGAAAGTTCGTTGCCCGAAAGCCCGTTGCCCGAAAGCCCGTGGCTTACCTAAACGTTCCCTCTTGTTTAAGCATTTTAAAATAGTCGTCTAAATTGGTACCTAATATTTCTTCAAACGATGCTTTTAAATCCGCTGGGGCGGGATGTTTGTTTTTCCACTTTTTAAAATAATTTTGAAATGCGGCATCTATTTTTTCGCGTCCTACGCTGGCTTCTAATACATATACCCACAGTGCTGTTTTAATGTACGAAACCAAGCCATAATCTTCGGATGTTGAAAACTCGGTAGCTGGTATATCTATGGCCGACTTAAAGGGTATATTGCCTATTTGGGTATAAATTTGCGCCAAAAACTGGTTGGTGGGTAATGCTTTTGTATCTTGGGGTACCATGTTGCCAAACAGGCTATTGCTTTTATATTTTTCGGCTTCGTAACGGTATTGAAAATAGGTATTTAAGCCTTCATCCATCCATGTATGGTTTCTTTCGTTGGTACCTAGCATACTCATAAACCAATTGTGCCCTACTTCGTGGGTTATTACGGCATCAAGTGTTTCGGGCTGGGCATTGGGGCTAGTTATAAGTGTTATGGTGGGATATTCCATACCACCGCTCGAATTATTTTTGGGTCCTTCTACAACCTGTACTATTGGGTATTCGTATTCGCCCAGCCATTGGCTGTAGCTATTTACTGCATTTTTGGTATAATTAATGCTATTGGCCCATAATTTACTGCTTTTGGGGTGGTAATAAGTAAAAGCATCTACGCATTTGCCCGAAGCTAATTTTATGGTATCGTATTGTATGGCAAAGTGCTTATCGGCAAACCATGCAAAATCGGGTACGTTTTTTATGCTATAAGTAAGCGTTTTGCTAGCCTTTTTATTGGTGGCTTGGTAGGGCAATATATTATTTCCTTTTGATGATGTGTTTGCAAGCCCTATTTTTTTGTATTGCGTTAGCTCATCGGCGTTTTGTAAAACGCCTGTTGCCCCTACTATATAAGGCGACGGTAAGGTGATATTTACTTTATAATCGGCGTATTCGCTGTAAAACTCGCCCATATCTAAGTAAGGCATTTCATGCCAACCGTCTTTATCAAAAACGGCTGGCTTGGGGTACCATTGTGTTAGCATAAATTGCCCATCAGAAAAACCCGAACGCGAAAAATAGGAAGGCAGTTTTACATTAAAATGGGTGCTTATATTTATCGAATCGCCTGGGGATAAAGGTTGTGCTAATTTAAGTTTAACAATATCTATAAACTGCGGATTGGGATGTGCCTCGGTACTGGCTTGTAGGCCGTTTACTTTAAAATCTGTACCGTAAATACTGCCGTAAGTATGTTTTTGTAGCTTTTTTTGCCTCGAGGCATCGTTTTTTATTTGAAGCATTAAAGCTGTGCTATCGTTTTGGTAAGCATTAGGCCATAAGTGAAACCATATAAAATCGAGTTTTTGAGGTGAGTTATTTTTGTATATGATGGTTTCGAAGCCAGTAAGTAGGTTTTCTTTATCATTTAAACTTACATCGATAGTATAATTTAGGTGTTGTTGCCAATAGGTTTGCTGTGCGTAAGTAATTTTAGAGGCTAGTATAAATAGGGTAACGAATAGTTTTTTCATATTAATGTTTCGTGGGATTTTGTGGTGTAGCTTGCTTGTATAGTGTGTGGGTAATTTTCAAATATAATTCAAAAAACTATATCCCTCATTTTAAATAATCGAATTTTTTAACATGTAATCTGCATTTTTAAACCTTTTTTAATTACTGAAGTTTCGGAGGATTAAATAAACAATCGAACTCAGGTTATTGGTGGTAACATTTAACATTATTTTTACCGCAAAAAATGCTATGCACACAAAGCTGGCTGTAGAAAAAACCGGTGCAAGGTAAACCCGCATTAAAAAGCACCAGCCTGCGTACCTAAACCCGA
>JAAFJW010000022.1 GCA_013298995.1 Sphingobacteriales bacterium | reverse complement strand
ATTTTACGGTTCTTAGGTAATTATTGCAAGTTTTTAATAATTGCCAATTTAACAACACCCAAACCAATTTACCCAGTAATTGGCATTCCATCCGTTCTTTATTCATCCGCTTTAATTTATTTATTTCGATATGATCGGGCAGGCTGGTATGGGCTTGAGCATAACAGGAGAACATCAACGTATTTACAAAACTTGCTCCAGTAAGCTTTCTGCTTCTAGATACAAACCCTGTTTTCTTAGCCAAATCGTTTAAAACATCTGTATAAAAATTATCTTCGATAGTTTTTATTATGTCTTTAGAGTGTTGATTAACAAATAGTTGTTTGTTAATTTTTAACTTAATTTTGTTGTTTTCTAATTTTTCTGTAAGTACGCTTTATAGCGTTGAGTGAGACACCAAAAAAATAAAAAAACATCGCTTTTTCAGGAGAAAAATTAAAAAAATAATGATGCCCCCTTCAAGGGGTAATTACGTCCTGTTCGTAAATTTATTTTCAACTTTATGTAAATAAGTTAGTTACTTGCTAAGTTAACAACTATGGTGGCACACCAAACATGGCGGATAATTGTATGGAAGGCAAATGTTTTTAGTTAGTGATTTACTGTTATTGCTTGTTCGCCTTAGCCAAAATTTGTTTAATGTCCTCATGGTTTTGGGTAAGTACTTTGTTGCTATTTCCCATATTATCTCATAATCAACTCCAAAGTATTCATGAGAAATCCTATTCCTTAATCTGTACATTTCTTCCCGTGGTACATTTACATATCTTAATTTTAGTTCATTAGGTGAGTTCTTTGAAGATTCTCCGATAATTTCAAAATTGCGTATTACTGCATCAACTGTTTTATAATCCCATTTAAAATGCTGAAAATCTAAATCGGCTAGGTATTCACTAACGCGTTTCATCGATAAATCAATATCTTCTAAATACAGAATTGGGTCTCGTTCGCTCGGTTTCAAATGTATCTAATTTCATGTAAGCAACGGTTTAATTTGTCGTAATTTATTTTGTGGGTCAAACTCTGATAACATGTTTGCAATTTAACAGATTTTTTATAGATGTTAATTCATTGTGGCATCGGAAATAGCCGAAAACTCCTCCATAGTTGGTGGCGGATATTATGTTGGCGGTGTTTTTTTATTTCTCGACCCTTAATTTCTCAATTTGTTCAATAGAAAGACCTGTAACTTCCGCTATTTCTTGGTTAAATAAATTACGCTTAATGAGTTTAAGTGCAATTTCCTCATCTCTAATAGAAATAGCTCTTCTCACAGCCAATGTCATCCTACCTCTATCATCTTGTTCTCTCATAAGCACATAATCATAGGCATCTAATTCTGTTTGTGTCCAATTATGTTTGTCGGCATCTTCATAGGCAAGTTTTAATCCTTCATCATTTAAGTTTTCTGGTATTACTTCAATATTTTCTGCATTTTTAATAAAGTAAACCCATTGGTCTATAACGCTTACCAATTCTTTTTCTTTCTTATTAAACTTCGGAAGTTCAATAAAGTTGAACTCAATATCTTTTATATAATTTTCGTTGGTTTCTATGTCAATTATTTTGTGCCGGTTTATGTAGCTTGGGTTTTGGGTAACTTCAAAATCTAAAATTCCAATAAAATAAGTTGGGTTTAAATTTTCATACTGGTCGCCTCTTTCAATTTGTGCCGAATAGCTTTTAGAAGCATAATATAAAACTCGTTTATCAAAACCATCTACCTCTGCAACTTGCATTTCCACTATGTAAGTTTTGTTGTTCTGGTCTTTCGCTTTTACATCAACAATGGTTACTTTTCCACCTCTTAAATCAGGCAGTTGATAAGGCGTTAAAATATCTACGTTTACAATTTTATGATTTTCGTTAAGCAACAAAACTGAATTCAAAAAAGAAATTAATACTTCTTTTCTGTTTTCGTTGCCAAATATTTTTCGAAAAGCAACATCGTTTTTTACATCTACAAATTTCATGTTGTAAAATTACAAAATACTTTTTATTTTACTGTAATTGTATCTCTTGATTGGTTACAATCAAGAACGACCCCAAATACAAACATCATATCCAATAAAATCAAACATTTAAAATTTAGAAATGTCACCCTAGCCAAATTAATCCCAAAAAAACAAAACCTTAAAAACCCCATTTATAATTTTATTTTTGCATCCAAAATAAAGATAAAATTAATGAGCTTAATAAAATCAATTTCGGGGATAAGAGGTACTATTGGCGGTGTAGCTGGGCAAGGTTTAACCCCGCCCGATGTGGTAAAATTTACTGCCGCTTTTGGTAAATGGGTATTGCAAAACTCGGGGATAAATAAAATAGTTATAGGTCGAGATGCCCGTCTATCGGGCCTTATGGTGCGCAACTTAGTGGTAGGCACTTTACAAGGAATGGGTATTGATGTAATTGATTTAGGCTTATCAACCACGCCCACGGTAGAAATTGCTGTACCGCTCGAAAAAGCTGGCGGCGGTATTATTATCACTGCAAGCCACAATCCCAAACAATGGAACGCCTTAAAATTATTAAATAGCGATGGCGAATTTATCAGCGCAAGCGAAGGAGAAAAAGTATTGGAATATGCCGAAAACGATTTGGCTTTCGCCGAAGTGGACCAACTGGGCAGCCTAACTTTTGATGATAGCTACCTGCAAAAACATATTGATGCCGTATTGGCTTTACCTTTGGTAGATGTTGATGCGATTAAAAAAGCCCATTTTAAAATAGCTATTGATTGTGTAAACAGTACTGGTGGGCTGTTTTTACCCCCTTTATTAAACGCACTAGGCGTAAACACCATTTACCCCATACATTGCCAGCCCGACGGGCATTTTGCCCACAACCCCGAGCCCCTGCCCGAAAACCTCCAAGATTTAGCCCACGAAGTACTGCGTACCCAAGCCCATTTGGGCATAGCCGTGGACCCCGATGTGGATAGGCTATGCTTTGTGTGCGAAAATGGCGAAATGTTTGGCGAAGAATATACTTTGGTGGCTGTGGCCGATTTTGTGTTGCAACATACGCCGGGCAATACGGTATCAAACCTATCATCAACCAGGGCACTACGTGATGTTACCGAAAAAGCAGGTGGCAATTACAATTCTGCCGCCGTGGGCGAAGTAAATGTGGTAAATTTAATGAAAGCCAGCAATGCCATTATTGGTGGCGAAGGCAATGGTGGTGTAATTTATCCAGCATCGCACTATGGCCGAGATGCGCTGGTAGGTATTGCCTTGTTTTTAACGCATTTGGCCAAATCGGGAAAATCAGTTTCGGCATTACGGGCAAGCTACCCTGCTTATTTTATATCCAAAAATAAAATTACCCTAACCGATAATATGGATATTGATGCCTTGCTTTTACAAGTAGAAGAAAAATATAAAGCACAGCCACACAGCACTATCGACGGCTTAAAAATAGAGTTTGATAAACAATGGGTGCACCTGCGAAAATCAAACACCGAACCTATTATCAGGATTTACAGCGAAGCCAGCACCGAAACCGAAGCCGAAATACTTGCCGAAAAAATAATTAGCGATATAAAAGAGATTTTGCATCTCTAAAATCCCAATAATGGAAAAAATTTATTTCGATAATGCGGCTACTACCGCTTTAGACCCCGAGGTGTTAAGTGCAATGACTACCGTGATGGCCAATTTTTACGGCAATCCATCATCAATACACAGCCATGGCCGAGAGGCCCGAACCTTGGTAGAAAAAGCCCGTAAAACCGTTGCAGGTTTATTAAATACTGCACCAGCCAATATTTTTTTTACATCGGGCGGTACCGAGGCCGATAATATGGCCATAAAATGTAGCATACAAAGTTTTGCGATTACCCACGCCATTACTTCAAAAATAGAACACCACGCTGTTTTACACACTTTACAAGACTTAGAAAAACAAGGAATTATAAGCCTAAGTTTTGTACATATTGATGATAAGGGAAATGTCGATTTAAACCATTTGGAGGAGCTTTTAAACACAAAGCCACGCAGTTTGGTATCGCTTATGCAGGCCAATAACGAAATAGGTACCCTTACCGATATACAAGCCGTAGGCGAAATTTGCCAAGCCCACAACGCTATTTTCCATACCGATACTGTACAAACCGTAGGCCATTACACCCACGATTTAAACACCTTAAACGCACATTTTATAGTTTGCGCAGCCCATAAATTACACGGGCCCAAGGGCGTGGGATTTTTGTACGTTAATCCCAAAATAAAAATAAACCCCTTGGTTTTTGGTGGTGCACAAGAGCGCAATATGCGTGGCGGTACCGAAAATATTTACGGTATTGTAGGCCTAGCCAAGGCATTGGAGTTGGCTTACGCCGATATGGATGCGCATAAACAGCACATTCAAAGCCTAAAAAGCTACATGATGCAACAATTAAAATTACACATACCTAATTGCTACTTTAATGGCGAAACCGATAGCGATAAAAGCCTTTACACGGTTTTAAACGTTAGCTTCCCCGAAATGGAAATGGCCGATATGTTACTTTTTAACCTCGATATTAATGGCATTTCGGCATCGGGTGGCAGTGCTTGCTCATCGGGTTCTAACATAGGCTCGCATGTGCTGGCTGGTATAAATAGCAACCCCAACCGTCCATCTATTCGGTTTTCGTTTTCCAAATTTAATACCATGCAAGAGGTTGATATTGTGGTAAAAACATTATTAAAATCAGGGTTTTAAATTCAAAAGTAAAAATTCAAAATTCAAAAAATTTTTCAATGTTTATCTGCGGTGCGCCCCGAAGCCCGAAGCCCGAAGCCCGAAGCCCGAAGCCCGAAAGCCCGCTACTCATACTCGAAAATCCCGTAAGGAGATTGTATAGTTACTTTTTTGCTAGTTGCGTTTTCTACTCGACCTACAATTTGTGCATCAATGTTAAACGATTGCGAAATGGCTATAATATCTTGCGCCAAGGCTTCATCTACATAAATTTCCATGCGATGCCCCATGTTAAACACTTTGTACATCTCTTTCCAGTCGGCGTTTGATTCTTCTTGTATCAGTTTAAATAATGGTGGGATAGGGAAAAGCTTATCTTTAATAATGTGTAAATTATCGATAAAGTGTAGCACCTTGGTTTGTGCACCGCCGCTACAATGTACCATTCCGTGTATTTGGTGGCGGTATTTATCTAATATTTTTTTAATAACGGGCGCATACGTTCGGGTGGGCGATAGCACCAACTTACCAGCAGTTACGCTTAGGCTTGGGTTAATTTCGATGTTTTGCGTAAGCGATTTACTGCCCGAATACACCAAATGAGCGGGTACTGCATGGTCGTAACTTTCGGGAAATTCTTGCGCCAAGGTTTTGTTAAAAACATCATGCCTAGCCGATGTTAAACCATTAGAGCCCATGCCACCATTATACTCGGTTTCGTAAGTAGCTTTCCCAGTTGATGATAGGCCTACAATTACATCGCCAGCTTGTATTTTTTCGTTACTTATTACATCGCTACGTTTCATGCGGCAGGTAACGGTCGAATCTATAATAATGGTGCGTACCAAATCGCCTACATCGGCAGTTTCGCCACCGGTGCTAAAAATCGAGATGCCTTGCTGGCGTAAATCGGCTAATATTTCTTCGGTACCGTTAATAATTTGGGCTATTACTTCGCCAGTAATTAGGTTTTTATTGCGCCCAATGGTTGATGATAGCAAAATATTTTCGGTTGCACCTACACATAGCAGGTCATCTAAATTCATGATAATGGCATCTTGTGCAACGCCTTTCCACACCGATAAATCGCCCGTTTGTTTCCAATACATATACGCCAACGACGATTTTGTACCCGCCCCATCGGCATGCATAATATTGCAATAAGCAGCATCGTTACCCAATATATCGGGTATTACTTTACAAAAGGCTTTAGGGAAAATACCTTTATCTATGTTTTTGATGGCATTGTGCACATCTTCTTTGCCAGCCGAAACACCACGCTGATTATACCTATTATCGCTCATTTTGTGGGGCAAATATAATTATTTGAAGCATAACTTGTCCGAACAAATAATAAACAAAAATGCTTGTAAAAGCCTATCTAATGTTTAATACCATTTGTTTTTTTTACAGGAAGTACTTTAGGGGCTGTTATTTTATTTTTACCTTTAAAAGTGTTGCGCAAAAACTCGCCAAAGGTATCGTACTCTTGCGTGTAAACTAACCCTAGGCCATTAATGTAAATATCGCGGTTAAGGTTAAAAAAATCGCGGTTGGCTGGCCGTTGAAACCCTTTTGCTACAAAGCTGGCATCTTTTTTAATATTATAATTAAATTCTAAATCGCGGGTAACATCGGTTAAAGGAGTATTAAATAAATTGTTGTTTATAAGGCTATTGCTTAATGCACTGTACCTATTATTCGAAAAATTACCTCTCACCGTAAACCTATCGTCCAAAAACCGATAACTACCGCCAAATTCGTTTCCCGATCGGATATTAAAATCGAGGTTTTTTACCTTTAGCGATTGTGATATAATATTGTTGAGTTTGCTAAAAGCAAGTTCCGATGCCGAGCTTATTAAATCGCTATTTTGAAAACCTATACCGCCACTAGCACTCCCACTAAAACTATTGCGCACCACTAGGTTTACTACTTGCTGGTTTTCGTTATCTTGGTTATTAAGGTAACCGCCTAGGCGGGTTTTTATTTCGGTATTGTTAGGAAACTCTAGTTGAAACTTAATATCGGGCGTAATTAATGAACCACTTAAAAGCATTACGGCCTGTGCCAATACGGTTTCGTTTCGTCTATCATCGGTTTGGGTTTGCCCAGCGGCAAGGTAAAGTGGTGCTAGTGCGGTACGGGTAGAGTATATGGCGTTTAAGTTAATATTGGCATTTGAGGGGTCGCCAGTCCATCGTATATCGCCTCCTTTGCGTATTTCAAAAGTTTTATTAATTACGTTATTGGCTGTAAAATCAAACTTTCCTTTATCAATTACATAATCGCCATACATTTCAAAATCGCCTAGCGATGTAATTAATAGCCTAAAATCGCCATTACCTGCACCAGCTAAATTGCCCACATCGGTTAATATATTTACCTGCGATGCTTCATCAACCCGAAGTTCAAACTCCATCACCAAACCCTTAAAAAAGTTTTCATCGCCTCTTTTATTGCGCAAGGTATCTTTTGAAACATAAAATATAAAATCGTTTGCACCCACGGTTGCGGCACCATTAAGCGGTATGGTAAAGGTGGTACCCCGCTCGGTTTTGGCGTTTATTACTATACGCATGGCATCTGTGGGGCCGTTAAAGTTAAAATCGCCCGTGGCATAAGCAAGCCCATAATACGCTTGGCTATTTTTGGCCGAAGTATTTAAAGCCATAAAATTACTGGCATTTAGGTTAATCTCAATATCGGGGTTATCTAAGTTGCTTAGGTCAACCGTACCATTTACACGGGCTATATTATTGCGTATATCTTTTATGCCTAGGTTATTTATTTTGATTACGCTGTTTTCTATATCCACATTATCGTTAATGGTATAGGCAGTGTTTAGGTAATTTACGGTTAAGCCTGCGTTTATAAACCCTGCTGTACCGTTTATTTTGGGGTTTTTAAAGGGACCTGTTATTTTTAAGTTGGATGATATTTGCCCCGATAGGTGCGATACCAAATCGTTTACAAAAGGGTCGAAAATAATCATTTCGGTTTTATCAAGCAGTATATTTAAGTCTAAATTATCGGTTTCGCTTTTAATACTGATGCTACCGTTTACGTCCATTGTTTTTAGTCCACGGGTATCAATAAGGGCTTTTACATCTATTTTTTGTGTTTGGTTATTAAATGCCGATGCCAATTGTAAATCGCCTATAAAGGTTTTGTTGTATTGCAACGAATCGATTTTAATATCAGATTTAATATCGGGATTGGCCAGTATAGAGGCTAAATTTATATTTCCATTTAGTGTGCCCGATAGGTTAATACCCGAGCCTTTGGATAAGCGGCTAAGCGATTTCAGGCTCACGTTTTCCATCACTACGGCCAGCAAATCATCGGGATTGGCCGAAACAATACCGTTAACGGCTATCAATTGCTGGTTATTGGATAAGTTAAAGCCCTCGATTTTGGTTTTATCGTTATCAAATTTTATGCGGGCTTTATCCTGTACTTTCCACACTTGGTTATCAATCACAATATCTGATGGTAGGATGCTTAATTTGGCGGTAGTATCTTTACCAAACTCTACCAAGCCGTACAAATCCAGCTGGTTAATCGCATCTTTATCGGATAGCTTTACGTTAAACGATAGGCTATCATTTTTTAAAGTGTTTTGGATAATAATGTTATGTACAATAACACTATCGGTTAGGTTAACTTTATCTAGGGAAACAATGGCCTCTAGGCTGTTGGGTAGCGTGTTTTGGTCGATAATGAGGTTATGATATACGATTTTATCGTACTTAATTGTTTTTACAAAGCCAGTAAGTTTTACCAAGCCCGAGTCGGAGTTAAATTTTCCGTTAAAGCTCCCCCTTTCGGGGATACTAAACGTGGGTAAAAATATAGATGTGAGGGCATCCATATTTTTTAAATCGAAATTAAATTCAAAATTTTGTTTTTTTGGTGCTATAATAACTGTTTGTAAGGATGGAATATATTTTTTTACAATCACCTTAAATGCCGAAGGCAAAGTAGCCAAATCGTATAGGCCACGTATGTTGGCGTCGCCAATATCGGAACTAAGCGCCAGCAGCCTATTGGCACCCATGCCACTGGCTTTTAAATATACCGAATCGATGGTAAATGTTTTTTGGGCGGTGTTTACCTTAATTTTATTGAGCGATAAATTGCCCTGTATATTATCCAAGCTATTGCCACTAAAATTGGTTTCGAAATCGGCAGCAATGCCAATGGTATCTTTGGTGAGATGTAATTTGCGCAGGTTGGCATGGCCTATATTGGCATAAAATTTAAACTCGGGTAACTGTGGGTTAAGGTTAACATTGCCATTAAAGTTTAAAGCTAAATTTTTATCGTTTATACCTATTTTACCCATAAACCGCTGCTGCTTAAACTGCCCATCTATGGTAACATTATGGTAGCGGTAATTGTTAAAATCAATATAATCAACAGTTGCCAATAAGGTTTCACGCAATTTTTTTACTTCATATCCACGGCCATTTACATTGGCTTTAAGGCTAGTTTTACCTAGCGATTTTTGGTTTAATAACTGGCCTATATCAAAATCGAAAGTTTGTACTTTACCTACATAGCTGGGTATGCCCGCTTTATCAATTTTTAAATTTACATCCGATTTTAGCCTACCTAGCTTGGTTTTAAACTCGCCATAAGCCATAAAATTATTGGTAAAACCCTTAAAATTGCCCTTAAAATTTACATTACCCAGTTTGCTAATTATGCTGGGGATAATCGATTTTTTGCTGCCCGTTACACTAGCTATAATGGCATCTAAATCGGTTTTATTGGTGGCAACTTGGTTAAAACTGAGGTTTAAAAAAGTGTTTTTAATATCGGGCAATCCTTTAATATAAAAATTACCTTTAATGTATGTGGCTTTGCCGGCCATTATTTGTAGGTTTTTGGCTTTTAAATTATTTACCCTGCCTTTTATTTTACCATTAAGGTGTATGTTTACATCCATTTTGCGCAAGGCCGACGAAAAATAAGCCACATCTGTTGAAGCAATTTTAGCATCCTTAAAATTACCCTGCATGCTTACCTTGTTTTCGAAATCGTCGAAATCATCAAAACTGTTAAACTGCATACTAAAATAATCATGCAAATTTGATTTTGGTGTAAGCAATTGTAAATGGTTAAGCACAATTTGGTTGCTATCTATAAGGGCTTGGGTGCTTAAATCTGTCAATACAAAACCGCATTTTTCTGTAAAACTCAGCTTATTTATTTGGGCTTTAAGCAAATGATTTTTAATATCCAAGCCTACCAGGCCTACATTTAGTTGTTTAAGGTGTATATCCTCGTAATTAACTTGGTGGCTAAGGGTATCTTTAAACAGATAATTTTTGTACCTAAAATCGAAATTTTTAAGCGTTATTTTATCGAACAAAAGGTCGAAAGGCCTACTTTTGGTAGTATCGGGCTTACCCGAATTAAAATAATTGATAATAAAGCTTAAATTACTCGAGCTGTCTTTTAGTTTTTTGAGATAAAACTTACCGTTATATAGTTCAATATTATTTAAGGCAATTTTTCTGCGCTTTAAAGGCGAAAATTCGCTAATATCCACCACTAGTTTAGGTACCAGTAATAGGGTGTCTTTTTGTAAATCTTCTACATATAAACCCTCTAAAACCAATGATTTAAAAGGTTTTAGGTATAGATTTTTTACCTCTACCTTGGTTTTAAGCTGTTGCGATAAATAAGTGGCGGCTTTTTTTGCAGCCCAAGTTTGTACTGGAGGCAATTGCGCCACAAATATAACCGCAGCCACCATAAGCAGTAAAAACAGAAACAGCCCAGCAAAAATTTTTAATACTTTTTTGATAAGTTTACAGTTTAAAATTTAAAATCCATTATGGCAATTATTATATTAGGTATCGAATCATCTTGCGATGAAACCTCCGCATCTGTTTGTATAGACGGTAAAATTGTATCAAATAGTATTGCCAACCAAACCATACATCAAAATTACGGCGGCGTAGTACCCGAACTAGCCTCGCGTGTACATCAACAAAACATTATCCCAACCGTACACCAAGCCATAAGCGATGCTAAAATAAACAAAAATCAGATACAAGCAGTAGCTTTTACACGTGGCCCTGGTTTATTGGGTTCGTTATTGGTAGGCGTATCGTTCGCCAAAGCATTTGCACTGGGGCTAAATATCCCATTAATAGAAGTAAACCATGTACAGGCGCATATTTTAGCACATTTTATTGCCCCAGCCGATGTGCAAAATTATATCCCACCTAGCTTCCCTTTTCTTTGCCTTACGGTATCGGGCGGGCATACGCAAATTGTGTTGGTAAAAAATTATTTCGATATGGAAATTATTGGCCAAACCCTTGATGATGCCGCAGGCGAAGCATTTGATAAAACCGCAAAAATACTAGGCTTACCTTACCCAGGCGGCCCTTTGATTGATAAATACGCACAATTAGGCGAGCCTAGTACCTACTCGTTTACCGAGCCCAACATCTCTGATTTAAACTTTAGCTTTAGCGGATTAAAAACGGCTATACTGTATTTTGTGAGAGATAATATCAAAAAAAATCCTGATTTTTTGACGCAAAATATCAACAATATTTGCGCATCGGTACAGGAACGCATTGTGAGTATCTTAATCAATAAACTTAAAAAAGCAGCGCAGCAATACCAAATTAAGCATATTGCTATTGCAGGCGGTGTTTCGGCCAACTCGGGCTTGCGCCAAGCATTAAGCAACGAAGCCCAAAAAAATAATTGGACGGTATATATCCCTGATTTTCAATACTGCACTGATAACGCCGCCATGATTGCCATAGCTGGCCATTACAAATACCTTAACCACGATTTTGTAACCCAAGCTATAGCGCCACTAGCCCGAATGCCGTTTTAATTAATTAGCCTCGGGCTTGGGGGCAGCGGGCTTCGGGCTTTCGAGCCTCGGGCTTCCCGTTTGGTTTGTTATTAAAGGGTAAACTTCAGCTTATTTAGCCCGAGGCTAGTTCTGAAGCCCGCCGCCCGAAAGCCCGTTGCCCCGAAGTTGGTTGCCCGAAGCTGGTTGCCCGCCGCCCTATTGCATCCGAAAAATAATTTACTTTTATTTGTATAACCATTAAACCAATAACCATGTTAGAAAACCTTTTAAAACTTGTACAAGAAAACGCTGGCGATGCTATTATTAACAACCCAGCCATCCCAAACGAACAAAACCAAGAAGCTATTGAAACTACTACCAGTTCTATTTTTGAAACCCTAAAAAACCAAGTAAACAGCGGGAATTTGACCGATTTAGGTAGCCTGTTTGCAAATAATGGCAATGCTACTGATGCTTTAACAAGCAATTTAAACGCTGATGTGGTAAATAATTTGATGAGCAAGCTGGGCATAAACAACGAAGCCGCCACAGGCATAGCCGCAAGCATAATACCTACGGTACTGGGCAAGCTAGCCAGTAAAACCAACGACCCTAATGATAGTAGTTTCGATTTAAACGGTATTGTAAATAGCCTTGGTGGTAACGGTGATACTATGACTAGTATAATAGATATGCTTGATGGACAAAAAGATGGCCAAACAAACTATGGCGGAATTATAGATACCGTTAAAGGATTTTTTAGTAAATAACAAAACGTATAACCATTTAAAAATAAAAAAATGAAAAAAATAACCTTAATACTCGCCTTACTTGTGCTTACGACTACAATTTTTGCACAAGAAACAACCAAAAAGAAAAAAGAACCTAAAGAAAAAACCGAAAAAGTAGTTAAAGAAAAAAAAGAGCCTAAAGAAAAAAAGAAAAAAGAACCTAAAGAGGAAACCGAAAAGGTAGCTAAAGAAAAAAAAGAGCCTAAAGAAAAAAAGAAAAAAGAACCTAAAGAGGAAACCGAAAAGGTAGCTAAAGAAAAAAAAGAACCTAAAGAAAAAAAGAAAAAAGAACCTAAAGAGGAAACCGAAAAGGTAGCTAAAGAAAAAGCAGCCCGTAGCCCGAAGCCCGAGGCCAAAGAGAAGCCCACAGCCAAAAAATATAAACAAAAAATAGAAAAAGAATCGAACGAAAAAGCCCCTAAAGTAGCTGATAAAGTAACTGGTGAATACAATGGTAAAAAAGTTTATACAGGGCCACGTGGAGGTACTTATTACATTAATGGTAACGGTAATAAAACATACATACAGCAATAATTTTTAATAAAATTATTGTAACCACAATTTCTACTATGCCCAAAATCTCTTTTTTATACATGGGGATTTTGGGTGTAGTAAAGTTTTGATTTTACCAATCAAAAAAATAGTAATTTAAAACTCGCAATACCTAATACCACTGTTAATAAATACTTTACCGTAGTTACTGCAAATTTGTGGCTACCAAAAAAAGCTCCTGTTGCACCACCTATTGCAGCTGCTGTAAACCAGATATAATGGCTTGATGTTAATTGAGTAAAATTTGGAATATTACCAGCCAAGCCCGCCAACGAGTTTAATACAATAAATAACGCTGCCGATGCTGCTGCGTGTTTACTATCGGCCCAAGCCATTAAAATAATTACTGGACTTAAAAATATACCGCCTCCAATGTTTAATAAGCCCGATAAAAAACCTATTACTGCGCCAAACAACAAAGCATAAACCACATTTAAGGGTTTAAAATTTATTTTATCAATCGGCGTAAAGCCTAATAATTTTATAATTGGGAATAGTAAAGCCAAGCCCAACAGCAAGTTATAATGTTCTTTTTGTAAATGTATTTGTGCGCCTAAAAACGCAAATGGGATTGATGTGAGTAAAAAAGGCCAAGTTAGATTCCATTTAAAATAACCCATTTTATAATATTGTGAAAAACTTAAACCCGCAACAACCACGTTTAAAATTAAAATAAATGGGCGATATGCCGTTACCGGGATGCCAAATATAGATAACACTGCCAAATAGCCGCTTGCGCCACCGTGGCCAACTGAGGCGTATAAAAAACCTACCAATAGTAAACAAAGGCCAATTATTAAATCGTGGCTCATAATTTATAAATATGTTACTTGGGGCATTTCTATGGCTACAAAATCTTGCATTGGGGCATCACAGGTAGGGCAGGCATAGTTTGCTAAACTTTCGAAAGCTGTATTAGGCACAATGTTTTGCGCTAAATCGCCAAACCTAGCATCATAAATGGTAAAACAGTTTTTACATTGCTGTACTTTTATAAATGTTTCGGCGGGTTTTGTTTTGAGCTTTTCGGTTACTTCGGGGCTTTCGCCAACGTGTAAATCGTAAAAGTAATCGCATAAGGCAATTAAATTATCGCCTAGTTGGGCTTTGGTAACACTCATTGCAAAGGTTACATATTCTTTTGAGTTTGGATTAAAATTGTGGGTATGCAACACCTCAAAAAGAGCCTCACCAAATTTAGAAACGGCGTTACGCTTGCGTATAATTACCGACCCAAATAAACCTGTATTGGGCTGTGTTTTTATAGCAAAACAAAGTGGATAGGTGCGTAAATCGGCTTCTTCAAAATGTTTTACGAGTTCTAATTTTATATCAATGGCTTCTTGGCAAAGGTCTTCTAACTGCCAATTTAGCTCGTTTGCGGCATGGCGTACGTTTATACGGTACTTGTTTAGCAAAGTGCTCCAGTATTTTCTATCGTTATGGTTAATGCTTTTTACTACTAATGATTTCCAAGCGGTGGTATATAATTGCCCAATACGGGTGTTTAAGCAAAGGGTGCAAATTTCTTTTAAAAACGTGATATCAAAAGTTTCGTTACGGCGGTAAATACCCAACCAGAGTTTATCGTTGCCGTATTTGTTAAACCCTTCGTAATATGGTAATTGGAAGCCTGTGTGCACTAAAGGATTATCGTACGGTTGGTTTAAAAATTTATTTGCGGCGTCTATTTTTTCGAATAATAAAATGCCATCAATATTTTGTTGGTTATAAAAAGTTTCTTTTTCGCCTAGTATTATTTGTTCTATCGCTTTGCTTATTAGCGGTATATCTTCGGAGTAAACCAACGAAGGCCAGCAATACATACTATTTGTTTTTGGAAAACGGATGTATAAATACCAAAAATTATTGCGCTCGGCCGATATAAAATTAAGGTTACCTGTAAAAAAAGGAATAAGGTTTTGAAAATAATCTACCAAATTTATTTTAAGCTCGGGCTTATAGGTAAAGCCGTTTAAAATATCTTTATAAACGCCCTCACGCAACCAGTTAGAGGTGTATAAAACCTCCTCGGTAACGTACGAGCTTACAATGTTGGCATATTTATCAGTGTTTAATTCGTAATCAACATCGGCTACCAAAAAGCTATCTTGTAGGTTTTCGAGTTGGGTTTGGTCAACCATAAAAAGTAATTGCTGGCGGTTGCCAAAGCGCACATTGTTTACACCGTGTTTTTGGGCAATGGTAAGTATTTCGTGTAAATCGCCTGGCGAAACAATGCCTCCTGGGAGGTTTATTTTTATGATGTGTTGTTGGTTTTGCATTTGTGGTAATTTAATTAAATTGAGGTAAGAATCCTTTACTTGAAAGCGAAGGATTCATTTTCAAAATCTATTTAAGCGTATTTAAGTTTTTTTTATTTAAAGGAAGACTTCGCTTTAGAGCGAAGGATTCATTTTCAAAATCTATTTAAGCGTATTTAAGTTTTTTTTTATTTAAAGGAAGACTTCGCTTTAGAGCGAAGGCTTCCTAGCGAAGGCTTCCTACCCCGCCACTAATTCAGCCTTCAGTACCTCATCTAATATTCTTTTAACTTCGGGTTTACAACTACCGCAACCCATACCAGCACCACTAATTTCGCAAAGCGATTTTAAATCTCGGCAGTTTTCGCCTATCTTGTTTTTGATGTTGATAGCACCAACGTTATTGCAACTGCAAACCAGTTTACCTAAAACAGGGTCGGCACTTTTGCCACTTCGTAAAAGTTGCAAGCGTTTATCGCTTAGTTCTATGTTTTTAGAAATCAAATCTTTAAACTCTATAAACTCGTTTTTATCGCCTATTAAAATGGCACCTACTAGTTTATCGTTGTGTATAATACATTTTTTGTAATAGCGTTTGGCTTTATCAATAAAAACAATTTCTTCGTAATTTTTATCGTCGGGCACTTCGGGTAGGCCAATGCTGCATAAATCAAAACCATGAATTTTAATGATATTCATAGCCGTTGTGCCTTCGTAATAACTGGCAATGTCGCCGTTTAGGTATTTGGCTACTACTTCGGCTTGTTGCTCGGCACCGGCGGTATTGCCGTATAAAACGCCTTTAAATTCGGCTATTTCGCCTATGGCAAAAACAGCAGGATTATTGGTTTGTAATCGTTCGTTTACCACCACACCTCGTTTACAGGTTAGGCCAGCACTTTTTGCAAGTTCTAAATTTGGCGATGTGCCAATGGCTAAAATAACGGCATCGCAATTAATTTTACGTCCACTTCGTAAGCCTACGCCTGTAAGTTTAGAGCGGCCGTAGTACAGTTCTACCTCGTCATCGTAATAAATATCGCAACCTTGGTCGGTCATTTCTTCGTGTAGCAATTGGCTACCTAGGGTATCTAGCTGGCGTTGCATAAACCTAGAACTTCGCTGAATAATGGTAACTTTTACGTTCATCTCGCGTAACGAAGCTGCCATTTCTAAACCTAATAACCCTCCTCCGTTTATTAAAACGTGGCTATCTTTGGGTAAATGTTTTTTAAAATTATCGGCATCTATACGGCTGCGCATGGTAAATATCCCCGAAAGGGAAGGCGCATTTTTAGGGATGGTTGCCCTGCTGCCTGTAGCTAAAATTAGTACATCATACGATGTTTTTTTGCCATAGCTATCGGTAACGGTTTTGTTTTCGGTATCTATTTTATCAATGGTTACGCCACGGTTTAGTTTTATGTTAAAGTCGGGTTCTTCTTCGTCGGTCATTTTTACCAACTGCTCCCATTTTTGTTCGCCGCTGATATAATCGGGTAGCATTACACGGTTGTAAAAAGGAAAATCCTCTTTACTAAAAATCACTATTTCGTCGGTTTGGTTTATTTCTCGGTATGATTTTACAAAGCCAAACGCCCCAGCCCCAGCACCTACAATAACCACACGTTGCTTGGGTTTAATATATTTTTGTACGCTTACGGCACAAAATTTAAAATCGGGTTCTTTAGAAATTGGGTCGATTAACGGGTTGGTAAGGTTGTTGGCTCGGTTTAAATCGTTACCTAAAATTTTACCCCAGTGCATGGGTAAAAAAACTACGCCTGTTTTAATATCGGCAGTGATTTTGGTGGGTACTTGTACTTGGCCTCGGCGGGATTTTATGAGTGCAATTTCGCCATTTAATAAATTTATTTTTGCCGCATCGGCAGGGTTAATTTCTAAAACGGCTTGTTTAATATGCTGGTTTAGTTTGTTTACTTTGCCAGTTTTGCTGCGGGTATGCCATTGGTCGCGTATGCGCCCAGTAGTTAATATCAAAGGGAAATCGGGATTGGGTTGTTCGCTGGTGAGCACATCGCTTACGGCGTGTATTTTAGCTTTTTGGTTTGGGGTGTAAAATTTTTTATCTAAAAACAATCTTTCGGTACCTTTTACAGCTGTTTTTTTGGTGTAAGGCCATTGTACCGTTTTTTCTTTTTTTAATATTTCGTAGCTTAATGCGCTAATATCTATATTGGTTTTGGCGGTAAGTTTGGCATGTTCGGCATAAATTTCGCTGGCATCTTTAAAATCGAAACCTTTATAACCCATTTTTTGTGCAAAGCGGCAAATAATTTCCGAGTCGGGGAGGGCTTCACCTGGAGGGTCGATTAGTTTATTGAGGTAGCTAATTCTCCGTTCGGAGTTTGTCATGGTGCCTTCTTTTTCGGCCCAAGCCGCAGCGGGAAGTATAACATCGGCGAAAGCCAAAGTTTCGGGCTTGGTGCTTACTTCTTGTACTACTACAAATTTGGCTTTTTTTAATGCGGCTTCGGCTTGCCTAGCATTGGGTAAGCTGGTAATGGGGTTGGTGCATAAAATCCAAATGGCTTTTAAAGTGCCGGCTTCTAAGGCCTCGAACATTTCGGTAGCGGTTAGGCCTGGTTTTGGGTTAATGGTGGTGCCGCCCCAAAATTTTTCAACCTCGGCCCGGTGTAGTGGGTTTGCTAAATCTCGGTGTGCGGGCAATAGGTTTGATAAGCCGCCTACTTCACGGCCTCCCATTGCGTTAGGCTGACCAGTTAGCGAGAAAGGCCCTGCGCCTGGTTTGCCAATATTGCCTGTAATTAAGTTTAAGTTTATTAGGCTTAGGTTTTTATTTACGCCTGTGCTGCTTTGGTTTAGCCCCATAGTCCACATACTTATAAAGCCGTTTGCTTGGCCAATGTATTTGGCAGCTAACATTATATCATCGGGGTTAAGCCCACATATTATAGCCGACTCTTCTAAAGTTTTTTGAAAAACTAAATCGGCGTAAGCCTGAAAACCATCGGCGTAGTGGGTAATAAAATCATTATCAACCCAGTTATTTTCTATAATTAAACGACCTATGGCGTGGTTTAAAACTACATCGGTACCGGGGTTTAGTTGTAAATGTAAATCGGCAATGGCGCAGGTATCGGTAACACGAGGGTCAACTACAATAATTTTTGTATTGGGGTTTTGGGCTTTGTGGCTTTCTACCCTGCGCCAAATAATGGGGTGGCACCAAGCTGGGTTGGCTCCAGTAACGTAAAAGCAATCGGCCAGTTCAATATCATCGTAGCATACGGGTACGGCATCTTCGCCGAGGCTCATTTTGTAACCTACCACGGCACTACTCATACAAAGGCGGCTATTGGTATCCATATTATTGCTACCAATAAAGCCTTTTATAAGTTTGTTTATAACATAGTACTCTTCGGTTAGGCATTGGCCTGAGGCATAAAAAGCCACCGAATTGGGACCATATTTTTCTATGAAAGTTTTAAAAACGGCTACGGTTCTATCCAGCGCAGTATCCCAAGTTACCCTTTGCAATGGCATACTTTTGTTGTAGCGCATTTGCGGATAAAGTAACCTATCGCTGCGGTCGTTTACGGTGTAATGTAGGTTTAGGCCTTTGCTACATAACATTCCTTTGCTTGATGGGTGATTTTCATCGCCCTCTAAAGTAACTGTTCCGTTTTTATCTTTATTTAAAAGCACACCACAACCTGTACCGCAGTAGCAGCAAATTGAGGTTAGGGCGTTTTTTTTATTTTTTGGCATGTTTGGGGCTTCGGGCTGGCGGGCTTCGAGCTACGGGCTTCCTGTTTGTTGTTTTTATGCTTCGGGCTGTCGGGCTTTCGGGCTTCGGGCAGCGGGCTTCTTGTGTGTTGTATTAGGGCTGCGGGCTTCTTGTTTATTTTGCTTCTATTAAATTGATGATATTTTATGTTAAATTTTTAATTTTTATAGTTTTAGTTGTTGATATTACTGTTGCAGGTTGTAATATTGAGGTTGCAGGTTGCAATATTGAGGTTGCAGGTTGTAATATTGAAGTTGCAGGTTGTAATATTGAGGTTGCAGGTTGCAGTATTGAGATTGCAGGTTGCAGTATTGAGTTTGCAGGTTGCAATATTGAGTTTGCAGGTTGCAATATTAGCGTTAAGGTAAATAAAAGTAAGGTTGTAGCGGCCAATATCATTACTAAGGTTATAAAATTTTAGTTTTCAATTGCGTTTAAATTGCTAACAGAAGCTCGTGGCTCGCTGCTCGAAAGCCCGTTTCCCGAAAGCTCGTCGCTTGAGGCTCGAAGCCCACCGCCCGAAGCTGTAAACCGTGTAAGTAATACAATCCCGGCAACGGCAATAACTACATAACCTATATATTGAAATGCCTCTACGTAAGTAATACTTTCGGATTTGAATAAAAAACCAAACAGCATACCGCCTACATTGCCGCCTGCGCCCACAATACCGCTTACCATGCCTACATTTTTTTCGTTGATAAAAGGGGTAATGGCATACGTTGTGCCGTTGGCCATTTTTAAAAACATGGCAAAACCTAGCATGGATATGATGGCCATTTCTAAGGAACCAGCATAAGAAAACAGGATAATGCCAATACCTTCTAACAATAATAAACCTGCTAATAAAATGCCTTTGCCACGCATACCGTATTTGGTATTTACTTTATCGGCGGCTATGCCACCAATGGCTCGGGCAAATAAATTCATAAAGCCAAATATGCCTGCCCAAAAACCTGCCGAGCCTTGCGATAGGCTAAAGGTATCGGTAAAGTGTAGGGCGGCTACACCATCAAAGGTAATTTCCATACCAAAACAAACGGCATAAGCTAAGGCTAAACTCCACACTCGCCAATCGGCTAAAATGCGCCAATCGGTTTTTGTAGCGGCTTTCTTTTGGTAGTTGATTTCATCGTAATTGCCTTGTGGCGTATCTTTTGTGTAGTTGTAATATACAAAAGCCATTATTAAAAGCATTGCGCCTGGAAAAACCATTGCGTAACGCCAAGCTTGTGCGCTGGTGTAACCAAAGCCTACAATTACGGCAAAAATTACGGGCATTAGCATATTGGTTACGCCACCGCCTAAATTTCCCCAACCGCCTGCTACGGCGTTGGCTGTACCTTTTACTTTGGCACCAAACATTACCGAGGTATGAAACTGGGTAATAACAAACGATGCACCAATAACGCCAATGGCTAACCTAAATAGTAAAAAAGTTTCGTAACTGTGTGCCAAACCTACCAACATTACGGGGAAAGAGCCAATAACTAACAATGTAGTGTAGGTTTTTCGTGGTCCCCAACTATCGCAAAGTTTACCAATAAGTAAACGGGCAAATATGGTTGCCGATACGGCTGCAATAATGGTGTTACCTACTTGGGCTTTGGTTAAACCTAAATCGGCCCGGATGGTGGGCATTAATGGGGCTAAACCAAACCAGCCAAAAAAGCAAACAAAAAATGTTAGCCAACTGATGTGGAATGTGCGCATTTGTATCCCCGAAAGGGAGAAAATTTTTAGCTTTTGTAAGGGTTGGTTGGTTAAATTGGTCATATTGTTGCGAAAATATTACAATTAATCGTTTATAGAGAATTTATGGAATAATAAAGTCAATAATTCGTCGTGAATTTTCATATACTCTGGATCGTGGCTAATATCTTTCTTGTTTCTGGGGCGTGGAAGGTTAATATCTACTATTTTTTTAATAGTTGCCGCAGGGCCGTTGTTCATCACTACTACACGGTCGGATAAAAAGATGGCTTCTTCTACATCGTGGGTTACCATTACAATGGTTTTATCGCGGTTGGCAAGGTTCCAAAGTTTTAACAATTCTATTTGCATATCGCTTTTGGTTAAAGCATCTAATGCACCAAAGGGTTCATCTAACAATAAAATACTTGGGCTAATGGCAAATGCCCGGGCAATGGCTACACGCTGTTTCATACCGCCCGATAGCTGGCCAGGTAGTTTGTTTTTATGGCTCATTAAATTTACCATATCTAGGTTTTTGTTTACTATTTCTCGCTTTTGGGCAGCGGTTTTATCTTTCATAACCGAGTCAACGGCTTCGTAAATGTTCTGAAAAACGCTTAACCAAGGCAGTAGCGAGTAGTTTTGAAAAACTATGCCTCTATCGGGCCCTGGGCCTTTTACAATTTTATCGTTGGCGGTAACTGTACCACTTGTAGGGGCAACCATACCCGATACGGTGTTCATTAGCGTTGATTTGCCACAACCCGAGTGGCCAATTAGGGTTACAATTTCGCCCCGTTTAATATCTAAACTAATATTGTTTAAGGCATTAAAAACACCTTTTTTGGTTTTAAACGATACGCTTACGTTTTTTATAGCGATGGCTGTTTCGGGCGTTGTTGTGGTTGGATTGATTGCGGTTTCTATGGTTTCTAATTCTTGCATATTTTTATCGGTTTTTAAAATTTCCTTTAGCAAAAGCTGAAGGAAATTAAGCTATTCAATAATTATAAATTTTAAAATTTTATTTATCCCACGCAAAAGCGTTTTGTAAAGCGTTAAACATTTTATCTAAAATTACACCCACCAAACCTATGATGATGATGGCTACTAATATTTTTTCGAGCGATAATCCGTTCCAGCTATCCCATACAAAAAAGCCAATACCTACACCGCCCGATAGCATTTCGCCAGCTACAATTACCATCCAAGCGATACCAATAGATAGGCGTAAACCTGTAATAATGTGTGGCAGGGAAAAAGGGATTAAGATTTTGGTAAGATACTTCCATTTAGAAAAACCAAAGGCAGTACCTACGTTTTTATGGTCTTGTGGGATGCTTGATACGCCAAAAGCGGTGTTTATTAAGGTTGGCCAAAGCGATGTGATAATAATGATAAATATGGTTGCACCTTCGGCAGCGTGAAAGGCTAATAAACCTAGTGGAAACCAAGCTAATGGCGATACGGGGCGCAAAATTTGTACAATTGGGTTTAGCAAACGCATTATTAATTTTGAACTTCCCATTAATAAACCTAGGGGTATGGCAATTAAACTGCCTGCACCAAAGCCTAAAAACACACGGTAAAGCGAACTCATTAATTGGTTGCCTATGCCTTTATCGTTAGGCCCACGGTCGTAAAAGGGTTCTTGCATTAACTCTTTAAAAACGGTTAAAGTGGGTTTTGGACCAGGTATTTCGTTTTTGGTAACGTATGCTATTAACTCCCAAAGGGCAACTAATATGGCCATACTTGCTACAAAAAATAATGTATCGTATATAAAACTGAGTACTTTTTCTTTTTTCATAATTGTATTTAATAAAAAAGGCAGTTTGGGAAATCCCAAAGCTGCCTTTAAAAAATTAACCTATCTTTTTGTTGCTTTTAAATATGCGGGAATATTGCTTGGATCAAAAATTACATCGTAGTTGGTTTTAAATGCTTTCATATCTAGTTGTACAGGTACGTTCATTTCTTTGGCTACTTCGGCAAATACATCATCTAATACCACTTTATCGGCTACGGCGGCATAGTTAGGCTCGGCTTTTAACATTCCGAACCTTACATATTGTGCCATAAACCACATAGCGTACGATTTTAAAGGTGTGTTAACTACACCGTTGTTGTAAAAACGCATACAGTTTTCTTTGTATTTTTGTACGCCTAAATCGCAACCTAAATCATTAGAACCTAATAACCTAGCTTCGATAACAGCTAGCGGAGCATTTACATAATATGGTTTTGTTAACCAATTTGCAGCTTTTTTACGGTTGCCCATTACATCTAACCATTTGCAGGCTTCGATAATGGCTTTCATTACTTTTTTTAAATCGGCTTTTTGGTTTTTAGCAAAATCGGCGTTGGCAACCAACGCTTTTTCGGGGTGGTTGTTCCATAAATCTTGTGTAGCAATGTGCGTAAAACCAATGCCTTGTGCTACGGCAACGCCGTTCCAAGGCTCGCCTACGCAGTAGCCTTCCATGTTATCTACTTTCATGTTGGCCACCATTTGTGGCGGCGGAATGGTGATAATACCTACTGATTTTGGGTTGATACCCGCAGCAGCCATCCAGTAACGTAACCAAATATCGTGTGTACCGCCTGGAAAAGTCATGGCAAAAGTTACTTCTTTACGGCTTTCTACTTTTTTAACCGCAGCAGCTACTTTGTTTACTTCTTTAAAGCCTACTAGTCCGCAAAAATCTTTTGATAAGGTTATGCCTTGGCCATTGTTGCTAAGTGTCATGGCAATTTTCATTTCGGAGCCTGGCTTGCCACCAATGCCTGTATAAACCGAAAACGGCATTGAGTATAGGCAATGTGCGGCATCAAGCTCGCCATTTAATACTTTATCTCTAATGTTTGCCCATGATGATTCTTTAGAAAGCTCCACATCTACACCATATTTGGCAAATAAGCCCAACTCTTTGGCTACTACTAAAGGCGCACAATCGGTTAAAGGAATAAATCCTAATTTAATTTTACGGCCTTGCGCAAAGCTGATACTAGTTAAGCTAGCCAATAACAGCACACTTAGTGCTGTTATTTTTGAAAATTTATATACTTTCTTTTTCATATTGTTTTTATTTTAATGGGATGGTTAAATTAGTTTTTGATGGCTACTGGTTTTGTAAAGAAAAAATCGGGTTTAATGTTGATAGAGAAATAAGCAAACTGACCTCTTTTTTCGTATTTATCGTTTACGGGAGTAGTAATTGGGCTTATTTGTCCTTTGGCGTAAGGCATGGCATCGGTAGCAAACATAATTGAGTAGCCTAAATCAACAGTTGTAAATTTGTTTAGGTTATAGCTTACGGTTAAATCTACTTCATCGCCTAATTTTTTAGTACTTACCGGGCTACCTTTAAGCGAGTTAGCCATCTCAAAATAATGGTAATCTAACATTATAGAGTAACGGTTTGCTGTAAACTTGGTTTTAAAGTATGCGTTTTTTAAACCAGCTGAAGGCGAACCTGTGGGGGCATAAAAATAATCCATTAAACCCCAAAACTTATGTGGTGTGCCGTAAAGTGGGTCGAAACGTTTGGTTTCTGTTGCTTGTGTATTTTCGGTATTGCCCGATAAATAATCGTACCCTGGGCCAGCGGTAAATTTACCTTTGCTATATGTTGCCGATGCGGTATAGTGGTAAGCATCTAGTTTTTTGCTGTCTCTATCTTTACCTAATTGATGGTAGTAAGCACCGTTAATGGCTATTTTACCAAAGCCCGATGCGTTACCTAAAGTATGCGTAACCATACCTCCATAAGTATAACGGTCAACGGTTTTGTGGGTGTTAAAATCGCGTACAAATAAATTTCCTCCTCCAGCTGCTCTGGTTGCTACATTGTAAGCAGTAAAATCGTCGTTAAAGTATAAAGCCGAAACTTTGGTTTGGTTAAACTTTTTGCTTAGGTACACACTTATAAAGTTTTTATAGTTTTGAGATGCCGCATTGGTGCCGGCTGGGTTCATGAAGTTAATATTACCCGTTGCCGAGCTTTTTCCGTTTGCGTCTAATAAAGGTACAGTTCCGGCTGGCACTGGAACCAATTGATCAGCATCGTTTTTTACAAATTGCGCTGTGTTTCCAGGCGTGTAGTAAGTGTTCATAAACGTTTCTTGGTTTTGATTAAAGGCATAACCAATATCTAGCTGCCAGCCGTGGTGCATTGCTTTTAATAAAGCCATATCAAATCGGCGGGCCTGTTGTAACCAATCTAAGTTGCCTATTAACCTTGAGTCGTCGTATATTAATTCTTGCCTTCCAATTTTAAGCGATAGGTTATCAATAAATTTGGTTTTAAGGGTGGTATCGGCCATGTTTAGTAAGGTAATATCGGCCCAGCCTTCGTGTAGCATAAGTTTGTTGCCATCGGCAGGGCTAATGGTTGAAGCATCTTGCCCCCACACCCTAATATCTTGCACACTTACACCAAAAGTTACCCTGTCCCATTTGTAGCCAAAATTAAGGCGGGTACGTTGCGATATAAAGTTAGTTGCTTCATCGGCTTTAGGTATTAAATTAGCAAAACCATTGCGGTGTTCGCCACGGGTACGCAACTGCCCGTTTAGTGTAAACTGGGCGTAGGTTTTACTGCTTTGTAATGTAATTGCAAATAAAATTGCGGTGGTAATAATAAGTTTAATTTTTCGATACATTTGTTTAGGGTTTTAAAGTTTGCGGATTTTTTTGCCTGTTTTACATCCATTACGGTTGCGCTTGTAATGGATTTTTTTGTTTGGATTTAGTTTTTGTTGTATTCATAATTATTATTCTTGTTTAATGTTATAAACATAGTAAATATCATATTATTTTAAAAATATTATAGATAAAATGACTAATTAATATGATAAAAATTATCAAAAAGCCGTTTTTTGGTAAAAATGTTAATTTTATAGGCATAAATATTTAGTAAATTATATTATTTGCAATAAATAAATAGCTGTTTTTGTAAAAAACAAATCAAAAAATATTAAAAAGACAATAAAAAATTAATAAAAAATACATAAAAGCGCAATATTTTCAAAAATATAGTGAAATTGCATTATAATTTTACAAATTACAGCCACAAATTAATAAATACACCTAATAGTTATATATAAATACAGAAATGAAAATTAGTAAAAAAGAGCACAGTACCGAAAACTGCTACATCAGCAAAAATTGCTTACCCGAATGGTTACCCGCCATTAATGCCAATAAAAAAATATACGAGGTAAAAAAAGGCGAGGTAATATTTGCCGAAGGCGATATCGTAACAGGTGTTTACTTTGTTTACGAGGGTAATATTAAAGTGCATAAAAAATGGGGTAGCGATAAAGAATTGATTTTAAGAATAGCCAACAAGGGCAGTATTTTTGGGCACAGGGGTTTAAGTAGTAAAAGTAATATTTACCCTATATCGGCAACAGCATTAGAAAACGGTACAATTTGTTTTATTGATATAGATTTTTTTTACACTACTTTAAAGGTAAACCTTGATTTTGCATTTAAGCTAATGATGTTTTTTGCCGATGAATTGCAAGAATCAGAACGAAAAATGAGAAACCTAGCCCACATGACAGTTAAAGGTAGGGTGGCACAGGCTTTATTACTTTTGCAAGAAAAATTTGGGCTAAAAGATGGCGAAATTAATATCACTTTATCTCGGCAAGACCTAGCCTCGTATGTAGGCGCAACGTATGAAACCGTTTTCAGAACAATTAATGAGCTTGTGCTTGAAAAAAGCATCTCTTTAAAAGGGAAAGGTATTAAGATAGATAATATAGATGCGCTACATTATTTAACGCTGCAGGCTCCGTAAATGCCAAAAGATTTTTAAGTAAATGTTAAGGATTGCTTAATATGAGCGTATGGGGCTTTTAAAAATAAAAAGCTTAAATCAGTTTTTTAAAATGATAAAAAAAGTGTTTAAAATTTCAACAACAGGGAGAATTATTGCTCCCAATTTTTAGATATTTAATTTACCAACTTTTTGTAACGGTACATTATTAAACATGTTTTCTTGTTTTTTTATATCTATCTTATTGAATAATAATTTTTTACTGCATAAAAAAACAGAAAAAATTAAATTTCGCTTTAAGCCAAACTCATTTTAAAAAACTCTTTTTTTAAATTAATATTACATCCAAAATAACCAATCCCACGCAACCATAAAATGATTAACTTACAAGGCACTGGAGTAGCATTAATAACCCCATTTTTAGCAAGCCTAGAAATAGATTATGTAGCCCTAGAGCGCACCATCGAACACCTTATACAAGGCAATGTAGAATATATAGTAGTGTTAGGTACCACAGGCGAAACCGCTACTTTAACGCTTCAAGAAAAAGAAAGCATTTATAACTTTGTAACCCAAAAAGTAAATAACCGCATCCCTTTGGTAGCCGGCTTGGGGGGTAATAATACTGCCGAAATTGTAAAACAAGTAAGCAATTTTAATATACAGGGCTATGTGGCCATACTTTCGGTATCGCCTTATTATAATAAACCCACACAAGAAGGTATTTATCAACATTATAAAGCTATTGCACAGGCTTCACTTTTGCCTATTATTTTATATAATGTTCCTGCCCGTACAGGAATGAATATTACTGCCGAAACCTCGCTTCGCTTGGCGCATGATTTCGAAAACATTATCGCACTAAAAGAAGCATCAAGTAATTTAGAGCAGATAAATAATATAGCGGCTAATAAACCAAAAGATTTTCAGCTTATATCGGGCGACGACCCTGTAACCTTACCCATGATAGCCCTTGGCGCAGTAGGTATTATTTCGGTAATAGCCAATGCTATACCTGCACAGTTTTCGCTTATGGTACGTACTTGCCTAGCAGGTAAATTTACCGAGGCACAAGCCGCACATTTTCGATTTTTAGAATTTACACGCTTATGCTTTGCCGATGGTAACCCAGCTGGCATAAAAGCTGCCATGCAACACCTAAACCTTTGTGATGACTATTTACGCTTACCATTGGTTAAAGTTAGCCAAGCCACAAGCCAAAAATTATTGGTTGAACTTAACAACCTCAAAAACAACTAATCAAAAAAAATGGCATAAAAAAAGGAGTACGAAAATCGCACTCCTTTTTTTTACAAACCCTAAATCTACATTTTATTATTTTACAGCCTCAATAACGGCTTTAAAAGCTTCTGGATGATTCATCGCTAAATCGGCCAATACTTTACGGTTCAAGCCAATATTTTTGGCCGCAACTTTACCAATAAATTGGCTGTACGAAATGCCGTATTGGCGGGTTGCTGCATTAATACGTTGTATCCATAATGAGCGAAATTCGCGTTTTTTTACTCTTCTATCTCTAAAGGCATATTGTAAACCTTTTTCAACAGTGTTTTTAGCAACGGTATAAACCTTGCTTCTGGATCCCCAATAGCCTTTGGCCATATTTAGGATTTTCTTTCTTCTTCTTCTTGACGCTACTGCGTTAACCGAACGTGGCATAGTAATTAAGTTTTTGGTGTACGGTGTTCTTTATTTAAAAAGAAACTTATAACCGCATACCTGGTTAAAAAAAATTTGTTATTTCCCAATGCAAAGCATACGCTTTACATTACCCATATCACCATCGCTTACGTAACTGGTTTTGGTTAAGTTACGTTTTTGTTTGGTGGTTTTTTTGGTAAGAATGTGGCTTTTGTAAGCACTTTTTCTTGCAATTTTACCTGTTCCAGTAAGCGTAAAACGCTTTTTCGCACTGGAATTGGTTTTCATTTTTGGCATAAAATTGATTTTTAAATTACCTGTTATTTATTTTTTTAATGATTTAGGTGCTACTGTTAAAAACATTCGTTTACCTTCTAATTTAGGTAGTAATTCTACTTTTCCTACATCTTCTAAGGCTTGGGCAAATTTTAATAATAAAATTTCTCCTTGCTCTTTGTAAACAATGGCTCGGCCTTTAAAGTGTACGTAAGCCCTCACTTTTTCGCCAGCTTCTAAAAAGGCTATGGCATGTTTTAGTTTAAACTGAAAATCGTGGTCGCTGGTATTAGGGCCAAAACGTATTTCTTTAATTACCGTTTGTTTTGCGTTCGATTTTATTTCCTTTAGCTTCTTTTTCTGTTCGTAAACAAATTTGTTATAATCAACAATTTTACAAACAGGTGGTACAGCATTGGGCGAAATCTCTACCAAATCCAAATCCATTTCAATAGCCATTTCTAAGGCTTTTTCTATGGGATAAATCCCCTGCTCAACATCTTCCCCAACAACTCTAACTTCCTTAGCTCTAATACGCTTATTGATATTGTGCAGTGGTTCGGTAACTCTTCTTGCTCTATTCGGGTTTAATTTTGGTCTGATAATAATCCTCCAGTTCTAATTACTAATTTTTATTTCTTGCTCTAAATGATTTGTAAACGCCTCAATCGTCATTTCTCCTACATCACCCGCACTATGTTTACGTACCGAAACTACACCACTTTCCATTTCTTTTTCGCCAATTACTAGCATGTAGGGTATTTTTTTAATCTCGGCATCTCTAATTTTGCGGCCAATTTTCTCGTCCCTCAAATCAATAAGCCCGCAAATATCGTTATTATTTAACGAATCTAAAACACTTTTTGCATATTCTTCGTACTTTTCTGAAATTGGCAATACAATAAACTGCTGGGGCATTAGCCAAAGCGGAAAATTACCTGCACAATGCTCTATCAAAACAGCCACAAAACGCTCAAGCGAGCCAAATGGTGCTCTATGTATCATTACGGGGCGGTGTTTTAAATTATCGCTACCAGTATATTCTAGTTCAAAGCGTTCGGGCAGGTTATAATCTACTTGTATAGTGCCTAGTTGCCATTTACGTCCCAAGGCATCTTTAACCATAAAATCTAGTTTTGGGCCATAAAATGCTGCTTCGCCAAGCTCGGTAACGGTGTTTAAACCTTTTTCTTGGGCGGCTTCTATAATGGCGTTTTCGGCCAGTTGCCAGTTTTCGTCGCTGCCAATATATTTTGTTTTTTTTGCTGGGTCGCGTAGCGATATTTGTGCCGTATAATTATCAAAACCTAGGGCTTTAAAAACGTATAACACCAAATCAATCACTTTTTTAAACTCGTTTTTTACTTGGTCGGGGCGGCAAAAAATATGCGCATCGTCCTGCGTAAAGCCACGTACACGGGTAAGGCCATGTAATTCGCCACTTTGCTCGTAACGGTACACGGTACCAAACTCGGCCAACCTAATGGGTAAATCTTTGTACGACCGTGGTTTAAATTTATAAATTTCGCAATGGTGTGGGCAGTTCATTGGTTTCAAAAAAAACTCTTCGCCTTCTTGCGGAGTTTTTATAGGCTGAAAAGCGTCCGCACCATATTTTTCGTAATGGCCCGATGTGATGTACAAATTTTTATGCCCAATATGTGGCGTAATCACTTGTTCGTAACCTGCCTTTTGTTGTGCTTTTTGTAAAAACGATACCAGCCGCTCTCGCAATGCTGTTCCTTTGGGCAACCAAAGCGGCAAGCCCATACCCACTTTTTCCGAAAAGGTAAACAACTCCAACTCTTTGCCTAGCTTACGATGGTCGCGTTTTTTGGCTTCCTCTATCATTAGCAAATACTCGCTAAGCTCGCTTTGCTTGGGAAAAGTTACGCCATAAATGCGGGTAAGTTGTTTTTTAGTTTCATCGCCACGCCAGTAAGCACCTGCAATATTGGTTAATTTTACCGCTTTTATAAAGCTGGTATTGGGTATGTGCGGGCCACGGCAAAGGTCGGTAAAGTTGCCTTGCTGGTAAAAAGTAATGCTGCCATCGGGCAGGTCTTTTATCAAGTCCAGCTTATATTCATCCCCTTTAAGGGTAAAATAATCTATGGCATCGGTTTTGGTTACCGCTGTGCGGGTAAATTCGGCTTTGGTGCGGGCAATTTCTAGGTATTTATCTTCGATACGTTTAAAATCATCGGACGATATTTGGTGTTCGCCAAAATCAACATCATAATAAAAACCTGTTTCGATAGCTGGGCCGATACCGAATTTAGTGCCTGGGTATAAGGATTCTAAGGCCTCGGCAAGTACATGGGCTGATGAATGCCAAAAAGTAGCTTTTCCGCCAGCATCGTTCCAAGTAAGTAATTTAACGTTAGCGTCGGCTGTAATTGGGCGGTTACTATCCCAGGTTTGTCCATTTATTTCGGCAGCCAATACATTGCGGGCCAAGCCTTCGGATATGCTTAATGCGATTTGGTGTGCGGTAATTCCCTGTTCAAATTCTTTTATCGAACCATCGGGAAGGGTAATTTTAATCATTTACAAATATGATTTTTTTTTGTGGGATTTAAAATTGGCGGTGGCAGGTTTGGCGTATTTATAAAAATATTTTTTGGGCGTTCCCCGAAGGGGCGGGCTTTTCGTTACAATCTTTTTTTTCGTACCTCAAAAAAAAGCCTGCCTGCGCAGGCAGGGATTTTCACTGCAATCCCTAACGTAAAAAGATGGCGTAATGGACATTTGTGGTGTTTTTTTTGAGACGTTAGTTCCATGTGGACAAAAATGGTGGTGTAAATTTAGTAGGATTTTGTTGGGATAAAAAATCTATCGATATTTATAAAGTCAAGTGAAACGGAAACTAGCTCTGCTGGAGAGCAAAGGTTAGGGATAGCTTAGATGACCGACAAAAATGTCAATCAATGGGCGAGATATTAACTGCCCATTG
>JAAFJW010000211.1 GCA_013298995.1 Sphingobacteriales bacterium | reverse complement strand
TTGAAAGCAACAAATTCTAAAAGTACCTTTAAAATACAAACTTTTGAACAATACTGTACTAATCAGAGATATGGTATTTCTGCGCATAAAGTTTTAAATGAACTGGTAGAAAATCACGCTAGTGAAATTGCCTTCGAATATTCAAATTTATTTGACCTGTGCCATACCGCCAGATATGTTGATTATAAGATTGAACGCGATGTCTCAAATCATGCTAAGCAGTTACAGAAAAATATCAAGGAGTTTTGTGAAAAAGTGTAAAGAGGTTGTCTAAAGAGGAGTTTCCAAACTCCGCTAAAAATAATAAAATGTAGGTTACTGGAGTCTGGAGACTCCATTTTATTTACAAATCCTTAGAACGCTGCGCTAATTTTAAGGATAAACGGGGAAAAAAAGATTACAAACCCTACAATTTACGCTTCGAGGTTGCAAAGAACAAAGAGCAGGTGAAACTAAAGTAGAGAAAAATAAAAATTATACAATAACTATTTCCTAATAAGCTCTTTTAAGAAATCGTTTTCTTCTTGTAACTGTTTTATACGAAGTTCAAATTGTTCATATAATTTATGAGATGTTTCTTGATATAAAACAATACCGTTGTTATACCCATTTTCGGTATTTTGATTAAAAACAATTTTCTCATCAGTTAAAAAATCAATAACCCGAGCGTTTAAAATAGCCGCGATCTGTTCTATTTGAGTAAAAGAGGGGTTGGTTTTATTATTCTCAAAATTAGAATAAGTTTTTTGAGAAATACCCAGTTCAAACGCTACGTGTTCCTGTGTGAAGTTTTTTTCAACACGTATTTTTTTAAGTTTTTCTCCTAATGTCATCAAATTAAATTTTATATTCTCAAATATAGTAACAAATTACACAACTTAGTATTATTTTGCTTTAGTAAGTAAATTATTGGGTTGGGTATTTAGTATCTGTAATTTAAATTTGCTTTTAACAAGTATAGTACTAAAACTAATAAAAACATTGCGTTGTGCAAAATTTAATCTAATATGAAAAAAGAAAATCTTATTAAAACTTTACTGCTTATTCTTTCTGTTTGTTTAACATCTTTTCAGTTTAGTTGCAAAAAAGAAACAAAAAACGAGGATAGTCCGCAAATTAATATTACAGGAACTGTTTCAATTGAGGGCAGAGAGTACAAAACTGTAACAATAGATAATTTAGAATGGACTAGCGAGAATTATGATGGAAAAAATGGAGTATATTATAACCAAATAGTGAACCATAGCTATGGTAAAATGCTGACATTATTTGAAACTAAATCAATAATTTTGCCTCAAGGGTGGAGAATACCAACTGTAAAAGATTATGTGGATTTAATAAATAAGTACGGTGGTTTTGAGAACTATAGCAGTACAGGAATAATTGATGGTAAAATTTTAGATAAAAAAATAAATACGGAAACTGTTAAAAATCTATTATCAACAAATGATGGTAGTTTTAGAGGTACAAATAAGTCGGGGTTTAATGCTTTGCCAGCAGGTTTGTTTCAACCAGGAAAAAATCAATCATTTGAATTCGAGTTTAAAGGCACTCATACCGCTCTTTGGACATCCGATATATATTTAGTTAGCAATGTTTACCGACCTATGTTATTAGGATTAGGTTCTGACGGGAATTTTGCTGGTGGTTCTTTTTCTGAAAGTGCTCAACCAATAATGAAAATAACGGATGATACACGTGGTAAAGGTTCTATAAGGTTTGTTCGTAATAAATAGAAAACAATCCTGATTAATTGACTATCCCTAAATAGAGCCGCAATTTCCTCATAAAAAGTTTTATTTATTTTATCAAATTCTCAAATTGGTTCTTTAATGTTTCCAAAACTTCTTTTTCCTTTTTAAATATATCCACAGGAGAATATAAAGTATTTAAACTTTCGTCAAAGCCAAAAATCATATTTTCTAAAGATATTAGAATTCTTGTAAGATTAAACGCTATATTATCTGTCTGTAAAAAATGTGTCATTGAACCAAAATGATCGTATTTAGAATAATAGGTATATAAATTGTATAAATCTTTAGATTGCATTTTATTTTTGGAGTGAGATTGGATTCTTTTATAGTATTCTTTTACACTTCGTTTTTTTTTATAAATCAGATTTTTTGTAGGGTCAGATTTATCAATATTTTCTGAATTAAAAAGATGTATGAAGCTGGTGTGAACTATGTTTAATTCCTCTTGAAATTCTATTTTGCTAATTTGATTAAGACTGCGAAGAAAAATCAAATGATCTAAAGCAAACTTAAGTTGTTCGCTCATAAATTCATTAATTATTTTGTTAAATTTATTTGTGGTTTCAATACCTTCACTACATATCTCATCTTCAAAAGTTTTCAAGTACAAAAGCACAATTACATCTAACAGACTCGCTCTAATAATTAGACCAATCGACGTTTCTACATTTGAATGGTTTTTATATTTCTTTAAAAGAATACTTATTGATTCAAAAGCACCATTAAACCGTTTTAAAAAAATTATACATATAAAAGTTAAACTCTGATAA
>JAAFJW010000209.1 GCA_013298995.1 Sphingobacteriales bacterium | reverse complement strand
GTAATCATTGTATTTTTAATTTTTTTGCAAAACTAACATTTTATAAAACTTAGATTCAAATAAAAAGATGTTTATCTTTTAATAAGGTTTTTACTTTTAAAAATCCTATTAAAATCAAAAAAAAAACACCTTTTTATATCGTATGAATTTGTTTTTTTAAGGCCTATTTTAAAAAAAAATACTAGTTTGTTGATTTTTCTAATTTTAATTTAATATTCGAATAATATAAATCTGTAAGCCCCTCGTAACCACTATCGGTGCCAATAATTATCCAAATTTTACCGTCTGAATTGGTACTGGCAGAAAACGGTGTAGGGCTGCTTCGGGTAATTAATGTATAATTTTTTGTATCATCAGCAACACCAATATTGCCTAAAATTTGCATATCAATACCTGTATCTTTTTGGTTTGCTTTATCTATGTTTAACCTATAATGGTTAAGGTTATCTTTTATGTTTTTAGGTTCGTATGCTTTTGCACCTGCTTTTAATGTTACAGCTTCGCCAGGCGCACCTCCAACCCCTACGGCGTTTGTTGGTGCGTTTGATGCCATTTCTATTTCAAAAGTTATTTTGTATAACGTATTGGGAACTAAGCCCGATAAGTTTTTTTTTACATACATAAATAAATCGTCGCTACGGTTCATGCCTTTTATACGCAAACCTTTTTGAGCAGGCACAATGCTGGCAGGTAAAGTAGCATGGCCATACAGCATTTGGTAAAGTACTAAACTATCGTTTAACGATAACGTTGATGGATAATCGGAGTAGCCATAAACCCAACCTTCGTTATCGTTTTCAAAGGTATAATTTAACAAAATAGGATTTTCTATTACTGGAGGCTTTGGTGTTTTTTTACATGCTTGTAAGACTATAATTATAATAGTAATTATTTGTATTATCTTTTTCATATTGTTTTTTTAATAAATTGTAATTATTCAACTATTATACTAAAATCGCAAGTTATTAACAATTTTCGGGTTCGATTTATAAAAATCAGCTGTGTTATGTACAATTGTTAACTACTTGCTAACAAGTAATTGTATTTTTTTACTGGTTTTTCGTATTGTTTTTTTCTTTGTATCAAAGAAAAAACACTTAAACTCTAACAAAAAACGGATAGTAGCATTAGAGGCTAATTTACCCAACTAGAAGCAATAATTGTGCAATTTATGGAGAAAATTAAAATTATTACCTATCCTAAAAACAGTCGGAATAGTTAAGTTCTGCCGTCGAAAAAATAAAATTATGCTTGTTACCAAGCTAAAATTTCCACTACTATCTTACCAAAATAACACATTTTAAAATATATCTTTTAAAAAAACTAAAATATAAATATATTTGTTGCACTAATTATTAATATGACAAGCGAAAAATTTGGTACGTACTCCTATCTGCTCGACCGTACCTCACGCCGCATAAAACAATTTGCTACACAGCGTTTTAAAGAAGCTAATTTTGATATAACCGTTGACCAATGGCATATTTTAAAACACCTAGATATTAATAATGATAAAAATCAAAGTGATTTAGCCGAACTTACAGGCAAAGATCATCCTACACTTACCCGAATAATTGATTTACTTTGCAAAAAAAACCTAACCCAACGCAAGCAACACCCAACCGATAGGCGCAGTTTTTTAGTTACACTTACCGCCAATGGCGAAGAAAAAATGAAGCAATGGACACCCATTGTAACCAATATTAGAATGAAAGCTTGGGAAAACCTAAGCGAAAAAGATTACAACGATTTAAAAAGAATTTTAGACACAATATATCAAACTTTAGAAATATGAACACCCAAATTAGTACCGACATTTGCATAATAGGCGCAGGCCCAGTTGGTTTATTTACCGTTTTTGAGGCGGGCTTATTAAAAATGCGTTGCCATTTGGTGGATGCCCTGCCACAAGTTGGCGGCCAACTATCAGAAATTTACCCCCGTAAACCCATTTACGATATACCCGGCTACCCTACCATACAAGCACAAGAATTGGTAGATAACCTAATGGAACAAATTAAACCTTTTGAACCTGGTTTTACCCTTGGCGAACGTGTAGAAGGCTTAGAAAAACAAGCCGACGGCAGTTATATAGTTACTACAAGCGATGGTACAAATATACATTGCCAAGTGGTAGCCATTGCAGGCGGATTGGGTTGTTTTGAGCCCCGCAAACCTGATATAGAAAACTTAGAAATATTTGAAGGCAAAGGCGTTAGCTATATGGTTAAAGACCCTGAACTTTACAGAGATAAAAATGTGGTTTTGGCTGGTGGCGGAGACTCGGCACTAGACTGGACAATTTTTTTGGCCGATGTAGCCAAAAAAGTAACCTTGGTACACCGTGGCGATACATTTAGAGGTGCGCCCGACTCGGCCGAAAAAGTTTTTAAACTAGCCGAAGCGGGTACTATAAATTTAATTTTATCATCGCACCTAACCAAAATAAACGGAAATGGGCATTTAAACGAAATTACTTTGGTTGATAAAACCAAAACCGAAACCACTATGGAAACCGATTACCTAATTCCATTATTTGGCCTTAGCCCTAAATTAGGACCAATTGGCGAG
>JAAFJW010000021.1 GCA_013298995.1 Sphingobacteriales bacterium | reverse complement strand
ACATTACTTTTTACACATTCTTCTTTTACCACCTCTATCCATTCATTTTTTACAGGTCTTGCTTTATGACCGGATTCTCCACCAACAATAACCCAATTAATTTTTTGAAGGTTTAATGTTGTTACTTCGCCAATTAAAGGCTCAATAGAAAGAAATTTTACTACAGCTTCTGTTTCTGATAAGTCATCAACTCTATAGGTATATTCTTCATTTTCTACAGAAACTCCCATCCAAATGTTCTTAGTCCAGTTAAGTTTACTTGAAAGCTCTTTCAACCTTGCCGAACGTTTTGTTAATACCTGATACACATGCTGAGGTGTTTGATTCATTACAGCAAAAACAGATTGTATAAATGCTTCAGGTACATCTGGATGAAACATATCGCTCATAGAATTTACAAAAACTACTTTAGGTTTGCGCCAAGTGTATGGGATATTTAGCGTATCTGGATGCGTTTTAATTTTTTTGAAACCATCTTTATATTTTTCTACACCCATGGCCTTTAAACGCCTTGTCATGGTTTCTGCATAGCAAAACTTACAGCCAGGACTAATTTTGCTACAACCTGTAACCGGATTCCAGGTCAATTCTGTCCACTCTATTGTTGATGTTGCCATAATATGTTAAACTTTGGTTTGATGACGTCATATAGAGTGTACATGATTGAATTGTTTTATTTCTCATGATAAATAGTTTAGAAACCAATTAAATCTCTGATTTTGCCACCTATCAACATCTAAAACTGTTCGCCTAAATATCTGAACAACTCAATAGTATTTAAACAACTTACACTAAATGGAGCACAGGCATCAGGAATTTTAACTTTATTTTTTCTATAGGGTTCACTGGTTTCATGTGTAACAATGCTGCTTTCATTTGCTATCGCATAAGCTATTAACCAGGCATCTGCTTCTGTAGAATCTAAAAACTCATTTAATGCTACTGGGTTATAGTGAGTAGATTTTGAATTAACCCAAGCTGTTACAGCCATGTATTCACCTATTACTATATCAGTTTCTTTAAAAAAATCTTCTGGAAGATTACCGTTACACCATACTGTTAACTCATCCTTATTTAAATTAAGTTCATCTTTTACTTTGTCAATTGATATTATTATTCCCTTCTCAGCTAACTCTTTAATTTTTAACCAAAAATTTGGCACAACGTCCATTGGGTAATGCATTCTATGCGCCTGAATAAAGAAGTTGCTATCTAGAACAAAAGGAGCCGACATACAGATTAAAACAGGTGTTTAGTAACAAAATTCTGATAGGTATCTCCTCTTAGTCCAGTAATTTTATAGGCATCACGATATAACAGCTTATTTTGCTTAACAGCTTGATTAACATAAGTTGCAAAACTCGCACTTATGCGTTTTTTAGCTGTTGCATAAAAATCACCTCCGCTGCCTTGGCTTTCTTTTTTAAGCCTAACCCCTTCCATGTAATGATTATAAAACTGAAAGAACGCTCCTTTGCTTAGTTTTCCTAAATCTAAGGCTCTTCTGGCTATTACAATTGGGCTAACTTTAAAATACTTAGCCAATTTATTAATATCTGCACTATTGGTCCATAACTCATAAAAAGAAACAGCTGGCACCAAAAACTCAGCAGCTACTTGGTCGCATAACTTCTCAATTGGATTATTTGCTGGCAATAAATTTTCATTATCAAAGCCTGCACTTTCACCCAACCATATATGAGCCAATTCATGAACAATGGTAAACAGCTGGGCAGCTTTGGCGTCAGCAGCATTCACAAACATAAAGGGAGCCATTTCATTTACCAAAACAAAGCCTCTACATTCGTTTACTGGGATTACTCTGTGTGTATTATTCTCAACTACTCCGTTGAAATTCACCATTACCCCTACTTCTTCGATTTTTTTGGTAATGAAGTTTAAAGTGTCTTCGAAGGTTTGTTGTTCACTTGCCCAATTTGGCATTATGTGTAATGTAGTTCTTATATCTGCTACAATGGTTTCAAAAGCTGTATCACTAGCAAATTTACCAACAAAATGGAGTGGTTTAACCTCATTCTCCAGTAAGTATTCGGTAAGCCAATCTTGCCTCCTTTGCAGAATTAATATGGTGTCGTAAATATTGATGCTCACTTGATGAGTTTGCGTATTTCCAGTCCTGAAAAAAGGAAACGGAATACTTTCTTTCGGTGGTTCTTGCAAAAACAAATAACCAAACGGAATATGAACCCGATGGGCAAAATCTTCTAATTGTTTAACGGTTGGTTTTTTAATTAGCTCAATCCACTTTTTTACATTTGGAAACTTTTCTAAAAATTCATCCACTACATAGCCTGCCCGAGCAATTGCCCAAGTAAGCATATTTGGATTAATATTGATTTCAGTTGCCATATACTACAAAGGTAAAGATATAATTGATTTTAGCTTCAACATAGTTAGCGTCTCTTTAATACATCGTCTGTTTAGACAACATTACTGTTTAACGATAAAATAGAATAAATCAAGAAATAGGTAGACAGACATTATTTGAAAAGCAAAAAAACCAAAAACAATACTATCCCAAATTAATCCAATTGTAGTTGAGCCAAATAACAAGTGTTGTTTATAGCTTTCTGGAATATCCAAGCTTACGTAAATCAAACACATTACAGCTAATACAGCAGATGCCATCACTGATTTCTTATTGTACGCAATCAATTCAGAAAATCTACCTGCTTCCTTAATTCGTTTTATCCCGGTCGTTTCACTTTGCATCAATAAAGCAAGAACCGCTAATAAAAATCCGAAACTTATCGAAGATATATCAATTGCCTTCTCAACAAATATGTCCATCTTTAAAAGAGGACTAGGTTCTAAACAAATAGCCAAGACAAATACTAGTAAGCCAATTAAACCTGACAAGTATTTCTCTTTTAAATTATCTATTGTCTTCATTGCTTATTATTTTTTTTATATCTCGCTCAACTCTCAAATATGCTTCAATAATTCCTTGCTTTCTTTCAAAAGGTTTTAAGTCAACCATATTCTTGCTTTCGCTATAACTAATATATTCAATCATTTTATCTTTGATTAAATCTACTTCTGTAATTCCCTCCACATCTTCTTCATAGCCTTTAACAGATAGTTTTTTGACATTTTCTTTTAGTAAACCATAATGACCATTAACCCATTCCAATAATTGATTTACTTTATTTGTATGTAGGTAATTCCCTTTTCTTGTTACAATTTTATAAGTAACATCTATAAACTCTGCTCCAAATTCATTTCCTGACTTTGCAATTTCTTTTATAGATTGTTGCTCATTTTTTACTTTTTTTAAAAGCTCGTCTGGATTAGCAAATTGCATATGAACTAATTTCTTACTGCCCATGGTTAATAACTTCTTCATTGCATCTACATTCATAACAACTTCAAAGTGAATGTCAAATTTTACTATCTCAGTATCTTTAACAATGTTATAAATATGGCTAGCCAATTGACCTGCAAATACACCATCCTTTGTCACTTCATAAAGAAAAAATTGTGTGGATTTAGAATATAAAAAAACGTTGCCATAACCTAAGCCTTCTTCATTTGACAATCCAAGTGACGACATCTGTCTTGTTCTTAAATTATTTTTCGGAGGAGTAGCATTCATTTTTGTTGATTGCACAATACCTAAAATAAAATCATCCTTTTCTTCGACAAAAACAAATTCTACATGCTTAAAACCTGTTTTAATGCTTTTTGCATTAATTTCCTTATTCAATAGAATTTCTTCTAATTTCAATTCAGAACCATCTGCTGTTTTAATTCTAACTTTAAAAACTTCAACCTTCTTCTTCATAAATACTATATTGTTATATCAAATAATAATTTCCTCTTTAACCTCCAAAGCCTCTTTTAAAACCTGTTGCAACAATTGCTCATTTTGTAATTGGCTTTGTTTTATGCTATTTTCTAAATCATCACAAGTTTTCATTAATTTATCAAGTTTCAAAACGATTTGGTTTTGGATTGATAATGGAGGTAGTGGTATTAGTAGTTTTTCCCATTTGCTTCTATTAACTATTGGAGTAGATCCACCAGATGCGGTATTCCAAATCGATTTTTGAAAATAAAGTGATTGCAAAAAATAGTTTAGCAATTCTACATTAAAATTAAATGGTGTTAAACAATTTATTTGTTGGTTACAACTTACAATTCTATCTGTGTAAAAGCATTTACCAATACTCCCTCCAATGCAGACCATCATTAAAGATTTGACGGGGATGGTTGTTCCTTTTGATAAACCTAACACTGTTAAACTTTCATTGTGATAATTTATCTGATTCTTTGAAATATCAGCAGGTTTTATAAAAGGTATTTCTCCCTTAAAATATTCTTTAATCAGAGTTGAAGGAGTTGTTCCTGTATAACATTTTCCAACCTCCCCCAACCTACACCAAACCCAATCTTCCGGTATTTCAAAAGGAATTTCTTCTGGTTTAATAGGTGGTAATTCTTTTCCTTTCTTTAATTTCTTATCTTTTATCAGTTGTGCTTTCTCAGCTTTTATTTTTTCTAAAAGTTGCTGCCCAGTTTCAGCCTCACCCGCCGACTTCTCCAAAAGAGAGGAAGCCAAAACCAATTTACCTTGTATTGCTTCTGATAAAAAAGCTTGACGAATTTGTTTAACTAAGAGAAGTTGCTTTTCAAATTCTACATTGATCTCTTGACTATCAACTTCAAGACTTTTGTATTTTTCTATGAAATCATTTTGGTCAGCAAGTGTGGGCAAAGGAATTTCAATCTTTGCTATTTCTTTAATGGGTAAGGTAACATTCGCCATGCCTCTCATTCTTGCTACCAATTCATTATCTTTATTCAGATTTAGAAACCTGAATAAATATTCTGCATTTAAAATTGATTTATCTTTTGGTATTATAGCGCACAAGATAGAACCTAAAGCAAACTTACCTGTTTGATAATGAATACGGTTAATGCTTGCATGACCATGCCCAGTTCCTGAAACCAATGGTACAACTACGGCTTCATCATCAAATTGGTATTCATTGTGCGATTTTCTCTCTTCAGCTGTTACCACTAAAGGATATTGCCCAGGTATTGCTTTTTGTATACCTGTTATGCCTTTGGTAATTGTACAAAGTTCGCCTAAAGTATTGCCCATTTAGTTAACCGCTCCTTTTAATTGTTCCAACAAAGCATTACTTTTCTCAAAAGATTGATGCAGCATTTCTATTAGTTCTGCACTGCTATAATTATGACTTTCTTCTGCTTTGGTTGGGTTTTTAATGTCCAAATCATAATTACGGTCAACAATAGTTTGAATATCTACTTTCCAAGCAATGTCGCTTTCTTCCCTGTTGTCCCACCAGGCTTTTATGGGGTCTAGTTCTTTTAATTGTATCGTTTTTGTTTTGCTATAAGATTTTTGTCCTTCTGGCAAACGGTGTTCGTAATACCAAACTTCTTTGGTGGGTGTGCCTTTATCAAAAAACAATAAATTGGTAGCTACCGTAGCATAAGGCTGAAAAACAGAATTGGGTAAGCGGATAATGGTATGCAAGTTACATTCTTCTAACAATTTTTGGCGTACACGTTGTTTTACCCCTTCGCCCGTAAGCGAGCCATCGGGTAAAACAATTCCTGCTCGGCCATTTTGTTTCAGTAAATGAATCATCAAAATCAGGAATAAGTCGGCACTTTCCTTTGTCCTAAAATTTTGCGGAAAGTTGTTTTCGTTATTATTAGCCACAATACCACCAAAAGGAGGATTAGCCAAAATAACATTTACCCGATTTTTCTCTTTGTATTCGCTTAAAGGCTGGTCTAAACTATCACGGTAGGTAATATTTGGCAGCTCAATATCATGCAATATTAAATTGGTTGTCGCCAATAAATAAGGCAGCGGTTTATACTCCCAACCTATAATATTTTCTTGTATTTGGTTGCGTTCTTCTACAGAATTGGCTTGTGCTTTTAAATGCTCAATAGCAGAAGTCAAATATCCACCTGTACCACAAGCGGGGTCTAATATTTTTTCGCCTAGTTGTGGGTTTATCACATCTGTAATAAACTGGGTAATGGCTCTAGGTGTATAAAATTCGCCACTTTTACCTGCACTTTGTAAATCTTTTAAAATGGCTTCGTACATATCGCCAAAAGCATGGCGGTCTTTGGCTTTATTAAAATCTATTTCGTTAAGCTTATTCAATACCTTACGTATATTGATACCGCTTTTCATGTAATTATTATTGCCATCAAAAACCTCATGTACCAAAACCGCTCTTTTATTTGCAGTGCTAATATCAATATTGCGCAAAGCAGGAAAAAGCTGACGGTCTACAAATTCCTGTAGCTCGTCGCCTGTAATGCCTTCATCGTCCGCAGCCCAATTATCCCATTGATATTCCACAGGAATTGGAGAAACATAATCATCGTTTAAAACTTCCAGTTCTTTATCCTTATCACAAAATATTTTCAGAAAAAGCATCCACCCTAACTGTTCTACTCTTTGCGCATCGCCATTAAGGCCATTATCTTGCCACATAATTTGGCGAATGCTGCTTATTACTCCTGAAATGTTGCTCATTTAATTTTTTAATTTCTTTTGTCCGAACCTTAATTTTTTTGTCTGCACCTTGATTTTCTTGATTTTAGGATTTTCTTGAATTAGAATCATGTTAATCTTTTAATCCTATAAATCATGGTTCAGACATTATGCAATCTGATATAATTGATTTTCTAATTCTCTAACTGCCTTTAAATAATTTAACTTTCCGCCAAAACTCTGAACAATTTCTATTGCTGAACCATAAGAAGCAACCGGATTTACTTTAAGCACTTCCATACTTTCTATATTCTCAATGCCTTCGTCGGCATATTTATCTAATAAGGCATTTAGAACATTTCTGGCTTGCTCTCCATATTTGGTAAAATAATTACGCTTTTTAACATTATTGGCCCGTTCTTTTCGGGTAAGTGGCGCTTGTTCAAAAGCAACATGACAGATAATATCAAACAAATCGCAATCACGATTTACGGCATCCAATAGTGCATCAACAGGCACACCTTGGTCGGCTAATTCTTTTATTAAAGCCTCCTTTTTATCTGCGGCATTCCAAACTGTTAAAAACTCTTGTAAACTATGGAATTTATTTTGCAGCATTTCTTTGGAATAATCTTGCAAATTTACTGTAATGGGTTTTCCATCTTTATTAAAATAAAGTTCTCTACTTACTAAAATGGAAACATCAACGCCATTAATTACAATTTTTTCTCTTTTTGTTTTTTCGTAGCCTGATGCTGGCTCTCTTAAAACTAATGGTTCAATAGGTGTAAGTCGTTCGGTTAAATTTTCTCCGCTTTCTTCGTCTATTATTGGCGAATTGTCTTCCTCCTCTTCATCTATTATACTACCTAGGTCTGCATCCTGAGGTAATGGTTTAACCCTAATTGGTTCGCCATCGAAATCCTTATCTGCAAACTTGTCGGTTGCATTTCTGAAATCCATAATGGTGAAATAGAGCTTCCCATGGTCTTCGTCTATACGGGTTCCACGCCCAATAATCTGCTTAAATTTGGTCATAGAGCCAATTTCGGCATCTAGCACAATTACTTTACAGGTTTTAGCATCTACACCAGTAGTCATCAACTCGGAAGTAGTAGCTATTACAGGATATACAGATTCAGGATCAATAAAATTATCCAATTCTCTTTTACCCTCATCATTATCGCCGGTAATGCGCATAATGTATTTATGGTTTTTAGCCACTAAATCACTATTCTGGTTAGCCAATGCCGAGCGCATTCTCTCTGCATGGTCAACATCTCTGCAAAATACAATAGTTTTTGCAAAGCGGTCGTAACCTTTTAAAAATTGAGTAATTTTTGATGCGACAGTCTCAGTCCGCTCTTCAATAACTAAATTTCGGTCAAAATCTTTACGGTTGTAATTTTTATCTTCTACTTCAAAGCCATCAATATCGGTTTTACCTTGGTCTGGTCTATAGCCTTCTAAATCGACGTTTAAGCCAATTCGAACTACACGATAAGGAGCCAAAAAACCATCATCGATACCTTGTTTTAAGCTATAGGTGTAAATTGGTTCGCCGAAATATTCGCTATTACTTGCAGTGTTACTTTCTTTAGGCGTTGCCGTTAGTCCTATTTGTGTAGCCGCTTTAAAATAAGCTAAAACTTCTCGCCAAGCACTATCTTCCCTCGCACTTCCACGATGGCACTCATCTATAATAATTAAATCAAAAAACTCTGGTGTAAACTGCTTAAAAATATTTTTCTCTTCTTCTGAACCTGTTAATCCCTGATAAATGGCCAAATATATCTCGTAACTTTTATCAACCTGCCTTTTTTGGATAACTGTCATCTTATCCTTAAAATGTTTAAAATCTCCTCTTTTCGTTTGGTCTATTAATGAGTTACGATCTGCAAGAAATAATATTCGCTTTTTAGTTTTCGATTTCCATAACCGATAAGCGATTTGAAAAGCAGTATAAGTTTTTCCTGTACCGGTTGCCATTACTAACAAAATCCTATTTTGCTTAGCTGCAATTGCCTCTAAAGTTCTATTAACTGCGTTTTGTTGATAATATCTCGGCCTTCTACCAGATCCATCAAAAAAATAATCTTGTTCTACAATTTGCTCAGCATTTTCAGTAATAATACCTTTAAAACTTTTATACTTTTCCCAAAGTTGGCGGGGTGAAGGAAACTCATCTAGCTCAAGTTCAGTTTCAATTTTTGTGGTATTGGTTTTATCATGAAATAGAAAAGCATCGCCATTGCTGCTAAAAACAAATGGAATATCTAATATTTTAGCATATTCCAATGCTTGTTGCATACCAGATCCAACACTATGTTTGTTATCTTTTGCTTCAATAATTGCAATAGGAATATTAGGCTTAAAATACAGAATATAATCTGCTCGCTTTCGAGCTCCCCTAGTAGTTAACCTACCTTTAACGTAAATCTTTCCATCAGTAAAAGAGACCTCTTCAAGATATTGAGTAAGCTTATTCCATCCTGCCTTCTCAATGGCTGGCGAAATAAATTTGGTACAAATATCACGTTCTGAAAGTAGATTTTTTGACATATTATAGTTTAAGATAACAAATTAACTAAAATTATACATTTTAACAAATATGCTTTTTTTAACTTGGTGGATTGAAGCAAAAAATGCTTATTAATCTCTCAATTAGAAATATGCTTTTCTAGTTAAAAAACCATTCAACTCCGTTCGAAGTAACGGTAATTTAGTATATTTTCTAATTACTTTCCTTTAGCTCACCTAAATGCGCTACATCCTTTAAATTGTAAGGGGTTTCTTGATACACGAAATAGTTAAGCCAATTGTTAAACAACAAATTTGCATGGCCTGTCCAACAAACCAATGGAGCTTTTTTAGGATCATCATTTTTATAGTAGTTTTTGGGTATTGCAATATCTAATCCCTTATCCGCATCTCTTTGATACTCGTTATGAAGGGTAAGTGGCGAATATTCCGAATGGCCAGTTAAATAAAACTCTCGCCCACCTCTGCTTGATGCAATGGCTACTCCGGCCTCTTCCGATTCCGACAAAATAGCAACCGCTTCCTTTTCTGCTATATCGGCTTTTAAAATAGTAGTATGCCTGCTATGCGGAATATAAAACTCGTCATCAAAACCTCTAAATAAAGGATTGCCTTTTTCTGTTGCGGTATGTTTAAAAACCCCAAATAACTTATCGTTTAAAGGCTTTTTAGGGATTCCATAAAAATGATAAAGAGCCGCCTGAGAAGCCCAACAGATATACATGGTAGAGGTAACATGCTTTCGAGCCCAATCAAAAATCTGAGTTACTTCTTCCCAATAGGTAACTTCCTCAAAATCTAATAGCTCAACAGGTGCACCTGTAATAATCATTCCGTCATAATAATTCGCTTTAATATCATAAAAAGCCTTATAAAAGAGTTCTAAATGCGCTTCGGGTGTATTTTTAGGTTTATGAGAATTAAGTCTTAAAAATTCTACCTCAACCTGCAAAGGATTATTTGAGAGCAACCTAATAAAATCTGTTTCAGCAGTAATCTTGATAGGCATCAGATTTAAAATTAAAACACGCATTGGGCGAATATCCTGATTATCAGCTCTCAAATCGCTCATCACAAATATATTCTCCCTTTTTAAAAGTTCTATTGCAGGAAGATTGTTAGGTATTTTTACTGGCATATTAAATTGCTTGTAATTCTTTTTAAATGTGTGATAGAATACGCTAATTTAGCTACTTTCCGATACAAAACTTACTAAATATAGTCTCTAGCAAATCATCAGTAGTAATTTCGCCTGTTATTTCGCCTATAAAATATAAGGCTTGTTTAATATCGGTAACTAAAAAATCGGAGGTTACGGGGTTATCAATGCCGTGTAAAACGTTATTTAAAGCGGCCTCGGTTTTTTGTAGGGCTTCTAAATGGCGTATATTGCTTACCATTACCTCATCGGGGTTTATGGTATTTACGCTGCCTGCTTTTAGCAAAGCGTTTTGCAATGCATCAATATTTATTTTTTCTTTGGCCGATATGTAAATAAAATTATTAGCATGGGTAAAAGTGTGCGAAACCGACGTAACAGTTTCATCATCAGCTTTATTAATAACCAGTAGCAATTTACTATTATTGATGTTTGAGTTTTGCAAGTTGCTAATAATCTGCGTAAGCTCGGCCTCTGAAGTTTCTCTTGGGTCTAAAAGGTAAAGCACAACAGCCGCTTGTTTTATTTTTTCGAAAGTACGTTCAACTCCTTTTGCTTCAATAATATCGGTAGTTTGGCGTATGCCGGCGGTATCAATAAACCTAAAACGTACGCCATCGAGTGTAATTTCATCTTCAATAGTATCGCGGGTGGTGCCTGCAATTTCCGATACAATGGCCCGTTCTTCGTTTAAAAGTGCGTTTAATAAGGTCGATTTGCCTACATTGGGTTTCCCCACTATGGCAACGGGTACGCCGTTTTTTATCACATTTCCCATCTCAAACGATTGTATTAATCGGGCAATAACTTTAGAAATGTTTAGAATTAAGTTTTTTAGTTGCTCTCTATTGGCAAATTCTACGTCTTCTTCGCCAAAATCCAGCTCCAGCTCTATCATTGATGCAAAGTAAACCAACTGTTCTCGTAGGTTTTTTAATTCGCTCGAAAAACCGCCCCGCATTTGCTGTAAAGCCAACTGGTGCGATGATTTAGAACCCGAAGCTATCAAATCGGCAACGGCTTCGGCTTGGCTTAAATCTAAGCTCCCGTTAAGGAAAGCCCGAAGCGTAAACTCACCCGGTTTTGCCGCTTGGGCACCATTTTTTATACAAAGTTTAATAATAGTTTCGATAATATAAGGCGAACCATGGCAGCTTATTTCTACTGTATTTTCTTTGGTGTACGATTGTGGTGCTACAAATAAAGCAAGCAATACTTCATCAATAAGCAAGTTGCCGTCTTTTATAGTACCAAAATGCAGGGTATGCGAGGGCAGGTTTTGGAGGTTTTTGCTGGTAAAAATTTTATTGGCAATGTGTATAGCATCAATCCCCGAAAGGCGAATAACAGCAATAGCCCCCACACCAGCGGCGGTGGCTAAGGCTACAATAGTATGTTGGCTGTGGTTTTGCATTGTGGCAAAGGTAAGTAAATGATTGTGTAGCTTTAAAATTGATTACATATCTAAACTTTAGCAGCTAATTGTAAAATTTCACATTTGCGCATCGCCCACTCCACTTAAAAGGGAGAGTTTTGGAAAACGATAAAGGATACATACTATGCCGAGTTTCTGGCCGCATTTACTATGCCATACAGTGTTCTTAAAATAAGCTTGTTGTAAATATTTTTATCGCTTTCGCTGATGTTTTTTTCTAACGATTTAATAATGGCATAACGCTGAATAATAACCAATGGCAATACAATTTTTTCGCGTACAAGGATTGATTCATGTTCGATAGGGTATTTTTCCATCAGTATTTTAGTGTCGCTTAATTCGAGTATAAGAGATTGGGTAAGGTCGAATTCATGTTTAAGTATTTTCCAAAAATTGCCAAAGGTTTCGTCATCTGCTAGGTAAGCGGTAAGGCGAAAATCAGCTTTGGTCATGCTCATCATACAATTATCGATAACGGTTTTAAAAAAGCCTGATGATTTGTACAAATCTTTGGCTTGTTGCCATTTACCTGCATCTTTGGCCGATTGTAAGGCCGAGCCTACCCCATAATATCCTGGAATATTTTGCTTTAACTGCCCCCACGATGTTACAAAACTTATTGCCCTAAGGTCTTCGAGTTTAAGTTCGGCATCGGAGTTTCGTTTTACTGGCCTGCTGCTAATATTAATTTCGGATAGCATTTTAAGCGGGCTTTGTACTTCTAAAAATTTAAGAAACAAGGGGTTATTGCGTAAGTTTACAAACGAATGGTAGCTTACGGTTGCCATATCTTTAAAAAGTAGTTTTTCTTCGGCATTCATGGTAGCATATTCTTGCTTATTTAATGCCGATGTGATGCCTGCATGTATCAATTGCTCCATGTTATTGGTGCTGCTTTCAAAAGTGCCGTAATGCGAGCTAATGGTTTGTCCTTGTACCGTTATTTGTATTTGTTTATTGGCTACATCTTTACCAAAAGAGGCATAAAAACGGTGCGTTTTACCTCCACCACGGGCGGGCGGGCCTCCTCTCCCATCAAAAAATGCAAGGTCGATATTGTTGTTGCGTGATACGTTGGTTAGATTGGCTTTGGCATTATATAACGAGTAATTGGCCATTAGGTAGCCGCCATCTTTGGTGCTATCGCTAAAGCCTAGCATAATTACTTGCCTGTTTTTACGGCGTTCTAAGTGTTTTTGATACACTGGGTGCTGGTATAGGCTTTCCATAATTTCGTCGGCTTCGTGTAAGTCGTCGATGGTTTCGAAAAGGGGTACAAAATCAATATCCATTTCGTCCATTTGCCAGCCGCTCCATAAAAATAGTTGTACAAGTTGTAGTACATCGGATGCTTTTTGGCAATTGCTGATGATAAAGCGGTGGCAGGCTCGTTTACCATTGTTTTGTTGCATATCTTTTATCAACCGTATTACTTCGAGGGCATCTTTACCTAGGTCGGAGAAATCAGCGAAAGCGGTAAAATCGGCAGTATTAAGCGGTATTGCGGCTATTTTTTCGGCCTCGCTAAGTTCGAAATAGTTGGCATTTAAGCCCGATTGTAGTTGCGGATGGCTTACACAATCTTTAAATAGTGTGCGTAAAATGCGGCTATCTTGCCTAATATCTAAGGATGCAAAATGGCAACCAAATAGTTTTACTTTCCATATCATATCATCAACAATACCTGTAAACAAGGCATCGTGATGGGTAATTAATACGTCTTTTATTTTGCGTAATTTTTGTAAAAGAGCTTCTTTAATATCGGTAACATCTTGCGCTGTAGAATAAGCATTTTCGTAAATCATTTTCTCTAAAATGGCCATAGGCTCGGCAACGCCATTAAAGGTGATGCGGCGTTTCATGGATTTAAAATCGCGGTAGTAGCAACGAAATAATGCTTGACGCAAAAATGAGGAAACGTATTTGGTGGTTTCGGAAGTTACAAATGGATTGCCGTCTCTATCGCCACCTGGCCAAAAACCTAGTTCGATAAGGCTATGGTTTGATAGGTTTAGTTTGAATGATTGCTCCAAATTTTTATGTACATCGGATGCTGTTTGGTACAATATGTTTTCGAGGTACCAGTTTAGGCTGATGGCTTCGTCAATTGGGGTGGGTTTTTTTTTATTGAAAAATGGTGTTTTGCCTAGTTGTTGTAGCAAAAGATTGATGGCGTTTACATCGTTTACTTTGATGGCATCGGTTAAATCGGTTACGATACCTAATACTGTGCTGGGGTAAAATTGTGTGGGATGTGCGGTAAAAACCAAGCGCAGTTTAAACTCTTGCAGGCATTGTTGTATTTTTTTATACAATTCATCATCTTCAACTGCTTGGTTCATTAACACGCTTAACGAGCTTGCCTCTTCGCCTGTTTTAAGTTTTGTAAATGCGGCATCTTCTACGGCATCAAACAGTACTACTTGGCGCTCAATGTATTGTATAAATCTAAATAGTAAATCGTTGCTTTCTTTTAAGCTGGTGCGATTGTTTTGTTGCGAAAAAAACGATTCGATAATTTCATCGGGACGTATATTATTGTTTATACCCTCTTCGCAATGATCGAAAAAATAGGGCAATGCTAGCCCTGTTTTTTTTACTTGATAAAACGGAAGGGTTAAAAACAGGCTGTTGTATAGGTCGAATTTGGTAGTTACCTCATTTTTAAATGTGGCTTCTTTGGATGTGGATTGTGGTATAAGCGTTGACATGGCTGAAAAATACACTTATATTGGTAGTAAACAAAATTATTTGTAGAAAAAAGTACTTCTTGCCCTTCGAAGCTGGGATTGAACGAAAGAGGAGGTAAAATATGGGATGGAGTAAAGTAAGGCATAGTTTTTATGTTGTGATTTTAAAAAATAGGTTTATTGGAAATAAGTTTCCGAATACCTATTTGCCAAGTTTCACAACGTGGTGAACTTTATAGTAAACACATTTTAATCACACAAAAAATTAACAGCAACTATTTATTTAATGCTTTCATCTCTGTAAACAATCTCCACTGCGTTTTTAACTTTGTTTTGTAGCAAAGCCAAATCAATTACTTCGAGCATATTGGTAACGTAATGAAAATTAAGGTCTTTTATATAATCTTCGTTAATTTCTTTAATATCTTTTTCGTTGGCTTTTGATAAAATAATGTCTTTGATATTGGCCCGCTTGGCGGCTAATATTTTTTCTTTTATCCCGCCCACGGGTAATACTTTGCCACGTAGGGTAATTTCGCCTGTCATGGCTAATTTTTCTTTTACTTGCCTTTGCGTAAACGCCGATACCAATGCCGATAGCATGGTAATACCTGCCGATGGGCCATCTTTGGGCGTTGCGCCTGCGGGTACGTGTATGTGTAAATCCCATTGGTCTATCACTCGGTAATCAATACCTAAAGCATGTGCATGTGCCCTAATATAGGCCATTGCAATAACTGCCGATTCTTTCATCACATCGCCAAGGTTACCTGTTAATGTCATTTTACCTTTGCCAGGGCTTAGGCTGGCTTCGATAAATAAGATATCGCCGCCCACTTGTGTCCAAGCTAGGCCAGTAATTACGCCAGCTACATCGTTACCTTCGTAAAAATCTTTATCGTAATAGGGTGCGCCTAGGGTTGTTACCACATCTTCGGGAGTAAATGTTGGGTTATAAGCCACTTCCATAGCAATTTTGGTTGCTGCGCCACGCACTAGGCTGCCAATGGTTTTTTCGAGTGCCCTTACGCCCGATTCGCGGGTATAGTTTTCGATAATGTTTTCGATAATAGCGGGTTTTAAAACAATGTCTTTAGCCTTTAAACCGTGTTGTTCTTTTTGCTTGGGTATTAAATGTTTTTTGGCAATTTCTGTTTTTTCTTCGATGGTGTAACCGTTTACCTCAATTATTTCCATCCTATCTAACAAGGCGGGTTGTATGCTGCTAAGGCTATTGGCGGTAGCAATAAACATAATGTTGGATAAATCGTAATCAAGCTCTACAAAATGATCCGAAAATGCGTTGTTTTGTTCGGGGTCTAGTACCTCTAATAATGCCGATGAAGGGTCGCCACGGTGGTCGTTACCTACTTTATCAATCTCATCTAAAACAAAAACTGGGTTTGATGTGCCTGCTTTTTTTATAGATTGAATAATTTTACCCGGCATGGCGCCTATGTAGGTTTTGCGGTGGCCACGTATTTCGGCTTCATCACGCATACCGCCTAATGCCATACGCACATATTTACGGCCAAGGGCTTTGGCTATTGATTTCCCTAGCGATGTTTTACCTACACCAGGAGGGCCTACCAAACACAATATTGGGGCTTTCATATTGTGTTTAAGTTTTAAAACAGATAGGTATTCGATAATCCGTTTTTTTACTTTTTCCATCCCATGATGGTTTTTTTCTAATATTTTTTGTGCCCGTTGTAAATCGAAATTATCTTTGCTATAATGTTGCCACGGCAGTTCAACCAATACTTCTAAATAATTTATTAGTACCGAGTAATCGGCTGATGCCGGATTCATGCGGGCTAGCTTATCCACTTCTTTTAAAAAATGTTCTTTGGTATCGGCAGTCCATTTTTTGGCATTGGCTCGTTTGCGTAAGCTATCGGCCTCCATATCGGGCGAGTTACCGCCCAGTTCTTCTTGTATGGTTTTAATTTGTTGATTTAAAAAATAATCACGTTGTTGTTTATCTAAATCAACTTTTACACGGTTTTGGATTTTATTTTTTAGTTCTAATAGTTGTAACTCGGTACTTAAATGTACCAATACCATGCTGGCTCGTTCACGCAGGTTGGGCTGTTCTAATAGCAATTGTTTATCGGCCACAGCCGCATTCATGTTGGATGATATAAAGTTTATTAAAAAAGCGGTACTATCAATATTTTTGATGGCTACGGCTGCATCTGAAGGGATATTGGGCGAATATTGTATAATTTGAATAGACAATTCTTTAACCGATGATACCAAGGCTTTAAACTCCTTATCCATCTTTGGGCGTACTTCTTCAAATTTAGAAACAGCCGCTTTCATATAAGGCTCGGTCTGTACTTCGGCATCTAACCTAAATCTGCTTTTTCCCTGTATAATTACCGTAGTATTGCCATCAGGCATCTGTAGCATTTTTATAATTACAGCTAAAGTGCCTACTTTATTTAATTGGTTAAAGTTAGGGTCTTCGGTATTTATATCGGTTTGTGCAACTACGCCAATTATTTTTTTGCCCCTATAGGCATCTTTTATCAACTTTATTGATTTATCGCGACCTACGGTTATAGGTATTACCACACCCGGAAACAATACGGTATTGCGTAATGGCAATATGGCCAGTATTTCGGGGGTTTGTTCGTTGTTCATTTCCTCTTCGTCTTCGGGCGACATTAAAGGGAAAAATTCTGTGTCTTCGTTTATCAATGGTGCTACTGTGTTAAAATCGAATGGATCGAAAATGCTCATATATTTTTATTAGTTCCAGACGAACGTCATATTGACATATTTTATTTATAAAAATAATTATTTATCTAAAAACTGGTTATTGCCAAACCTATGCCAAGCTTTGGTTTGTGTTGGTTTTGGTAAAAATACAGCCTATTTAATGCCATTAAAAAATGTTGGGTATGTTATAAAGTCAGTTTTTTGCAAAAATAATTTAAAAAATGTTGCGTTAGCATTATGCAATATTATATTATATTTGATGGTTGCTAAATAATAATTTTAATAAATGAAAAAAGCATTTTTAAGTTTTTGTGTATTATCGATTACGCTTTTAAATCACGCTTACGCACAAGAACCATTTATCCGCTTAGGCCAAAAGGCTTTGATGGGTGGCGATTTTAATACAGCAGCATCTTATTTCGAGAAAGCATATACCGAGAATAATAGCGATATGAATGCCTTATGGTTTATGGGCTATGCCTACTACCATGCCAGCGAATACCGTAAATGTGTGTATGCTTTTGATAAATTAATAAATTTAAAACCTAGCGAAACAGTGGCATATTATTACCGTGGAAAAGCAAAAACAGCTTTATATACAGGGCTTACAAATATAATGGCGGTTGAAAAAGAAAAATTAATAAAAGGAGCTATAAAAGATTTTAGTACAGGAGTTGATATTAGCCCTAATGATTTAAAATTTTACCAAAACCGTGGCTTGGCTTATTACGATTTAGGTTTATTTAAAAACCAAAAACTACCCAATGTGTATAACAAAGCCGAAGCTATTGCAAATGTAAATTTGGCATTAAAAGATTATCAAAAACTAATGGTGTATAATAACTCTAGGGCCGATATTCAGGTTTTGATTGATAAAGCGAAACGTTTTTTGGTAGATGTACAGCAGTAAAATGCCTTAATATTTATTTGCATATTAATCAAGTTCGTTGAATATTTTTTTACATTGTTGTTGATGATTTGGGCGTTTCCTGCCTGCGCAGGCAAGAAACACGCTGTTCGTTATATCTTTTTTCCCCGTAGCCGTCAAACACTTATTTTAAGCTGTTCATTTTCATGCAGTTAAAAACTATAAGCAATCAACTCACCTTTTTCGGAAGCAAATTTGTTTTTTTGTTTCTTAACATATAAGAAACTAACATACACGAAAACACAATTAATAACCAAACACCCTTATCAATAGGTGCATCTATATCTTCTCCACAAAATGGGTCGGTATCATCATCGCAGGCAGCAAATGTTATAAAAGGGATAAATACACACCAAAAGAAGGCTATAATTTTTTTTGAAAAAAAATGATGTATTTTCATCTAATGATTTTAATGTGTAGCAAATACAGGGCACTGTTTTATTAAAAAAGAAACAATTTAGTAAAATTATTACTAAATATGAACCCATAGTTTAAGTGTTTTAAAAAAAAACATCAATTATTTTTAAATTAATAGTTATAAATAGTAGCTAAAAAACAAAATAGCTAAAAACAAATACAAATATTAGATAAAAAAAAACTGAAAGCTAATTATGTTTTTGTAAATTTTACGTTAACCCTCATTGCACATCCAAATTTTTATTTACTAAAATTTAGGCGCAAATTAATATTTGATAAAGCATAAACTTATAACAGAAATGAGCTTTGTTAAGATTTTTGCCGCCAATATTCGTAAATTTGTGGCTAATATATAAGGGTTGTAATAATGTAACCCCTATTTACATTTATAAAAAAACAAAGCTATTTTTTTGTTAAACCCCAAATTTATATCCCCAAAAACATAATTTAACCAAAAAAAATATCTAGTTAGATTATAAAAAAATACATTTATAAAAAAACAAGGCTATTTTTTTTGTTAAACCCCAAATTTATATCCCAAAAAATATAATTTAACCTAAAAAACATTTAGTTAGATTATAAAAAAACCTAAAATGATAAAAAAAGAAATACGCATATTTTTTACGGCATTGATGTTTTTTACCCGCATACCTTGCCCGCCCAACACCGACCATTCAGAAGAATACCTAAACCGAGCGTCCAAGTATTTTACACTGGTAGGTATAATTGTAGGTAGTTTGGTTGCATTGTCTTACTGGCTTTTTAGCTTTATTTTCACTGCCGATATTTCCATTTTATTGAGTTTTGTGGTATCAATACTCATTACGGGCGCATTTCACGAAGATGGCTTTGCCGATGTATGCGATGGTTTTGGCGGGGGATGGTCGAAAGAAAAAATATTAGAAATTATGAAAGACTCGCAAATAGGCACCTATGGCGCAGTAGGCTTGCTATTAATTTTTGCTTTAAAATATATAGCACTTTACCACATCAATACCCAAATAATGGCCATTACCCTCATCAGCGCACATGCCATAAGCAGGCTTACGGCCGTAAGTTTTATTTATACCCAGCAATATGCCCGCGAAGATTTATTAAGCAAAGCCAAACCCTTGGCTACCAAAATGCGCCATACCGATTTTGCAGTAGCTTGTATTTTTGGCCTTGCTCCCCTATTTTTATTTGCCAATGATTGTGTTTTTTTGGTATTGATACCTCTCCTATTGCTTAAATTATATTTTTCCCGCTATTTTAAAAAATGGATTGGTGGCTATACAGGCGATTGCCTAGGTGCCATACAGCAAATGGCCGAAGTTGTTTTTTATTTGTTTTTAATACTATTATTTAGGTATTTATAGCTATGGATATTTATTTAATTAGGCATTCGGCGGTGTATAATCCCAATAAATTATGCTACGGACAATCCGAAATACCACTCGAAGAAAACTTTACTCATTATTTTAATAGTTTAGAAGAAAGCCTAGGCACAGCCTTAAAAAACAACGCCATTTTTTATAGTAGCCCTTTGCGGCGATGCACCAAGCTAGCTAGTTTTTTAAGCAACAATAATTTTATAAGCGATAACCGCATTATGGAACTAAACTTTGGCAACTGGGAATTACAACCTTGGGATACCATTGATAGCCAACAATTAAACCCTTGGATGGCCGATTTTGTGAATTATAAAATCCCCAATGGCGAAAATTTTATTGATTTAACCCACCGTTGCAGCTTGTTTTGGGAGCAAATATTGCAACACACCAGCCATCAAAACTTATTTATAATTACCCATGCAGGCGTAATACGGGCTATTTTAGCACATATTTTACAATTTCCGTTACACAATAGTTTCGATATAGAGATAGACTACGCATCCATAACCAAAATAAATTATCAAGCCAAATTTGATAAATACACCATCCAATACATCAATAAAGCTACTATATAGTTTTAGAACGTAAATTTATTGTGGGATACCATGCAATGTGATAGATATAATGAATTACTGTAAAAATAATTACCCTTTAAATTGCATAAAAAAAACACCATAGCCAAAAGTTAAGGTGTTTTTTATTTTTTATAGCGTCCTAATATTACTCGAAATATTCTTTCATTCTATCAAAAAAACTTTTTTCGAACTTACTTGGGTTAGGCTTAAAGTTATCAGACAGTTTAAGTTTTTCTAGCAATTCACGTTCATCGTTATTAAGCGTTTTGGGTGTCCAAATATTTACTTGTATAAGTTGGTCGCCTTTATGGTAAGCATTTACTTCGGGTATGCCTTTACCTTTTAGGCGTAAAATTTTACCGCCTTGTGTACCTGGTTCTAGCTTTATACGGGCTTTGCCATCAATGGTAGGCACTTCAATACTGGTACCTAATGCGGCATCAATAAAGCTGATATGTAAATCGTAAATAACGTTTATACCTTCGCGTTTAAGGCTTTCGTGTGGTATTTCTTCAATCAAAATTATCAAATCGCCTGCTACACCGCCTCTGGCAGCGGCATTGCCTTTGCCACTCATACTTAGCTGCATACCTTCGCTTACACCTGCAGGTATATTAATGGTAATGGTTTCTTCGCCACGTACTATGCCTTCGCCATGGCAACTATTGCATTTAGATGTAATGGTTGATCCTTCGCCATTGCAACTTGGGCAAGTACCGGTAGTTTGCATTTGCCCCAAAATAGTGTTGGTAACTCGCCTTACTGCACCTTGGCCATTACAGGTTTTACAGGTTTGAAACGAGCTTTTATCTTTAGCACCCGTACCATCGCAAGTGTTGCAGTTAATTTGTTTTGCAACTTTTACCTTTTTTTCGATACCGTTGGCAATTTCATCGAGGCTAAGTTTTACTTTTATGCGTAAATTAGTACCACGGTTTACCCTTCGTCCGCCACCGCCACGTGATTGCCCGCCACCAAAAAAACTATCGAAAGGGCTACCACCGCCACCACCGCTAAACACATCGCCAAATTGGCTAAATATGTCTTCCATATTCATACCACCGCCGCCATAACCTTGCTGTGCGCCAGCATGGCCAAATTGGTTATAACGTTGGCGTTTTTCGGGATTACTTAAAGTTTCGTAAGCCTCGGCGGCTTCTTTAAATTTATCTTCGGCTGTATGGTCATCAGGATTTTTATCAGGATGATATTTAATAGCCAATTTCCTGTACGCTTTTTTTATTTCGTCGGCATCGGCATTTTTAGATACGCCCAGTACATCATAATAATCTCTTTTAGCCATTTTATTTATTGATTTATGCCAAATTAAGCTTGGCAATTTTTTATTTTTAAATATTTTGAAAACCTATGAGGTAGATTTTACTTTTTATAATTTGAGTTAAAGCTGTTTTTTTTTAAGCCCCAATAATTACTTTGGCAAAACGTACAACTTTTTGGTTTAATAAATAACCTTTTTCCATTTGGTCAAGTACTTTTCCTTTTCCATCTTCGCTAGGCGCAGGTATGCTGGTAATGGCTTCGTGTACGTCGGCATCAAATGGTTGGCCAATGGCTTCCATTTCTGTTAGGCCTTTTTGTGCCAATATGTTTTTTAGTTTATGGTGTACAATGGTTATTCCCTCTTTTACGGCTGCTACATCGGTTACGTTGGCTAATGCTTTTTCGGCTCTTTCGAAATCATCAAGTATGGGCAGCATGGCCACAATTACTTCCTTATTGGCGGTTTTTAATAAATCTGTACGCTCTTTTTGTGTGCGTCGTTTAAAATTATCAAACTCGGCATACAGCCTCACAAATTTATCGTTGAGGGTAGCTACTTCGGCTTTTAATTTTTCTTCTTCGCTAATACTTTCTTCGGGCTCAAGGGTTTCGGTTTCTTGAGTTGTAGTTGCGTTATCGCTTAGGGGTGCTTGGTTGGCCTCCGTTATATTTTCTTTAATTTCTTCGGGTGCGATGTTTTCTTGTGTTTCTGCCATTTTGCTAGGTTGTTCGGGTAAAACAGTTTTCTTTTTATTAAACATTTTAGAAATATTCATTTATTATTGTTTTACCAAACAGTTTGCCAGTTTACTAAAACCGTCAGGCTGTCAGTAAAAAAATACTTTTATTGCTAAATCAAGACAAAAAGGGTACGCATTTATGTAAAGTACCATTTTATAAACAACTAAATTGTAGCAAATACGGTGCAAGGTAAACCCGCATTAAAAAGCACCAGGCCCGCGTATCTAAACCCGATAGCAGCAAATAGCCCGCAATGTGTGTAGGCTTTGCGTTAGGGATAATGAGGACTATTGCGTATAGCGGGGCTAGCTTTAATTATAAAATGCTAGCCTTGCTTTTTCAACATATTTTTAAACCTATTAGTTAAAAATATATTGGATTTATACGAATTGTTTATTGGCTAGTTAGCTTTGGTTTATACCGTTGCGTCTTCGTGTACTTTACCGTTTTCGCATTTAATAATCCTTGATGGAAAGGTGCGTATAATGTGATAATCGTGTGTGGCCATCATTACTGCGGTACCTGCTTCGCTTATTTGGCGTAACAAAATCATAATTTCTTCGGATGTTTCGGGGTCTAAGTTTCCGGTAGGTTCATCGGCCAATATAAGTTCGGGGTCGTTAAGTAAGGCTCTGGCTATTACTACCCTTTGCTGTTCGCCGCCCGAAATTTCGTGGGGCATTTTTTTAATTTTACTGCGTAGGCCTACTTTTTCTAGCACATCTTTAATGCGTTCGGCTATTAGGTTTTTATCTTTCCAGCCGGTTGCTTTTAGTACAAATTCGAGGTTTTGTTGTATGCTACGGTCGGTAAGTAGTTGAAAATCTTGAAACACAATGCCTAGCTTACGCCGTAAAAAGGGGATATCTTTTACTTTTAAAGATTTTAAATTAAAACCTACTGCATTACCTTCGCCATGGGCTATGTGTAAATCGCCATAAATAATTTTGAGTAAGCTGCTTTTGCCCGAACCTGTTTGGCCTATTAGGTAAACAAATTCGCCTTTATCAATATGTAGATCAACCGATGATAAAACCAAATGTTTTTGTTGAAAAACATCTACATTGCTTAATTTTATTACACTATTACCTGTCATTTTATATATCTAATTTTAGTATCTGCCCAAAAGGCAGGTTGTTAACCAAGCCCATAATGTATTCGGCTTTGTGTGCCAAGCCTACTTTGTCCAATGATTTATCGGGCCTATCTACCCTGAAATAGGCGAGCAAAGTAAAATTCTCGTCACGCAGTTGCACATAATCTGGAATTTTGGCTACGCCTTTTACTTTTATGATGTACATTTTTCAAAGGTAAAATTTTTTATGGTGATGGATTAAAAAATAATTTTAGACTTTTACTTGAATGCGGTTTGGCAAAATATTAAAGACTTGTAAAATCTAAAAAATGCCCTACATTTGTACAAAAAACGAAACCTCATGTTTAACAAAACAACAATTTTAATTGTCTTTAATTTAACCGTAAGTTGCTTATTAATAGCTTGTACGGGTGCTGATAGCAAAACAAATAAGACTAAAAAAGTAATTACCTCATCGGCAAAAGCTATTAATAACCCTGCGGCTACGCTTATTGATACAGCCCAATATATAGCCCTGCAAAAATATTTGGCCAATGGTGATACTACGGGTAAGTGGCCTATAAAAAACGATGTTATCCCTATTAATGGTGCTATTTTACCTTTTAACCGCATTATTGCTTATTACGGTAATTTGTATTCTAAAAAAATGGGTGCCTTGGGCGAATATGCTCCTAAAGAAATGTGGAAAAGATTAGATGCCGAGGTAGCAAAATGGAACAAAGCCGATTCGGTAATAAAAGCCATACCTGCCGTACATTATATAGCCACAGTAGCCAGCGGTACAGCAGGTAAAAATGGGTACTATAATAACCGTATGCCCGAAAGCCAAATAGACTCGGCCCTTAGCATAGCCAAAATGCACAATGCGATTGTGTTTTTGGATGTGCAGGTTTCGTTAAGCAACCTTAAAACCGAATTGCCTCGTTTAGAAAAATATTTAAAAATGCCACAGGTACATTTAGGTATCGACCCTGAGTTTTCGATGAAAACAGGCGCAAAACCAGGTACCAAAATAGGTACTTACGATGCGAGCGATATAAACTACGCCGCCGATTATTTGGTTAAATTAGTTAAAGAAAATAATTTACCCGCAAAAATATTAATTGTACACCGCTTTACCCAAGGCATGGTAACTAATTACCAAAACATTAAATTACATAAAGAATTGCAAATTATAATGCACATGGATGGCTGGGGCGAACCCGAACTAAAGAAAGGTACTTACCGCCATTATTTGTATAAAGAGCCTGTACAATTTGTAGGCTTCAAATTATTTTATAAAAACGATTTAAAAAAAGCACCCAACCGCCTGATGACACCCAACGAATTATTACAACTAAAACCAAAACCTATTTACATACAATACCAATAATAGGTATAGAGGAATTAAAAATTAATCGTTTTTTTTTATCTTGTAATTAATATAATTTTCTTATAATTGGTAATATTTTTAAAACCAAAAAAATAAACTTTAAACCTAAATTAAATCAAAAAAAATGAGACACAAATTACTTCAACATTTAATGGTTGTAGCAATAGTTGGGCTGGTAAGTCCTTTATTTGCACAAACCGCAGCAACTCCCGAGTTAACAAATTCGATTAAAAGTGATAAAACTTCTAAAATTTTTAGAACCATGTCATTCGGTATTAACGCTGGAACTTTAATACCAACCTCGGCAGTAAGCACTAGAGGCGATTTTTCTAATTACTCGTTTAAAACGGGTTATGGTTTTTTCTTAAAAAAACAAGTTGGTCATACATTAGGTTTCCAAGCCGATTTTTTAGCTGGTAGCTTAAAAGGATCAAACTCTGGCCGTACGCAAACCCCATCTACGCCTTGGACTTTTGATACAGATTTAAACTGGTCGGCTAGTTTTTCTACCAATATTACTTTTGGTAACATTAGCTTTTTACACGAAAAAAGTGCTTTTTTACCTTATGGTACAATTGGAGCAGGTATTATTGATTATTCAGCAGTACTTACATCAAAAGCAAATGTTAAATCGCCAGCTCAAACAGGTAGAATGTTATTTATACCAGTTTCGATAGGTACTAAAATTGTTTTGTCATCTGTAATTAACTTAGATTTAGGTTATAAAATAGGTTTTGTAGATGCGGATAATTTTGATGCTGTAAAAAGTGCACCACAAAGAGATAATTTCTCTTATGGATATGCTGGATTAGAATTTATTTTAGGAAAAAAATCAAGACCAGCTTTAGGTAAATACAATCCTATTACAGGTATTACCAAAAAAATGGACGAAAAATATGACGACCTAAGAAAACAAATGGATAGCGAAAAAGCCGCTATTGCTACCGAAAATGCTCGTATAGCAGCCGAAAATGCTAAATTGATGGAAGAGCAGAAAAAATTTATGACAGATGCTGATAATGATGGTGTATCTGATTATTTTGATAAATGCCCAGCAACGCCTACAACTACTAAAGTTGATGGTGCTGGTTGCCCTTTACCATCTTTTGTAATTAATAAACCTGCTGATGTAAAAGTTTATATTACCGAAGAAGATAAAAGAATAGTAAAAGATGCTATCAAAAACTTAGAATTTGATTTAGGTAAAGCCACCATTCGTTCGGTATCGTTTGAAAGTTTAGATAAAGTTGCTAATTTAATAGTTGCCAAAAATTTCAGTTTAAAACTGGCTGGCCATACAGATAGCGATGGTAGTAATGCCGCTAATCTTGCTTTATCAAAAAACAGGGCCGAATCTATAAAAGCTTATTTGGTAAGTAAAGGTGCTAATCCTTCGAGGATAGAAGCTGCTGGCTACGGCGAATCGCAACCTATTGCAAGTAATAAAACTGCAAAAGGTAAACAAATGAACCGCCGTGTTGAGTTTACAATTTACTAGTATCTTGTAAAAAAATATTGAATTTTTTAAAAGGTCATCTTGTAGCTACAAGATGGCCTTTTTTTTGTTGATAAAATAAATTATGCTAGCCCACCAAAGTTATGATAGTTGGCCTATAAGGCATTTATTTTGCTATTTGTATTGCTAACCTCATATTGTTTCTTAAAAAAACGTGTAGTAAAATTAAAACCTAGCAAACTTCAACGGTATTTGTAATTGGGGATTTCGCCTACTAGCAAGCAATGATAATGCGTCAAAATACTGTATAACTGTTGTTTATAACAAATAAAACTAAAATTGTTACTCCCAACTTGGGTTAGTATTTATGTGAAAAAATGGTACTTGTTGTTTCTTAGGATTTAAATTATCCATCAATTTTATGCTCGGCCGCTTGAGAGCTTGCTCCCGAAAAGAAATTAAAAAACAATACAATAAACGAAATAGAGCATAAAACCTGTATGGCGGTTATTATTTTACCCATTTTAGTAATAGGATAAAAATCGCCGTAGCCCACGGTTGCGCTGGTAACAACCGAAAAATAGATGGCATCTACGGCATCTATTGAAGGTGCGTTTAAATAATTACCCGCCATATAAATTACCGCAAACGATAAGCCCGATTCTACAAAATTAAAAATCAATAATAAAAGTGTGCGCTTATTGCTGGTTTTGGCATGGTGTTCGGCCAAAAATATTTTACTAAACAGGTAAATATACGTTTCGGATAAAAGATAAATATTAATAAAATAAACAAAAGGATTGATATACCAGCTATTTAATAAAATAAATAAAGGCAAAAAAGTTTTTAGCATCACATACATTTCGGCGGCTAGCTTCCTGTTAATATATGTTTTAGAATTAAATATAGTTTCTATTAAAATACCTGGGTATATAAACATTAAGGCCGATAGGCAAAGCCTAAACAGCCGCTCTATACCAAAATCATTATATTGTTGGTTGTGCCAAATAGCCACAGTTCGTTTAATATGTAAGAGGTAGCCCGAAGTTTCTTCTTCGGGACTATAATTATTGCCCTTTAATATTTTACGAAGATGCTTTTTTACCAAAACAAAAATAGTTATGCCTGGGCAGTTGGTCCACCAAAGTTAAATGGTAAGCCATTACTAGGGTCGTTGCCTCCACTTATTTTGCCGTTTGCTATTTCAAATTTGGCTAAATTATCTTCCAATGCGTACAATAATCGTTTGGCGTGGTCGGGCGTTAAAATAATTCTGCTTTTAACTTTTGATTTTGGCGTACCGGGCATTATGCGAATAAAATCTAACACGAACTCGCTGTTCGAGTGTGTGATAATGGCCAAGTTGGCGTAAATACCTTCGGCTATTTCTTCGCTTAGCTCAATGTTTAATTGGTTATCGTTTGTTGCTTGTTCCATCGCTCTAAATTAAAAAAGTCTGGCTATAATTAGCGATACTTTTTTAAATATTTTTATTATTGTTGGTTTTATTACTTAGATTCAAATAATAAATGCAACTTTTCAAATTTGGGAAGTCAAGTATAAAAGAATAATATTTTTCAGAAAGAAGAGAAAGAAAATAAATGGCGGATTCAAGTGATAAATGCAACACATCTCATTTTTATTACCCCATCCGTTACGAAAAAAATCAAAAATTACCCCTCAAAAATCAAAAATTTTACCCAATTCCCCTTCCATTTGTTGCTGTATCTTCATCGCCTCGTTTCGAGCGGCTTGTGCAAAATTTTCATCCGCCCCAGCGTAAATAATACCACGAGATGAGTTTACAATTAAGCCACAATCGGCGTTAAGCCCATAGGTACATACATCGGCTAGGCTACCGCCTTGCTCGCCCACGCCTGGTACTAGTAAAAAATGATGCGGTATTTGTTTTCTAATATCGGCCAGTGCTGTGCCACGGGTTGCCCCTACTACATACATTAATTGCTCGGGTGTGGCCCATTGGCTGGCTTGTGCAATTACTTGCTGGTACAAAAAGCCATCTTGGTTATTAATTAATTGAAAGTTTTTGGCACTTTCGTTGGATGTTAAAGCCAATAAAATAGTCCATTTATCGGCGAAAGCCAAAAAAGGTTTTACACTATCGGCACCCATGTAAGGGGCTACGGTTACGGCATCAAAACTCATACCTGATGCTTGGGCATCAAAAAAGGCTTGGGCGTACATGCTAGCTGTATTACCAATATCGCCTCGCTTGGCATCGGCAATGGTGAAAATGTTTTTGGGGATATAGTTTAAGGTGTTTATCATGGTTTGCCAACCTTGTACCCCATGGCATTCGTAAAAAGCGGTATTTATTTTGTAGGCAATGCATAAATCGTGTGTGGCATCAATTATTTGTTTGTTAAATGCCAAAACAGGGTCGGGCTGGTTTAGTAAATGTTGTGGTATTTTATTTATGTCGGTATCGAGGCCTACACATAAAAAAGTTTTTTTAAATCGTATTTGGTTGATAAGTTGTTGGCGGTTCATTTAATTAAAGTATTAGATTAAACAAAGTTGGTAAAATTTAGGAATTTTTATTGCGAAATATTTATTAAAAATTTTGATGCTAATAATAATTTGTATAAAATTGCATCATAATCTTATTACATCTTCGATTATCGCTCAAAGTTTTCTAAAAAATTTCTCAGAAAAAATCAAGATTAAGCTTGCCGAGCGAGAGGTGAATGATAAAAAAAATTCCTTGAACATAATTCATAATTAATGTCTGATAAAATCGAATTGAACGATAAGCTCGTTTCCGAGCTTCGGGATATTGCAAAAAGTTTTGGTATAGAAAACGCCGACGAATTGCGCAAAGCTGATTTAGTTGCTAAAATTACCGAACAACAAGTGCTTATAGCAGCTGCAAAAGATAGTTTACTAAGTGCTTCGGCCGAAGCTAATGATATGGCTATTGATGCAAAACCCAAAAAAAGAAACCGAACGATAAAAGCCGAATTGGTAGAAAAAAAGCGATCGGATGTACCGCTGGATGATGTGAAATTGTTTGATTTACCAGATGATGCACCCTTGATTGACGAAGCCAATATTGTACCGCTAGCTGTAAATAATAGTGCTGAACCAATTGGCGTAAGCATCGAAAAACAAGATATTAAACCTATCGTAACGGATAAAAACAATACTGGCAATGGGCGTATAAATAGAAATAACGATACCACCTTTGATTTTGATAACGTAATTGTAAACGAGGGTGTGCTAGAAATTATGCCCGATGGCTATGGTTTTTTACGCTCGTCGGATTATAATTACCTATCATCGCCCGATGATATTTATGTATCGCAATCGCAAATAAAATTATTTGGGTTAAAAACAGGCGATACTGTACGTGGCAGCATTAGGCCACCCAAAGAAGGCGAAAAATATTTTCCGCTGGTAAGGGTCGAATCTATCAACGGGCGCATACCTGCCGAAGTACGTGACCGTGTTCCGTTTGATTATTTAACGCCATTATTTCCTACCGAGCGGCTAAATTTGTTTACCAAATCGTCCGATTACTCGACCCGAATAATGGATTTATTTACCCCAATAGGTAAAGGCCAGCGTGGTTTAATAGTGGCGCAACCTAAAACTGGTAAAACCAATTTATTAAAAGAAGTAGCCAATGCCATTGCTGCCAACCACCCCGAAGTGTATTTAATTATTTTATTGATTGATGAACGCCCCGAGGAGGTTACAGATATGTCGCGTAATGTGAGGGCCGAGGTGGTAGCATCAACCTTTGATGAACCTGCCGACCGACACGTAAAAATTGCAAATATTGTACTGGAAAAAGCCAAACGAATGGTAGAGTGTGGCCACGATGTGGTAATACTTTTAGATTCGATAACTCGACTAGCCCGAGCATATAATACCGTTGCACCAGCATCGGGCAAAATATTATCGGGTGGTGTAGATGCCAATGCCTTGCACAAGCCTAAGCGCTTTTTTGGTGCTGCCCGTAATATAGAAGATGGAGGTTCGCTTACGATATTAGCTACCGCACTTACCGATACAGGCTCGAAAATGGACGAGGTGATTTTTGAAGAATTTAAAGGTACAGGTAATATGGAGTTACAACTAGACCGTAAATTATCGAACAAACGTATTTTCCCAGCTATTGATTTAACAGCAAGCAGCACCCGTAGAGATGATTTATTATTAGATAAAGATACCTTGCAACGTGTGTGGATATTACGTAACCACCTTGCCGATATGAACCCACAAGAAGCCATGGAGTTTTTACAAAACCAAATGAAAGGCACCCGTAGCAACGATGAGTTTTTGGTATCGATGAACGGATAAGTTGTGGTTTGCGGTTACGCTGAAATCAAATGATAAAAAAACACCTACCCAACGCCCTTACCTGCGCCAACTTGCTTACAGGCTGCATTGGCGTAGTATATGCTTTTAAAGGCGAACTTAAATCGGTTGCGTTTTTTGTAATTGTATGTGGTATTTTCGATTTTTTTGATGGCTTTGCCGCAAGGTTGTTAAACGTAAAATCAGCTATTGGTAAAGAGCTGGATAGCCTTGCCGATGTTATAAGTTTTGGCTTATTGCCTAGCGTTGTATTTTATCAATTGCTTTTACAAAGCCCTAACATACCATTTTTCTTGCCTTATTTGGGGTTTTTGATAACCGTATTTTCGGCAGTGAGGCTAGCCAAGTTTAATATTGATAGCCAGCAAAGCGAAAATTTTATAGGGTTAAACACACCTACAAATGCTTTTTTTGTAACATCGTTACCTTATTTAATATCGGATTTTACATTTGTAGGCAAGCCATATTTTTTAATAGTTTTGATACTGGGTTTAAGCTATTTGCTAGTAAGTAATATTAGGTTATTCGGTTTAAAATTACATTCAACTAGCTGGCAAGCCAATAAATACAAATACATTTTTTTAATTTTTTCGGCAGTTTCCTTATCATTTCTTATGTTTGCGGCTGTACCCATTATTTTAATTTTATACTTCGTTTTTTCACAACTACATTTTAAATATCAACAATGAAATTTTTAGCAGCCATAGATGTAATGCCCCTTAAAGAAATATTAGACCCGCAAGGCAAAGCCGTAACGGGCAGTATGAAAAACCTTGGCCTGCCCGAAATACAAAATGTACGCATAGGCCGCCATATTACCTTAGAAATAGAAGCCGAAACCGAGGCTATTGCCAGCCAAAAAGTAGAGACAGCTTGTAAAAACTTATTGGCCAATATGATTATGGAAAACTTTACTTTTGAGCTAAAAGCCGTTTAATAACTCAAAAGTTAAAATTAAAAAGTTAAAAACTGCTAGGTCTTTTTCCTCGGTTTTCTTGTTTTGGGCGATACCTAGATGGAGGCATAAAGGCTTTTTATTTAGTGAAATGGGGTTACAAATAAGAAAATCACAACGCTTTCATTAACTCGCTTGCCTTTTTATAGTGGCTAGTACCTTGAGGTATTTTTCTTTACCATTGTATAAACTATGTTAGACGTTTGGCTTTTTTGTTATTCGTACCTCAAAGCAATCATTACACCTTTATTTATATATTTGCGCTGATGCGAAAACTTAAACTCGACGAATTAAACCGCCCCAACATAGCCGAATTTAAAGCACAACAAAAACTACCCATAATTATTGTTTTGGATAATGTGCGTAGCCTGCACAATGTAGGCTCGGCATTTAGAACCGCCGATGGCTTTGCCGTAGAAGCCATTTACCTATGTGGCATTACCGCACAGCCACCACACCGCGAGATAGAGAAAACCGCCCTAGGTGCCACACAATCCATCCAATGGAAATATTTTGAAAATATAGATGAGGCTGTTGCCGATTTAAAAACACAACAATACCAAATTATAGCCGTAGAACAAGCCCAAAATAGCATTAGCCTAAGTGATTACTATCCCCGTAAGGATAAAAAATATGCGCTGTTTTTTGGCAACGAAGTAAATGGCGTAAGCAACCAAGTAATGCAACAGCTTGATGCCTGTATAGAAATTCCACAGTTTGGTACCAAGCATTCGTTTAATATTGTAATAAGTACAGGCATTGTATTGTGGGATTTTTACAGCAAATTACAGCGTTAGGCACAATGCAAACCGTCCACAAAATTGAACATTTCGACAAAACCATAAAAAATATATGTAAATTTGTCAGACTGTAATTTATATGGCAAACGATAAGATGAAATCGAAGATTTACGAACACAATAAACAAAAATAAAGTGAGTAAAGCAAAATATGTAAACCCATTTACAGATTTCGGATTTAAAAAAATATTCGGAGAAGAAGCCAGTAAACCACTATTACTTGACTTTTTGAATGCTTTATTGCCTACTGCTGACAAAATAGTTGACTTGACTTTCAAAAACAACGAACAAATGGGTCAAACCGACCTTGATAGAAAAGCCATTTATGATATTTATTGTGAAAACGAAAAAG
>JAAFJW010000210.1 GCA_013298995.1 Sphingobacteriales bacterium | reverse complement strand
TACGGGGGCTACGGTACCCTGTAGAAAATATGTTACAGTTGCTGGCATCGGGTATGACGATTGAAGAATTATTAGCCGATTACCCCGACCTAGTGAGAGAAGATTTTTTGGCTTGTATAAGCTACGCCTCAAAACTGGTTCAGATAAAAAGTATCCATAAAATTGCTTCGTGAAAACAGTAAATATATGTAATTCAAACCTCATTGATCTGTTGTAGGCAATATTACAGACCCTTCGTTATGACAGAATTTAATTTTGAAAGTGATTTAAGACAGGAATTGAAAGACCTTTCTTCCTCAATGGGGTTTAAAATTGTCGACAATAAGAACCTCGACAATATGCTGATGGATTATTTGACAGTTAGGACAAAAATTGTCGAACCAAAGAGAAGGAATGTTTTAATAAATCCGTTTCTAAAATTAGAAATCGAAACTCATACCAAAAAGAAAGAAATTGAATTTATAATTCAGTCAGCAATCCAAGGTGGTAACTTAAACATCTTTCAAAGCAAGCGACTTTTACAAACGAACTTTCACGACCATTTACAAAACGAGTGGAATATTTTTCATTTTCACCTCTCACTAAAAAGAGACAAAAAGACGAGATTCGTAAAGCAAGTAAATTCATTGCTATTTGCTTACATTGACGATGACCAAGCAATATTTTTAGGTATAGACACACACAACGAAGGCATTTTTGCAGATACAAAATGGATAGAGATTTTACACGACTTCTTTCCAAATTCTATAAAAAAATATAAAGATGAAAAAATCACATCTGTTTTTCCAAAAGTAAACTCAACTGAACGACAGGGGCTTTGGGATAAAGGATACACATTGGGTATGACAGAAATTAAAGGCGTTGTTTATCACAACCCTGGAATTGGAAGAACTACAAGTGGACACAGTATGATAAATTCAAAAACATCTGTGGAGATTTTAAGATGGATTTATAAACTCAAAGAACAAGTTGAAGATTCGTATTCACTACTTTGCAAGTATCTAAATATTAATGAAAAAAAGGCTAAGTTTAAAGTAAAGTTTGGCGACAAAACATTAGAACTTTATGAAATAGAAAGCAAAGAAACTTTGGTAACTTTTCCAAGTATTTTACTTGGCAAGCAGGAACTCGAAACGAAAATAAACACAGCCTAAATGGGGCTTTATCCAAGTGGATATTGACGTTTGTACAATTAGCTGTAGTGCAGATCCTAGCTTTTGTTGGGGAAACACAAGTGAAATTGAGCATTAGTTTCTAAAAAAATTGCCACCCTCCTATTTTGAATAAGTATAAATAAACCTTATTTTGCGCTTTAAATCACAGTATGAAACTTTCGCAATTAAAAATAGGCCAAAAAGGAATTATAAAAGAATTTACAGATTTGGCCATGTCGGTAAAATTAATGGAAATGGGATGCTTGCCAGGGGAAGAAATAAAGCTAGACCGTATAGCCCCAATGGGATGCCCCATTGCGGTTTCGGTGGCTGGTTACCAGTTAAGCTTGCGCAAAAAGGAAGCCGCCACTATTGAGTTAATTTAGCCAGCTTGCGCCAAAGCCTAAAAAAAATCCATGAAAAGCGATATTAAAGTAGCATTAGTAGGTAACCCAAATACAGGAAAATCTACTTTGTTTAATCTACTTACAGGGCTTAACCAAAAAATAGGCAATTTCCCAGGGGTAACGGTTGATAAAAAATTGGGCTTTTGTAAACTAGCCGATGGGCAAACTGCCGAAATTATGGATTTGCCAGGCACTTATAGCTTATATCCAAAAAGTGCCGATGAAAGTATTGTATTAGAAATACTATCCAATAAAAATAACCCATCGTTCCCCGATTTAATTATTGTAGTAGCCGATGCCACCAACCTCAAGCGCAATTTACTATTATATACCCAAATTGCCGATTTACGCATACCCGTAATTATTGCCTTAAACATGATTGATTTGGCCGAAAAAAGCCACCTCCAAATACATATTAACCACTTGGCAAAGTTGCTAAATGTAACCATAGTGCCCCTAGCCGCCCGCAAAAACATTGGCGTAACCGAGCTTAAAAAAGCCATTTTGCATTGCCCCACAACAGCACTTCAATATCCTAGTATTGATGTAGCAAATATTGCCACAGCCTTGATTACCGAAATCGGCCTTGAGCTAAAAACAGATAACCCATACATTGCTTTACAAATTGCGCATCAGCACAAAAGCCTAAAATATATTGCTAAAGCCCATCATCCGTTAATCGAAGCCTTAAAAACAAAGCACCACTTTAATTCGCAAAAAGCGCAGGCACAAGAAACCATAGCTAGGTATAATTATATAAACGATATATTGGCCGATACCGTTACATATCCCGCCATAGCGTTAGAAGAAAATATAAGTAACAAAATAGACCATGTACTTACACATAAAATATGGGGTTTGGTTATATTTTTGGGTATTTTGTTCGCCATATTTCAGTCTATTTTTTCGTGGAGTAGCTACCCAATGGCCTTAATCGAAAATGGATTTGTGGGCTTGGCAAATTTAAGCCATACCTATTTACCAGCAGGCGTATTAACCAATTTACTGGT
>JAAFJW010000208.1 GCA_013298995.1 Sphingobacteriales bacterium | reverse complement strand
AATGCCAAAGGTTGGTTAATGCACCACGCTACCGATGCCTACTGGCGTACTTCGCCCGTTGATGGCGGTGTAGTAGGTATTTGGCCGTTTGGCGGAGCTTGGCTAACACGCCATTTGTGGGAACATTATTTATATACTGGCGATAAAAAGTTTTTACAACTGCGGGCTTATCCTTTAATGAAAGGCTCGGCGCAGTTTATGTTAGATTTTTTGGTTAAGATGCCCAAAGGCCTACCTTTCGAAGGTAAATGGGTAACCAATCCTTCGCACTCGCCCGAAAACGCTTACCAAGATGCCAATGGCGTACAATCCATGTTTACCTATGGTGCAACCATGGATTTAGAAATTATACACGATTTATTTACCAATTGTATTGATGCCATAAATGCCATAAACGGCAAAGCAGGTAAACACGATTTGGCTTTTAAAGCCCAACTGGTTTCGACCCTAGCACAACTAGTACCTTTACAAATAAGTAAAAAAACAGGTAAAATACAGGAATGGATCGAAGATTATAAAGAACTAGAATTAGGCCACCGCCATATATCGCACCTGTACGGCCTGTTTCCAGGGAAGCAAATTACACTGGCACAAACGCCCAAACTAGCCACTGCCGCAGCACTAACCATTGATGCCCGCCTTAAAGGAAACCCCAATTGGGAAAAAGACGAAGCCACCAATAAGTACCCTAGCTTTAGCAGTTACCTAAACGGTGAGGGCGGCGGAAATTGGCAAAGGGCTTGGCTTACAGCTTTATGGGCAAGGCTGGGCAATGGCGCAAAAGCTTTTGATAGCCATAAACGGCAATTTAACAATATCATTATGCCCAACCTACTGGGCGATGGCAGGGTACAGGTTGATGGCAGCATGGGGCTAACGGGTGCAGTTACCGAAATGCTGCTACAAAGCCACGAGGGCTATATCAATATTTTACCTGCATTGCCTAGCGAATGGGAAACAGGCTTTATTACTGGTATTAAAGCCCGAGGAGGGTTTACTGTTGATATGAAATGGAAAAACACCAAATTAACTAGCCTTAACATTAACTCGCAAAATACTACTGTATGTACATTAAAACTTAAACATGCTAAAGTGGTAAAAATTTTATCCGCCAATAAACCAATAAAATTTATTTTAACTAAAAATAATACGGTAAATTTTGGTACGATAAAAAATAAAAATTATACTATCATATCCGAATAGAAATTACCATTATTGTAAGCAATTATTTTTAACAAACCCACAAATAACATGAATGATTTAGTAAACGTTTGGCAAGAAACCGTTTCTATACCCACCTATCCTATAGGCAAGGCCGAAAAAAACCCAATATTTTTAGAAAAAAGAGTATATCAAGGCAGTAGTGGCGTGGTTTACCCACACCCAGTAGTCGAAAAAATAAGCGATACCAAAATCAACAAAGATTATAATGCGCTATTTATCGAGAACGAATATATAAAAGTGATGCTATTGCCCGAACTAGGCGGCCGAATACAGATGGCTTGGGATAAAGTGCAACAGCGGCATTTTATTTATTACAACCAAGTAATTAAACCCGCTTTGGTGGGTTTAACTGGGCCTTGGATTTCGGGAGGGATAGAGTTTAACTGGCCGCAACACCATAGGCCATCAACCTTTAATGCGGTTGATTATAACTTAAAAGAAAACGAAGACGGCAGTAAAACCGTTTGGATAAACGAGGTAGAATTGATGTTTCGTACCAAGGGCATCAACCTTTAATGCGGTTGATTATAACTTAAAAGAAAACGAAGACGGCAGTAAAACCGTTTGGATAAACGAGGTAGAATTGATGTTTCGTACCAAAGGGATGGTGGGTTTTACCCTGCATCCTGGCAAGGCATATATTGAAATAAGTGGTAAATTATACAACCGTACTCCTTTTGCACAAACTTTTTTGTGGTGGGCCAACCCTGCGGTAAAGGTAAATGATGATTATCAGTCGGTTTTTCCGCCCGATGTTAATGCCGTTTTCGATCATGGTAAACGCGATGTTTCGGATTTCCCCATTGCCACAGGCACTTATTACAAAGTAGATTATGCACCAGGTACCGATATTTCGAGGTATAAAAACATACCTGTACCTACATCGTACATGGCCATAAAATCAAAATACGATTTTATGGGCGGTTACGAGCATGATACCCAAGCTGGGCTTTTGCATGTGGCCAATCACCACACATCGCCAGGTAAAAAACAATGGACTTGGGGCAACAGCGATTTCGGCCAAGCCTGGGACCGCAATCTTACCGACGAAGATGGCCCTTACATAGAGCTAATGACGGGTATGTTTACCGATAACCAACCCGATTTTTCGTGGATAAATCCCCAAGAAGAAAAAACTTTTACCCAGTATTTTATGCCTTACAGCAAAGTAGGCATGGTAAAAAATGCGAGCAAAGAGGCCATGGTAAATATGGAAGAAACAGCAAATGGCCTGCTTTTAAAAGTTTATGCAACGGCACTTTACCCCAACGCAAGCATCCTGCTAAAGAAAAAAAACAATATAATTTTTGAAACCACTACCACTATTTCGCCCAAGCATGTTTTCGAAAAAGAAATTGAAGTAGAGAAAT
>JAAFJW010000207.1 GCA_013298995.1 Sphingobacteriales bacterium | reverse complement strand
CTAAAATTTTAAGTCTCGATTTTATGACCTTAAAGGGCTTGTTTAGCGATTTTTTACATAATTTCAAGCAAATTAGAATTGATGAAAATTACAATACTTGTGCGGCTAGGAAAAAATTAACTAAGACTCTCAATTTTTTTATTTTAGATAGAAATATTTATACCCACGGTAATTTAAAACTTGTACTACCAGACAGTAAATTTGTATTGGAAGTGGTTGAAGGAAAAAAACAAAAAATGTATATGGAGATAAATAACGATATTTTAAAATCATATTTAGATGTATCAAACGATCTAAGGAAAAGATTAAGTTACATTCAAAGCGTATTTGTTAAATCCATTCAAAATTGAGTTTGTACTATTAATTCAAGATATTTAGTGTTTAAGTAAACATTTAATTAAATTTCAAGAATTCTCATAAATTCAAAAAATCCTCCGTTGTTGTAGTCTTCAACTTTCCTTGTTTAAACAGCTTCATTTCTTTAAAACCAGCTTTTAGGTTTTTAATAATGGTAGCTTTGTTATCACCTTCATCTGTTTCAACTTTTTTAACGTAAGGTAAATTTTGGGCTATCTGCACAAACTCGTTATATTCTTTATTGGTGGTGTAAATAGTTACCTGTCTCATAGCAAAAAATATATTTTTTACAAATTACGCAAGAAATATTAATTATTAAAAATTATTATACATTTCCCCAATGCCTATCCAACAAGATATTATAGAAAAAGTAAAACTGTTTGTAAACGAGATAGTTTTAAACGGCGTACCTATTGATAAAGCAATTTTGTTTGGCTCATACGCAAACAACAATTACGATATTAATTCAGATATTGATGTCGTTTTGGTTTCTCCAAACTTTAATGGCTTTGGCTTTGAGGACAGGAAGTTTTTCTCTAAAATTAACATCAAGAGAGAGTTTGCCCATATAGAAACCAAAACATTTCCTACTGCTTATTTTGAAAAAGGCGACCCGTTTATTAAAGAAATTTTACGCTCGGGTAAGGTGGTTTATGGGGAGTAGTTAGGTTGTAGATAAGTATAGGGAAATTATTAAAACCATTCAAGTAAAAACACACCAAAAATGGTTTTAATTATATAAATTTAGTTTACGTTAAATGTAATTTACAAAATAGAAAATAACCAGTATTTAAAAGCTATATATGTGTACAACAGTTATGCAGAGGGGTGAACTTATGAATGCTAAGTTTTTTTATAAACTCTAAACAAAACTATAAAAGGCATAAAAAACCACTGTTTTTATTATTTTTGGTGGCAATCAAAATAAAATATTTGCAAGCTAAGTGCTAACACTTAGCTTTGCCCATCAAAAATGTCTATAACTGTAACCAACCTCAGCAAAAATTACGCTAGCCAAATAGCCGTAAACAACATATCTTTTGCCGCCCAAGCGGGCAGCATATTGGGCTTTTTAGGACCCAATGGTGCAGGCAAATCAACCACAATGCGTATGCTTACAGGCTATTTACCGCAACATACTGGCAAGGTACAAGTATGCGGTTTTGATGTAGAAACACAAGGCTTGCAAGCCCGCAAGCATATTGGCTACTTGCCCGAAAACAATCCGCTTTACCCCGAAATGTATGTAAAAGAATTTTTAAGTTTTGTAGCCAACATACATCAAATTAAAAATAAAAAAACTAGAATTGAGGAAGTTATAGCCTTAACAGGATTACAAACCGAGCAACACAAAAAAATAGCCCAGCTATCAAAAGGTTACAAACAAAGAGTAGGCCTAGCGCAAGCCATTATACACAACCCGCAGGTTTTAATTTTAGACGAACCCACATCGGGGCTGGACCCAAACCAATTGATAGAAATACGAAGTTTGATTAAAGAGCTAGGCAAAACCAAAACCGTAATCCTATCAACCCATATTATGCAAGAAGTAGAAGCAATATGCGACCGTGTAATTATCATAAATAAAGGTAACATTGTAGCCGATAATTTATTGGCAGATTTAATAAGCCAACACGGCGAAAAAACTTTAGAACCCGTTTTTGTAAAACTTACCAAAGCCCAAAAACCCTAATTAAAATATGTTCACCATTTATAAAAAAGAGCTTTTTAATTACCTCAGCTCGCTTGTAGCCTACATTACCATTGTAATTTTTTTGGTAGTACTGGGCTTGTTTCTTTGGGTTTTCCCCGATACCAGCATACTCGAATACGGCTACGCAGGGCTAGATAGCCTATTTAGCACCGCCCCATATTTGTTTATGTTTTTAATACCCGCCCTCACCATGCGCTTGCTCGCTGAAGAAAAAAAAGAAGGCACTTTCGAGATTTTGGCCACCAAACCCCTAACCGATAAGCACATAATATTAGGCAAATATTTTGCAGCATTAACCATTGTATTATTTGCCTTGCTACCCACTTTGGTGTACTATTACAGCGTTTACAACCTCGGCGTAAGCAAAGGAAATATTGATACTGGGGCTGTAATAGGCTCGTATATAGGCTTATTTTTATTAGGAGGCGTGTTTACAGCTATTGGTTTATTTACATCAAGCATTACCAAAAACCAAATTATTGCCTTTGCTATTGCAGTGTTTTTATGTTTTTTCGCTTATAGCGGATTCGAATCGGCAAGTAAAATCATCT
>JAAFJW010000206.1 GCA_013298995.1 Sphingobacteriales bacterium | reverse complement strand
TCAAGTAATCGCCTTGTAATATTATCGGTAAATCCAACATAAATTCTAGCATCAACTTGGCTACAAATGGCGTAAACAATGTACATAAATCAGGACTTAGACTAAATTTATAACAGCTACACCTATTGTTATTAAGTGTAGCTGTTTGTGGTCCCGACGAGAATCGAACTCATATCTAAAGTTTAGGAAACTTCTATTCTATCCGTTGAACTACGGGACCAATATTTTACCTTACCACACTCCCATTATCCACCACAATTGTAGGTGCTACAAAACTAAGTTTTCCATCGGTATTTTCGGCCATTAAAATCATTCCTTGCGATAATATTCCTTTTATTTCTCGAGGGGCTAAATTCACTAATACGCTAACTTGCTTACCTATAATGTTTTCTGGTTCAAAAAATTCGGCAATACCTGATACAATGGTTCGGGTATCAATGCCCGTATCAACGCTAAGTTTTAATAATTTTTTAGTTTTTGCCACTTTTTCGGCGGTTAAAATGGTAGCGGTGCGTATATCTAATTCGGCAAATTGCTCAAAGGTAACGTTGGGTTTGGCTGCTTGTACCGTTTTTTCTTGCTGCTGTACTGCTGTTTTTTTAGCGTTTAGTTTTTCTATCTGAAAATCCATTGCGGCATCTTCTACTTTTTCGTACAATAATTGGGCGGGGTTTAATTGATGGCCATCTTCAAATATCAATTCTTCATCGTAATAAAAAACATCGCCTTTAAGGTGTAACATTTGCTGTATTTTTTTGGCCGAGTGTGGTAAAAAAGCCTGCATCAATACCGATAAATGCCCTATAATGTGCAAGCAATTTTGCAATACCTCACGGGCGGTTTCGGGCTCGGTTTTAAAGGTTTTCCAAGGCTCGGTTTCGGTAAGGTAACGGTTGCCAAGGCGGGCAATATCCATCACAGCCGATAGCGCATTTCTAAATTTATAGACCTCAATATATTGCGCTACCAAAGCGTAAGCGTTGCCAATTTGGGCGTTAATTTCTTCATTTTTTAATACTTTACCGTTAAGCATTTTGCCATCAAAATACTTGTGCATCAGTATCATTACCCTATTTACAAAATTACCTAATATGGCTACCAATTCGTTATTTACACGGGCTTGATAATCTTTCCAAGTAAATTCGCTATCGCTGGTTTCGGGCATTATAGAGGCAAGCACATAGCGCAATTCGTCTTGTTTGCCAGCAAATTCGTCTAAGTATTCATGCAACCATACGGCATGGTTTCGTGAGGTGGAAAGCTTATCGCCCTCGAGGTTTAAAAATTCGTTGGCTGGTACATTGTGTGGTAAAATATAATCGCCGTGTGCGTTAAGTATCGATGGAAATGTGATGCAATGGAAAACGATATTATCTTTACCAATAAAATTAATCAGGCAGGCATCATCGGCTGGGTTGGCTTGTTTTTTCCAATACAGTTGCCAATCTTTACCGTTGTCTAAAGCCCATTGTTTTGTAGCCGATATATAGCCTATTGGCGCATCAAGCCACACATACAGCTTTTTACCAGCGGCTTCGGGTAGGGGTACATCAATTCCCCAGTCCAAATCTCGGGTCATGGAGCGGGGTTGTAAACCTTGCTTTAGCCACGAACTGCACTGGCCGTAAACGTTTGTTTTCCAAGCATCTTTTTTGCCTTTTATCAACCATTCCTCAAGCCAAGGTTGGTATTTATCTAATGGCAAATACCAATGTTTAGTAGCTTTTAAAATGGGTTGCTTACCACTTAGCGTGGATTTTGCATTTATTAAATCGGTTGGGTTAAGGGTGCTGCCACATTTTTCGCATTGGTCGCCGTAAGCATTTTCGTTGGCGCAAGTGGGGCAAGTGCCTGTAATGTACCTATCGGCCAAAAATTGTTGAAATGCCTCATCAAAATATTGGTCCGAGTATTTTTCGATAAACTCGCCTTTTTCGTACAAATTTAAAAAAAACGCTTGCGATAAAGTATGATGTATGGGTGATGAGGTGCGGTGATAAATATCGAAAGCGATGCCAAAACCTTGAAATGTATCTTTAATTTGGTGGTGATATTTATCAATAATTGCCTGTGGCGTAGTGTTTTCTTTTTTTGCTTTTATGGTAATGGCTGCGCCATGCTCGTCGGACCCACATACGTAAACCACATCTTTACGTTGTAGGCGCAGGTGGCGTACAAAAATATCGGCAGGTAAGTAAGCCCCAGCCAAATGGCCGATATGTAAAGGCCCATTGGCATAAGGCAATGCCGATGTTACGGTATATCGTTTAAAATTATCGTGTTCCAATTGCTTGTTTTAAAATATTTAATTTGCAAAGATAAATTTTTAGGTAGGATTTAGGTACGATTTTGTATGATTAGTACGGGATAATTAGGTGGATGATACATTGTTTATTATCCTTTATTAATGGTGCTGCCCAATGCGGCTGGCTATTTAACTGTTAAGTTTTACTTTTTTGCTGCTGGTTGCGTTAGGGATTGGCGTGGAAATCAATTTTGCTTATCTCTTAGTTTTTAAATATACTGCCATTTTATAAGCAAAATTATTGTAGCAAAAGCCCGCCCCATTTTCGGGGAACGCCCAAATACCAAAACTTTCCTGTAAGCAGGCTATCTTTTTGATAGTGGTATTATTTTAAACTAATTTGCCTTTTAATGCTTTCTTCGAGCGAAATAAAGGTTTCGGTACGTTGTATGCCAGCAATAGATTGTACTTCGTCATTAAGCACATGGCGTAAATG
>JAAFJW010000205.1 GCA_013298995.1 Sphingobacteriales bacterium | reverse complement strand
AACACTATTGGGGTTGTTTCTTAAATATACTATTGCAGATTTAAATTGAGCATTATCCGAATTCTCTAATATTTCAGTTATGTTTTCTTTTTCAATACCGAGATTAGTTATACCCGTATTAAAAGAAATAATAAGGTTACGAGCAAATACAGCTGTATTCTTTTCGGTATCTAAAATATGCACCAACCCATCAGTTATAGTTTCAGGGTAAATGATATTTAGTGTTTTTTCAAACCAATCAAAAGCATTTTTTACATCCACAAAATCATCTTCATATTTCTTACTTAAAAAAGTAAATAACAATTGGTTTTTTTCTAAAATTTTTTCTTCGAGTATTGTGGCAAATAATTTGTTTTTTTCGTCTTTATAATAGGCTTCAAAAAACTTAATGCTTTGTATATCGTTTTCAATTTTTCGTTCAAAAATTAAAACATCTTTGTTTTTTTTGCTTTCGGCCAAGTATTCGTAAACAACCTGGTTGTTATTTATGGCTATTGCGTAATAATAGTTTTTAGCATTGCTGTAAAACTCTATTCCCATTTCTATTGGGAGGTTTTTGTTATTTGCCGATAGTTTAAATTTGTTGTTTTCTAGCCCATTATCTATAATTCCAGCTTGGATTATGGTTTGTAATAGCCCAACCGATTTTATCAAATTAGATTTCCCAGAACCGTTTGCACCATAAACTGCGCTTAATCGTAAAATATCTATCCCACCTAAATTTATTTTGTGGTGCGCCAAGCGTGTAGTTTTACTTGGAAACAAATTAAACTCGGTTTGTTCATTAAACGAAAATAAATTTTTAACTATAAATTTTAGTAACATAACGTGAAATTTTAACGCAATTTATGTTTATTTTAATTAAAATCGTTGTTATTAAATGTTTTTATTTGTTATTTATTGAAGTTTTCACGCTTTATGGTAACATGGAGTTTGAAAAAAATCTTCGATTACTGTTTCCCTGTATGCCCATAGCCGCCTTCGCCTCTTGCGGTATCGCTTAATGTTTCGCTTAATTGCCATGCTACTTTTTCGTGTTTGGCTACTACCATTTGTGCTATGCGGTCGCCTGGGTTTACCACAAAATCATCCACAGATAAATTAATTAAAAGTACTTTAATTTCGCCACGGTAATCGGCATCAATAGTGCCTGGCGAATTTACAATGGATATGCCGTGTTTAAAAGCTAAGCCACTTCGTGGGCGTATTTGTGCTTCGTAGCCTATGGGTAATTCGATAAACAAACCTGTGGCAATTAGCTTGCGTTCAAGCGTTTTTAAAACAATGGGCTCGGTGATGTGTGCCCGTAAATCCATCCCGGCTGATGCTTCGGTTTCGTATCCTGGTAAGGGAAAACTAGTGTGGTTGATGATTTTAATAACCATGTTTTAGTAATTTTTTTAAATTATTTTTCTCGAATAATAAAGTACACAAAATAAACAATAAAAATAGGATGTTGCCTATAATAATGTTTCTTTTAAATACGATAAATGATAGCATTACCAATAGTACGGCTATGCCCAAATACGCCACATTTTTTTTGATATGATAGGGGATGGGATAATGTTTTTGCCCCAAAAGGTACGATAGTACCATCATGCTTGCATAAGCCAATAACGAGATGTAGGCCGATGCCATAAAACCGTATTGGGGTATAAAAATAATGTTTAACACGATGGTTAATATCGCCCCAATGCCTGAAATATAAAGGCCATATTTTGTTTGGTCGGATAGTTTATACCATACCGATAAGTTCATGTAAATACCTAGGCTTACATAGCCCAAAAGCAGTACGGGTACCACCTTTAAGCCACTCCAATACAGGCTTTGTTGTAGCACATCTTTGGCTTTTATAAAGTTTTTAAGTAACTCGATATTGGCTACCAAGCCCACAAAAATAAGGGAAATGGCGATGATAAAATAATCCATAATGAGGGCGTAGGTATGGCCTGAGTTTTTTTCTTTGGCGTGGTTAAAAAAGAAAGGCTCGGCACCTAGCCTAAATGCTTGTATAAAAATACTGAGAAAAATAGCCAGCTTACAGCAAGCACCATAAATACCTGCCTGTATGTGGCTTACGCTAGGCGGAAGCAAATGGGTAATGAAAATTTTATCGCTGTTTTCGTTTATTATAAACGATAAATTTGCTACCAATACTGGCCAACTGTAGCCAAACATGTTTAACAATAATGCCTTATCGTACTTAAATTTTAGCAATAATAACTGGGGCAAAAGTAAAACTAATGTTAAAATACTGGCTATTAAATTGGATATAAAAACGTAGCCTATCCACTGCGGGCGGTACCAGCTGGCTAGTTGTGGGGAAAATAATAAGTTGTGTTGTATAATAAATGGAATACCGAAAATAAAAACCAAATTAAGCAGTACAAAAACAATAATATTGATGGTTTTTAATAACGAGTATCGGCCTGGCTTGCCATCGGCCCGTAGCTTGGCAAAGGGTACTACACTTAATGCATCGCTTACCAAAATAAAAACAAATAGGGTGATAAAGGTTTGGTAATCGGCTAGTGAGGTGCTGCGGCTATGTTGTAGCCATAAGGCAATGGGCTGTAAAAAACAAAAAGTTAGCCCCAAAAACAACAAGCTAATGCTGGCAATTACTATAAAGGTATTGCTATAAATGCTTTCTTTTTTATACTCGTTTTTATTAAGGTACCTAAAAAAAGTGGTTTCCATACCAAACGAAAGCAAGGCATTAATAATGGATGCAAAGCTGTACAGTTCGGTAAAAATG
>JAAFJW010000204.1 GCA_013298995.1 Sphingobacteriales bacterium | reverse complement strand
TTTAATAAACTTAGCTGGGTTACCTGCCCAAATTTCGTTTTCAGGTATGTTTTTTGTAACCACAGAACAAGCACCAATTACAGCGTTTTTGCCGATAGTTACCCCTTTTAAAATGGTGGTATGTGCCCCTATAAAAACATTATCTTTAATTATAACGGGTAATTTAACGGCACTTTGCTTATCGATAGTTTTATTGTTTCTAATAGTAGGGTCGATGTTATGAAAGTCGGTATCATAAATTACTGTATTTCCACCAATGGTTACGTTATTTCCAATAGTTATTTGGTGGTTACAAATAATGGCGGTAGCACTTATACCTACATTATTGCCAATGGTTAACTCTCCTTCAACCCAAAGAATAGTTTTTTGCTGCCTGCCTATTACGTTAAAATTATTCCCGCTATTTACAGTTAAATTATGGCCTATGGTAAGTTTTCCACGGCGTGTAACCTCTATTTTTAAAATACCCAAAACGCTAAGCCCTTTTTTTATATCAGCACCATTTAACAAAAGTTGCATTTTGGCAATAGGGGTATAAATAGGATTGATGGTAACATTTATGAGTTTACGTAACCCTTTGAATAAAAAAACTAGCATAGTTAAGGTTTATTTTTTGCCAATATTTGTTGGTAATAACTTAAATATTTGTTTGCAATTACTTTTGATGAAAAACGATTTACTACATTTTGATACCCCTCGGTTGATAATTTATGGTATAACAATCTGTCTGATAATATACATAAAACCGTTTTTGCTATTGAAGTATGGTTTGTTACATCGGTTAAAAGTGAAGGCTCATTAATAACCCATGGTACCGCACCCGAATTTAAACCTCCAATTGCAGGCACACCATACGACATAGCCTCAATTAAAATAACACCAAAAGATTCTTCTAAAGATGGATGCAGCATTAAATGACAATCTTTAAGGGCATTTAATAGCAAATTATGGGGCGTATTTCCATAAAAAAATACATTTGTTAAATTAATATTATTAGAATCTGAATTAGCTGGGCCGCCAGCTTCGGAACCTGTGCCGTACAGATGTAATGTTGCGTTTGGGTAAACTGTTAATATTTCTTTAAAAGCTAACAACCCTTTTTTTATATTTTTACGGGCATCATACCCATTATTTATCATTATAATTTTAGGGGTTTGTAGCGTATCTGATTTTAATTTAATAAGTGTTTCTACCTCTGTTTCATTTAAAATAATTTTAGTAGGATTAGGGATAATTGAGGTGGGTTTATTAAACTTGTCAATATATTTTTTTAAATATGGTGATGTAATAGAGATATACTGTGCTTTACTTAAAATATGTTGGGCCATAATTAATCTAAAAAATCGGTATAGATTTTTAAAATAAATTAAAATTTTATACGGATTATCTTGAGGTGTAATTAACGTTGGATAACCGGATTTAATAGCCGCCCCAGCAAATTCGTAAGACCACCAAGCATGAACTATATCGGGTTTTATTGATTTTATTAAGTTAGTCATTGTTTTAATTTCCATATTAAAAAAATCAACCATTCTACCAAGTTTTAGGCCATTAGGCTTAAACGAATGTTTCCTTTCGGGAACAACTAACCATGTAAAGTTTTTATTTGTGAATTTACTAACAGTATAATTTTTATTGATAGATACGCTTGTTGTAATTAAACTTACTGTATGGTTTTGGCTTAAAAGAGACTCAACGATATGAGAAATATAAGGAGCACCAGCATATCCTTCGGGTAGCTGTTCTAACGAATAATTAGGTAAAAATTTATTTACCCATGTTTTATCGCTTGGTGCTAAGATGGTAATATCCATAATTGCATTTTTATTTTAATTAATATTTATTATTCGAAAAATCACTAATTTTTACTTTGAGGTTAAATAAATTACCAATAACAAGCACCTTCAACGCTTGATGCATTGGCAGGTTTTTCTTGTTGGTTGGGTTTTACCCAGTGTTCATTTATTAATTGTGCATAATTGTAGGTAGGGTTATAATTAGGGTTTTCCCATCTTTTGCCACTAATACCAAAAAGCAACTGAAGGCTACCGCCCAAATGAATAGCTTTTTTGCCCATTCGTTTTACATGTGCCGCTAGTGGGAAACCATAAGCACCACAACCTATTAGGCAAATATCATAATCGTGTTTATCTATTTCGGCTTTCATAAAATTTAAAGCATCAAACCAATCTCTAAATTGAGTTTGATTGCCAGCAATACTTTGAACAGCTTTAATGGTCATTAGTTCAAATTCGGGAAGTAAATTATCTTTAAACAATAACTCTCGCTTTTTATACTGTTGTTCAATAGTATCTGAAAATGGGTGTACCACCAATATTTTTTTTCTTTCTAATGCCCTAGTCCACGGTAAAGCGGAAAAATAAGGATTAAGCAATTCTAAATTTATTTTATGGGTATTGTTTAATTCTGTATCAAATAGTTTTTCATCAGCCAACCACGAACCTAAAATATCGACTTCTGGTATATCCTGCAGCATTAATTCGCAAAATTGTTCGATTTTAGCCTCGTTTGCAGGGAAAAAACCACTCCATTGTTGCATTTGGTTAATTATTTTTTTTTCCCACCACCACGCATGTGCATTACCTTTTAGGTAATCAAAATATTTTCTTTTATTTTTTTTTACACCTAAATAATTTTTTAAACAAACGAGTTCTGTACTACCAAACCTAGCTATCATACAAGGCGTATCGGATATTAAAGCATCATAAATGATTTGCGAAGCAATGGCTGGGTCTTGAATGCAATCGGG
>JAAFJW010000203.1 GCA_013298995.1 Sphingobacteriales bacterium | reverse complement strand
TTGGTTTTCTCCATTAGAATAATGAGTGAGATTATTCTTCTAATATAATGAAAATCAATGCTTTAACATAATTTATTTGCACTTATTTTACTCAAAATCAATCAATTATTTTTTGTCATGTACTAAAATAAATTTTAATAATCGAACTCAGGTTTATACTAAAACGGGCTTAGGCAGATAATACCTTTCATTACCAGTTACAGTTGACCAGTTTATATACACTTCCTTTGGCAGCAAATTATTATTATTATTATTGCCTAAAAGCACCACAGATAATAATAGCAGCAGAAAAACGTGGCTACAAATAGCTTCTAAAAAAACAAACAACGATATTAGTTTTTAATCTAAACCCAATTACTAATGGTGTGTTAACTTTACATTTAAAACCTTTAGCTATATCTTTTTTTGTATATTTTCACACAAAAAAATAACATGACATTAAAGGTAGTAATTATAGGCAACGGCATTACAGGAATTACCGCAGCTAGGCATATCAGAAAACTTAGCGATGCACATATTACTGTAATATCCGACGAGGCCGCCTATTTTTTTTCGCGTACAGCACTTATGTATGTATATATGGGGCATTTAAAATTCGAGCATACGCAACCTTACGAAAACTGGTTTTGGAAAAAAAATAAAATAAACCTAGTGCAAGCAAGGGTTGATAAAGTGGACTTTGTACACAAAAAAGTAATGCTAAACAATGCCAGTTTTTTAGTGTACGATAAATTGATAATTGCCACAGGCTCTACACCCAAAACAATGGATGTACCAGGCCAACATTTAAAAGGGGTGCAAGGTTTATACAGCAAGCAAGATGTGGAACTGATGGAACATAACACCGCAGGAATAAACAAAGCCGTAATTGTAGGAGGTGGTTTAATTGGGATTGAGATGGCCGAAATGCTACATTCGAGGAACATAGCCGTTGATTTTTTGATACGCGAGCAATACTACTGGGCAAGCGTATTGCCCACGCCCGAGGCCAAAATGATAAGCCAACACATTGCCCAATACCACATTAACTTAATCCCTAAAACCGAACTTAAAGAAATTACTGGTGATAATAACAGAGCCGTAAAAAGCATTATTACCAGCAATGGTACCGAAATAGAATGCCAATTTGTAGGCATCACCATAGGCGTACAACCCAATGTGGCTTTTTTAAAAAATACCGAAATTAATATTGATAAAGGCATTTTGGTAAACCAATATTTAGAAACCAATATTACTGATGTATATGCCGCTGGCGATTGTGCACAATTTATGCATCCCAAATACAAGCACCCCGCTATCGAGCAATTGTGGTACACAGGCAAAATGCAAGGTGAGGCCTTGGCGCAAACCGTATGCGGGCAAAAAACCAAGTACAACAGGGGTGTATGGTTTAATTCGGCAAAGTTTTTGGCTATCGAATACCAAACGTATGGCACCCTATTTAATACCCCAGCCGAGGGCGATACTACTTTTTATTGGCAACATGCCAAACATAATATTGCCTTTAGGGTAAATTTTAATGCTAGCAATTTTACAGTTACAGGTTTTAATTTTATAGGCATGCGCTTTAGGCAAACCGTAGCCGAAAACTGGATTATACAGCAAAAAAACATTTGGGATGTGATGGAAAACTTGCCACAAGGGTTTTTCGACCCTGAGTTTTTTACCAACTACCACAAGCCTATATTACAACAATTTTTAAAGCAATATCCCAAACCTATAGCATGATAGATAAACAAATATCCATGGCACTTACCGATAATTCGGTCGCAAGCCCATCACAAAAAACAGGTATTATCCTTTTTGCTTCAGGTATTTTATCAGCCATTATTGCACTTACTGGCGAAGGAAAGACGCAACCCCTGTTATTTTTTTGCTTGGCATTTGGCCTAAGTGCCGCAGGCGGGCTACTATATGCTTATACCTATTTTAAAAATCCTAGTGGCATACAAAACAATGGCATTTTTAAGCATGGCATAAGCAACCGTGGAGCAATAGCTTGGCTTACAGGGCTTGTATTTACGGGGTTTTACATTGTTTTGTACTGGTATCCGCAATATTTAGAAGGCCTAATTAGGCTTACAGATGGCCTTAGTATGCTGTTGCGTAAGCACCCTGCCGACCAATGGTTTTTATACGGTACCATTTACACCCTTGCTGTATTGGTAATGGGCATCAGGTTTATAGGGAAATATAGGCACAGCAGGTACCAGATTATCCGTACCTTTTCGGTGATGTTTTTTCAAACAGGCTTTGCTTTTTTGCTACCCGCTGTGCTATTGCGCTTAAACCAACCCGAATTTTATTTCTCGTACTTTTGGCCTTTAAAATACAGTTATCTTTTCCCCAACGATGTAAATTATTTTTTAAACTCGGGAGCCATAGGGTATTTTATGGTTTTTTGGGGAGCCGTAATGACTTTTATAGCCACCCCATTGCTTACCTATAATTATGGCAAAAGGTGGTACTGCTCGTTCGTATGTGGTTGTGGCGGCCTAGCCGAAACCATGGGCGACCCTTTTAGGCAAAACTCCAATAAATCGTTACTATCTTGGAAAATAGAACGTTATAGCGTACATACCGTATTGGTTTTGGTAAGCCTGGCTACTATTTTTCTTTGGGTAAATTCATATACTAATGGAACTGTACTGGGCAATTTTTCGGGGATTTTTGCCAAAAGTTATGGTTTTTTTATTGGTTCGATATTTTCGGGTGTGGTGGGCACAGGCTTCTACCCTATTTTTGGTAGCCGTGTTTGGTGTCGGTTTGGTTGCCCTATGGCAGCTATTTTAGGTATTTTTCAACGCTTTAAATCCAAGTTTCGCATCACTACCAATGGTGGCCAATGT
>JAAFJW010000202.1 GCA_013298995.1 Sphingobacteriales bacterium | reverse complement strand
GGTAGTGCGCTGGGGTTAAGGGTTACGGTGGTTTCGTAAATACCGTCTTTATCATCGTCTTTTAACTCTAACTCGGGTATTTTGTATAAGCCCGCAAAATTCCAAGTCATGGGCGTAGTTTCGCCACCTACATAAACGTTTTTAAAATCTTTTTTAAACAAGGTATCACCTGTATAGGCAATGTAATACCCTTTGGTTTTAAAGTCGTTAAAAACAGGGCGCATATCTAGCCTAATTTTTAGGCGGGTATCGGGTTTTAATAACGATTTATCGGACGATTTTTCTTTTAATTCTTGCCCAAATTTTATAATTGGTGTTTCATCGCCATCTTTTTTAACAAAATAATGATGATCAACACCTGATTTCATCTCAATAATAGTACCGTTTATGGTAAACTTAAATTTTACGTTAGCCGAAAAATTTACCTTAGACGGGCTTTTGTACGATGATGTGATTTGCTTATCGGAAACCGCTTTTGCTACAAACTTGCCTTGTACAACGCTATCGGGGTAAATGCTGTAAGCATCGCTTTTGTAAATGGGGTTATCGGTTTTTTGTGCAAAGCATAAGGTACTAAAAAGCACAGAAACGAAAAGAGAATAAAACTTGGTTATCATAATTATAATTGTGTGTTTTGGGGATACAATGGTAATGATTTTTTTTGTTTGTGGTAAATAGATTTTTTTGGGGATGTGATTTTTAAAATATAGAAGCGGGTAAGTTTTTAAACTGTGATTTTGGGGGCTTGTTATTCAAAAAATTGCGTTTGAAATCATATAGTTACTCATTGAGATTTTCTTTTTATTTTCCTTACCAAAGGAAAATAAGGATTTTTTTATTTTCCTTTAGTGCCGCCAAAGGAAAATAATGGGTTTCTTATTTTCCTTTTACTTTTTTTCAAACAGGTTTAAATATGCTTCATAAATAAAAATTCTGTTTCTGTGCTGCCCTGTAAATTCTTTCAAAATATTTTTTTCTTCAAAAAAACGAACCAATTCGCCTGCATATTTTGGTGTAAGGTTACAAATTTCTTGTACATTTTTAATGGTTACTAAAGGTTGTTTTAGTAAATAATTGTACAGTACTAATCCTGTTTTTATTCTTTTTCCAAATGTTGATTGTATTAATTGTTCGGTTTGTAGTTTTAAATCAATAATTTTACTCAATGTGTTTACAGCTTGTTCGGCGGTTTGTGCAATACCTACCAAAAAATATTTTATCCACTGCAGCATTTCGTTATGGGTTCTTACACGGGTCAGATTGTCGTAATAAAGGTTTTTGTTGTTTTCGAAATAGCTACTCAAATACAGCAATGGTTTGGTAAGTACCCCTTTTTCTATAAAAAATAAGGTTATCAATAAGCGGCCTATTCGGCCATTTCCATCTAAAAATGGGTGAATGGTTTCAAATTGATAGTGCACTAATGCTGCTTTTACCAACATAGGTACATCTAAACTTTCGTTGTGAATAAAATTTTCTAAATCGCCAATAAGTTCGTTTAAATGATTGTGGTGTGGCGGAATAAAGACGGCATCGGCTAGGCTTTTACCTCCAATCCAGTTTTGACTTCTTCGGTATTCGCCAGGTGTTTTTTTTTCGCCTCTTACACCTTGCATCAAAGTTTGATGCGTTTTTAATATCAATCTTGAAGAAATAGGTAATCTATTAAGTTCAATAATCGCTTCATTAAGTGCTTGGGTATAGTTTTGTACTTCTTGCCAATCGTCTTTACGCTCGGGGTTTACGTTTTCTTTTTGTAAAAAAGCTTCGTCGAAGTGGGTTTGCGTACCTTCAATTTTACTTGAAACTACGGCTTCTTTGGTGATATGTAAATGAATAAATAAATCTATGTTGGGTACTAATTTTGCGTATGAGTTTAATTGCCCAAGCTGAAAAGAAGCTTTTTCTATCAAATTATTAACTTTTGGGTCGTTCCATTGCCAATCTACATTTATAAAATGTGGCAAAAAATATTTATAATCAACACCTTGCCTTATTTCGCCTGATTTGTATTTTTCAATTTGTATCATATTGTAATTTTTTATCAAAGTAAAATAAAAAAATCTTACTTTACTTTGATTTCTATTTAAGTGGTTTTATAATCTTTTGTTGTACTATTTAAAATTGTATAAACTTGATTATTGTTGGCTGTTGTATTTTGTTTTAAATATAGTAAATACGGTGCAAGGTAAACCCGCATTAAAAGGCACCAGCCTGCGTACCTAAACCCGACAGCAGCGGATACCGGCCTGGTGGCTAAGACCTGCGGGCGTACCTGCCGGCCAGCAGGCGGGTGAGCGAATGGCGGGGCTAGCTGTTGTGGTGAAATGCTGTACTTGCTTTTCAAAAAAAAAAAGGCTACTTTATCAAAAATAAAGCAACACCATTTCTTTCCAATAGGGCGGTTTATGAGCTTCTTGTTCCCAAATAATAAAGGTGTGCTTGATGTTTTTTTGGTTTAAAATTTGATTTAGGTGTTTGTTGTTTTCTAAAAAAGCATCGCTTTGGCCAATGGCAATGGTCATATCTAGTTTGCGTATAGCGTTTAAAATTTTGGTATCGCCAAGGTTATTTAAAAATTGGGTGGGCGTGTTGTAATAAATAGTATCGTTAAAGTAGCCGTTAAAAAGGTCGTTAAAATCGCCCATTTGTTTGGTTAAATCGTATCGACCACTCATACCTACTACTTTATTAAACAGTTTTGGGTGGCGCAAAGCGATATTTACGGCGTGAAATGCGCCCATGCTACAACCAGCAACAATTTTATAGGCTTTGGGATTTTGCTGGTTTATAAAAGGGATTACTTCTTTTAAAATGTAGGTTTCGTACTGTAAATGGCGTTCTATTTTTTGTTGGGGTGTTTTATCTTTGCTATAA
>JAAFJW010000201.1 GCA_013298995.1 Sphingobacteriales bacterium | reverse complement strand
CGTACCTACAAACAAAAAAAGTATAATTATAAACAGCCACAGCGTAGTGTGTAGCAAGGTTTTTTGAATAATGTTCATATATAAGTTGTTGTATTGGCTACGGTCAAGGCTTGCTGCAAATTTTTAAAGTTAAATAGCTGTACGATTTTGGAGGAGTAGCATAGTTCTTCTATTCGTTTTTTGAGGTAATTAACTCAAAAATCAGTTCAGTTAATGTTGCCATGTCGCTTTCAATAGTTCCTTTCATATATCTTTCGTAAACACTTTTGTTGTCTGGAGGATTGAGGTTTAAGGTAAGCCCTTTGTTTATTGCCAACAATCTTAAAAACTCTCTTTGTGTTCGTCCATTACCTTCTCTAAATGGATGTAGATAGTTTGTGTTGTCTAAAATTTCTGCCAACATCATAGCTAATTCCATTTTACTATCTTTTGGAATTTTCTTAAAATCAGCTATTGATTGATTGATGTATTTGAATGCGTTATTAAAATAGGTTGTTGGGAAAAATTGTTTTCCATCTTTGCTTATTTCAACGGTACGCTTTTTTCCTGCCCAAACGTAAATATCTTGAAATAAGTGTTTGTGAATTAGAAAAAGGGTATCTATTTCGTTAATCTTTATTGGCTTTTCATAAAGTTCCTGAAGTCGTTTAGTTACTGCAGCACTTTCAACAAAAATTAAAACATCTTGGTCAGTAATCTCTTGTATATTTCTTAGAAGTCCTGTTTTGGGATCAGTGTAGGTGTAGTCATGGTCTATGTATTTATACAAATTAGACATAAGCTTTTTGTTTAGCAAATGCCACCAATTCGATTAATGAAATTTTTCCCATAACATAGTCCCTTATAATTACAATACCTTTTGGGGTTGGCTTAAAACCCTCGAACATATTACTTCCTATAGCTGATGCTGTACTTTCTAAAGTTTTCAAGTCTGAAAATTTTACACCCATAATTGTCAAACTATTCCTGTCTATTTCGATTGTGTTAAACATATTTTCGTTTCCTAATTCTTTTACAAATTTATAAAACTTTTACATCACTTTGTTTGCAGCCCTATCGTTTTAAAATGGTGCATAACAAGTAAATATCTATATTTGAGCCGATAGTTTGGTTAATTATATTTATTTTTTAGTGGATTTATCTAAAAAAAGTACCGTTGGTCGGTTAAAAAGTACCGTTGGTATAATTAATATTTACATTATCAAAAATTTATAAATATTTGCTTACTAATTAAAACAAATGTAATGATGAAAAATACACTTACAACAATATCGCCTTATGTGATGTTACTTATCCCTGTTATTATTTTTATTGGTATTTCGTTCGGTATAAAACAAGAAATATCTAAATCGCAAACATCCACTTACGGTATATACACCAAAACCGAAATGGTAATTAAACAATGCCCCAATAAATTTATACAACTTTTATTAAAAAAATAGGCATCAAAAACCTAGCAATTATTTTTGATTAGGTGGCCTATTAATTGTGGAAAATTAAGATATATTTACCACACCATTTAATAATATACCAGTGCCGCTTACCCGAATTTATATTGTAGATGATCACCAAATGGTGATTGACGGCCTTCTTTCTTTATTACAAAATATCGAAACCATTTGTGTTGTTGGGTTTACCAATAAACCTTTAACGGTAATTGATGAACTTGCACTTATACCTACCGATATTTTAATTACCGATATTAATATGCCACAATTAAATGGCATAGCTTTAACCCGTATGGTGAAAGCAAAATATCCCAAAATAAAAATTATTTGCCTTTCGATGTATGCCGATAATGTTTCGATAAAAGAAATGATAGATGCTGGTGTAGATGGCTATATTTTTAAAAACACAGGCAAGCAAGAACTATTAGATGCCATAGAAAGCATTGCCGAAAATGGCAATTATTTTTCGGTAGATGTAGATAGCAACAATTTTAATACCCACAATGCTGATAACACATTAAACGAAAAACTCACTATCAGAGAAATCGAAGTTTTAAAATTGATTGAAAAAGAATACAATAACAAACAAATTGCCGACGAAATGTATATAAGCCAACGAACGGTAGAAACGCATCGGAAAAATATTTTCAGAAAAACAAATACGCAAAACGTTATTGGCTTGCTTAAATATGCGTATAGCAGGCATATTATTTAGCTTATAAATTACTAAAGTTTCGACACAAATAAAAAAAATGATATAAGGCTTAAACAAACAGATAAATAAAGTTTTAGATTTTTTTTTGCCACCAAAATTCGTGAATTCGTGGCATATAAATAAAGGCGAAGCCTTTACATTTTTTTAGCCTCGTAATTTAATAGCCACGAATACACGAATTTGGGCGTATAAATTTTAATGAATTTATATAACTGTAAATCGAATAAGTAAATCGAATGCTTTAAATGGAAAAGAGGCATTTAAAATACCTATATGCTGCTCCAAAAGTTTAGTAAACTATTGTTTTATTTGTAAAAAATTACTTTCAACTATGGGTATTAAAATTTAGATTTGAGGCATTAATAATAAAAAAAATGGAAAAAGAATTCGACTACCAAGATTATAACTGGCTATACTATGTAATAGGCTTATCAGCAGGCATTTTAACTGGCTATGCGGTAGAAAGGCATGTAATTTTAGGTGCTGTATTAGGTTTATTATTTGGCGGTTTAATAAAATTTGCCATCAATAAAAGCCGTAAAGCGCAATAAAGCAAGCATTATTTAATGTATAATGCTTGCAGGCTTTGTGTAAGTATTTTTAACTTTGCTTGGGCATCTAGCAGTTTATTTTTTTCGTTTGCCACGATTTCGGCTTTGGCATTAGCCATAAACTTAGGGTTTGATAATTTGGCGTTTACCGATTTTAAAAATCCG
>JAAFJW010000200.1 GCA_013298995.1 Sphingobacteriales bacterium | reverse complement strand
CCGCTGCCGACATTACCGATTCGCCCACCCAGCCTAAGCCTAGCGAAGCAAGGGTTATACCCAGCTGGGTGGCGGCCAAGTAACCATCTAAATGGGAGGTCATGTGCTTGGCTATATGTGCAATTTTGCTTCCCGATTTTGCAATTAACTCAATTTGCGAACCTCGTACTTTTACCAATGCAAATTCCGCAGCTACAAAAAATCCATTTAGCAATACCAAAAACAGGGTTACAAAAACCTTAAAGCCACTAATATCCGAACCGGGGTCCATAATTTTATTTCTTATTTAAAAATGTAGTATTGTATAATTCTATGCTTTCTAATATTACCTTATCGGCATAGCGCTTGCCCATTAAATGTTCGATGGTTACGTTTTTATGCTCTAGCGCTTTATAATCCTGAAAAAAGCGTACAATTTCTTTCATCGCATGGGGCGGTAATTCGGCCAAATCATTGATATAATTTACCGACATATCGTTTTTGGCTACCGCAATAATTTTATCGTCCTGCTCGCCACCATCAACCATGTGCATTACACCAATAACCTTGGCTTCAATAATCGTCATCGGGTAAACATCTACCGAGCATAAAACCAAAATATCTAATGGGTCGTTATCATCACAATACGTTTGCGGTATAAAGCCGTAATTAGCTGGGTACATTACCGATGAAAACAAAACCCTATCAAGTTTTATTAAACCAGAGTCTTTATCTATTTCGTATTTTGCTTTTGAACCTTTCGGGATTTCGATAATTGCATTCACAACGTTTGGAGAGTCCTCGCCTGGAGAAATGGAATGCCACGGGTGGTTTTGAGTCATTATTTTATGTTGATTTTTGTTTTATATTTTGTTTTTAAAAACGACCAAATTAAAGGAAACGATGTGATAACTATAAAGCCTACAATAATGTACATTAAATAATCATTTACCTGTTTTTCAAATTTCTTACCTAAAAAATAGCCTAATAATGTTAAAGATGTTATCCATAAAACTGCGCCTAATATATTATAAACAGTAAAGCGTTTAAGCGATAATTTTACTACACCCGCAATTATGGGTGCAAATGTACGCACAATTGGCACAAATCTCCCCATAATTAAAGCAAAAGAACCTTGTTTGTTATAGTACTCTTCGGCCATCCTAATATATTTCTTTTTAAAAAAAAAGCTGTCTTCTTTTTTAAACAATAAAGGGCCTGTTTTAAAGCCAAAATAATAGCCTACAAAGTTACCAGCCGTTGCCGCACATATTAAACCTATAACCATGGTGCTAATATCGGTATCTATTTTATGCGTGGCTACAAATAAACCAGCCAAAAAAAGCAGGTAATCGCCCGGTAAAAAAAAGCCAAAAAAAAGCCCCGTTTCGGCAAAAATAACGAACAAAACCAGGTAAAACCCGCCTTGGTGAATTATTTGTTGCGCATCAACTAGGTTGCTTATTGCTTGCCAGATTTCGTTCATAGTTTAACATCATAAAACTACAAATTTTTATTACAATGGCATGGTTCGATTAAAAAAAGATATGAACGCGTTTTTTTTCTTAAAAACCTTTTTTGAAAGTGTGTTTTCTAACAAATACACACAAATACTTTTGAAAACTTCAATCCCCCCCCCCGACTAAAGTCGGGGGCAATTAAAGTCGGGGGCAATTAAAGTCGGGGGCAAAAAGTAAAAAATATTTCTAAACAAAAAAGGGAGTGCAGCTTAAGCTACACTCCCTAACACACCACAAAAAACATTTTTAATGCACCACTACTTTTTTAATGGTAGTGCCTTGTGCATCTTTAATTTCTAATAAATATACGCCTCTTATTAAGCTACTTGTGTTTACAACCACCGTTTTAGGGTTGCTTACCGTAGGTAAGGTTATTACTTTTACACCGTTAAGGTTTATTACGGTTATACTTTTTATAGCCTCGTTACCAGCCACTACATTTAACATGCCATTGGTTACAGGGTTAGGGTAAATACTAATTTGTTTGTTTAAACCTTTTACCATGGCAATTTTTTTGTAAGTATTTTTAGCGCCGTTATTGTCGGTACTGCTTAGTCGGTAATAATTATCGCCTGCCAAAGGTTCAACATCTATAAAAATGGTTGCATTTGGTGGCAAAGTTACCAATGCGCTAAAGTTTTTATCCGCCCCCGAGCGTTCTAGTGTAATGGTTTTTACGTTTATGATACTTGCGCTTGTCCAGTTTATTTGGTTACCTGTGCCAACAGCTTTGGCGGTAAAACTGGTAAGGGTAAGCGGCAATACGGGTGGTACAGTTGCGGTAACGGCTAATGCACTACTACTACAAGTACCTATTACGTTTACACCATAATAAGTGGTAGCATCTATTAAAACTGTATTAAAAGCTAATTGGTTCGTATTTGTAGCCGCATCGGTTGGTGTAGCATACCAAGCAATAATAGTAGAATTGGTTACTATATCGGCTAGTGTTGCGCCAGTTGTAAATATTTGGCTGGCATCGCCAGTGGGTGTAGCTGGATTGCCAATAGTTAAATTCAATTTCTGCGTTACACAATTGGCAGTCGCTCCTGTGTAAATGCCCGATGCGGTATAAGTTGTTCCGTTCCAAGTGTAGCTGGTACAAGCGGTTTGGGTAGTTACATTATCCGTTGCCGGGATGATGGTTAAATTTAATTTTTGGGTGATACAATTTGCAGTCGCTCCTGTGTAAATGCCCGATGCGGTATAAGTTGTTCCGTTCCAAGTGTAGCTGGTACAAGCGGTTTGGGTAGTCACATTATCCGTTGCCGGGATGATGGTTAAATTCAATTTCTGCGTTACACAATTGGCAGTCGCTCCTGTGTAAATGCCCGATGCGGTATAAGTTGTTCCGTTCCAAGTGTAGCTGGTACAAGCGGTTTGGGTAGTCACATTATCCGTTGCCGGGATGATGGTTAAA
>JAAFJW010000020.1 GCA_013298995.1 Sphingobacteriales bacterium | reverse complement strand
AGGTGGCTATGGGGCCACCAGGGGCAATATGTAAACCGTAAAGGTGCCAGCCAGCATCTAGCGTAGCTTTAAAAATCAAATTGGTTTCGGTGGTGTTTATTTGTTTTTGGCTAAGCGTCCATTTTACTGGGTTTAGCATTTGTGCCATCCCCGAAAGGGAAATAATGGATAAGAGAAATAAAAAAACTATTTTTTTCATTGTTGCAAATATCGGAAAATGAAATAAAGATTGTAGAACAAAGTGGTATAATAAAATAGGTAACGTGAAAATATATGTTTAAACAGTGTATTTGATTAATTTGGGTTGTGATTTATTTTATAATAAACAACAAACCTCATATTAAAGATTGGGGTGAGTAAATTAAAACAATATTTTTTTGTTAAAATTGGGCTTGTTACATTTAGGTAGTAAATAGCGGTAAGGGTAAATTAAAAAATATTTATTTTTTGGGGCTAAACCCAAATACAAGCCAACATAATTATGATTATACAAGCCAAGCCTATTCCGTTTTTTGTGATAAAAAAAGGGTTACAGTTTTTAACATGGTTATTTAGAGGCCGATTTAATAAGCTGGTAATAAAAAAAACGGAGGTATATAAAAACCATTCGTATATGTTAATGAGCAATCATTTTGGTTTTTGGGATGGTTTTTGGGCTTGCTACTTGTGCATTAAAGGCATCCACGAAAGTGAAAATATAAAGGGTTTTTATGTGATGATACTGGAAAAACAGTTGCAAAAAAATATGTTTTTGCGGTATTTTGGTTGTTTTTCTATCGCCCCGGGCAGGGCAAGTATTAGCGAAAGTTTGGATTATGCCGCCCAAGTTTTAAACACACCAGGTAATGTATTGTTAATGTATCCGCAGGGTAATTTAGAATCGCAATATGTGCGCCGTATATTAGTTAAGGAGGGTATTGGCGAAATTACTAGCCGCATTACTGGCAATTGCCAGTTGATATGGAGCAGTAATTTTGTAGAATATTTTGAAAGTTTTAAGCCTTCGGTTTATTTTAATATGTTGGATTGTGGTACGGCTAAAGCATTTGATATAAACAATTTTACACAAAAAATAAACGAACACCATAACAGGGCTATGCAAAAACAGTTTAGGTTTACCCACGAAATTTAATTGAATATTAACCCGCCGAAAACTTAAACACTTTATTTAGTTTTTCGTCGGAAGTAAAGGACACATCCAAATCTTTAATAATACCTGTATTAAGGCTGTAAGCCCAGCCGTGTACCTGTAAATCTTGCCCATTTTTCCAAGCGTTTTGTATGGTGGATGTTTTGCAAAGGTTATACACGTTTTCTACCACGTTTAGCTCCACTAGGCGGTTGGTTTTTTGTTCGTAATCGTCAATTAAATCTAACTCGGTGGCGTATAATCGGTACACATCTTTAATATGGCATAGCCAATTATCAATTAAACCGTACTGCCTATTGTTCATGGCGGCGGTGATGCCTCCACAGCCGTAATGCCCACATACAATTACGTGTTTTACTTTTAAAATGGCAACGGCGTAATCCAACACGCTTAGCATATTCATATCGGTGTGTATTACCATGTTGGCAATATTGCGGTGTACAAATATATCGCCAGGGTTGGTGCCTGTAATTTGGTTGGCGGGCACACGGCTATCGGCGCAACCTATCCATAATATAGGTGGTTTTTGTCCTTTTGCCAGTTTATCGAAAAAATTAGGGTCTTCGGCCAAGGTATTTTGTACCCATTCTTTGTTCCATTGTAAAAGGTTTTCGTAACTTATATCGTTGGTACTGTGTGCCATTATTAAAAATATTTAAGGATAATTTAGGCTAAACCAAGCCGTTTCGTTTGCGTAAAAACCACTCGGCTGATAGCAAAGCTAAAAGTATAAAAAACAGCCATTTCAAGTTTATTAAACTTTCAAATTGTTCGTCTTCGTGTATAATTGTTTTTATTTGAGGACTGCTTTCGAGCATTTTTTCCAATGTTTTTATTTGGGTGGGATAAAGCATTTTTCCGCCAGTTTGTGCCGATAGGTTGTACAATAGTTGGTGGTTGGCGGTTGTTTGTGCATATTCGACCATGTTTGGGCTTACAATAAATTGCCCTGTGGCGGTATATTTTTTTGCGCCTAGGCTGGTAGTAGCCGTAAAACTGTACTCGCCAGCAGGCATATAACCCGCATCTAATTGGTATTGGTTATTGCTACGAGAAAATAAAAAGCTGTATTTTTTGTTGCTATTGCTTTTTATTTCGAGCCTTACATCGGGCTGGTTGGTGGGTTCTAGTGCTTCGTTATACAGGCCGGCATCAAGGTGTACGTTTTCGTTTTCGGCAAATTGGCTATGGCTGGGTGTAGCCCAAAAATTTTTGCGGCTTTGGCTAGCCGTTAAGTAGCGGATGGTTTTGTTTATCAATTCATCAAACCTTAAAAAATTACCATGTTGCTTAAAATCGTTAAATCGCCAACGCCAAATACCTTCGCCTAGTAAAACGGCTGTTTTGGTTTCGGTACCCGTGGCACACACAAATAAGGGCTGCCCGCTTGTTCGGTTGCTCAATATTACAGTTCCGTTTACAGCACTAATGGCATTTACAGGCGATAAAAGTACAGGCCACTGCGCTACATCGATTTTAACATCATCACTTAAAGCAAAACCTGCAAAAGTGCTGTTGATGGCTGGCGAAACATCGTTTAACTGCCCCTGCCCGCTTACGCTAATTACATTTTGAGCGTTATTAAACGCATTGAGATTACTACCTGCACCTAAAATATATAAATGAGGAATATGCGCCACTTGCTTTAAAATAGTATTGGCTGTGCCATTTATTGATGGTATTTGGTACAAAACCACCAAATCGTATTTGCCTACATTGCTTATACTTTCGCCCTCAAAATGTGTGCTTAGGGCATAGCTTTTATTGCTTTGCAGGGCTTGCTTTAAGGCCGAAATATCGGGATGTGGCGCATTGGCATAAATTAATATGTTTTGTTTTTCGTCTATTACTTCTACAAATACGTTTTGTGTATTGTTGCTTAGCGAAACTTCGTTGCCAATGTTTTTGAGTGAGATATTTATTTTTTGTATTCCTTTTTTGCTGGTGCTGAGGTTAAAAGTATAGGTTTTATAAAAATCGTTTTTATCCAAAATAATGGCTGTGCTAAACTTTTGCCCATCGCTGCTAAGCACATTTAATTGTGTGGTTTTTCCTTTGGCTTGCTTGGCCGCCACGCTTACTATTAGCTGGTGTTGGTTACCCAAATATACCAATGGGTTGTGTTCCACATTGGCAATAAGCGCATCTTTTTTGGCAATGGTATCGCCTAGGGCAATGGTGTAAACGGGGCTTTGGGGCTTTATGCCTTCATCGCTTGGGTTTGTGCCTTGGTTAATTATACCATCGGATGCTACAATAATTGCGCCTATGTTTTGGGCTTCGTAATCGGTACTTATGGTTTTAAATAATTCCGAAAAATTGGTTTGCTTGGCTGTGTAATTAAAATCGAAACCATCGCTTGCTTTATCGCCAAAGTGATAAATTTTTGTATCGTATTTATTGGATAGGTTTTGCTGTAATTGGCGCAAATCGGTTTCGTATTGCTGCGTATTAAAATTTTTGCTTGCCGATAAGGGTATAGATGTAGAGTTATCTTGTGCAATAACGATTACTGGTTTTTCGGTACGCTGGTGCACTTGCCTAAAAACGGGGTTAAGCAGTAATACACAAAGCGAACTAATAAGTAGCCACCGCAAGCCAAACAAAAATACTTGTAATGGTTTATGTTTAAGCTCCGAAATTTTATATAAAAAAATTGCGTATAGCAAGCCCGCCAATAAGCAAAGCAAAAGCCACCACAGGGGGTAAGTATTAAAGGTTATGAGGGACAGCGAGGGCATTAATTGTGGGTATGGCATATTTTTAACATCAAATAATTGAGAGAGGTATTATGCGCATAAATAATTCTGTTTTATTAGGCTAGATGCCTTATTATAAATTTGCAATCTCGTTTTTGGTTAATCCTGTTGATGCAATAATAATTTCTAAAGAAACTCCATTTTGCTTTAATGATTTTGCAACCTCCATTTTCCCCTCCATTTTCCCCTCCATTTTTCCTTTTTTTTCAGCCTTTTTAACAGCAAAATCAAGCCTGCCAATTTCGTCTCTTTCTTTTATTGATGCTCGTTCGTAGTCCTCTAATTCTTGCTTTGTCCAATTTTGTTTATCGGCTTCTGTGTAGGCCTCTTTTAAGCCTTCATCTTTTACACTTTCGGGAATTAAAGTTAAGTTTTCTGCATTTTTAATAAAATAAGTCCATTGGTCAATACTGGTTTCTAATTGGTCAATAGTTTTGTTAAACTTTGGTATTTCAATAAAATTAAATTCAATGTCTTGTATAATTTGTTCCTTGGTTTCAACATCCAAAACTTTGTGTCGGCTAAAGTAATTTTTATTTTGAGCTATCTCAAACTCAAGTATTCCGATAAAGTAAACTGGTTTTAATTTATTGTATTCAACACCTTTGTTAATTTGTAAAACGTAACTTTGAGATGTATAGTAAAGAATTCGTTTATTAAAGTAATCTAATTCTGCTACTTGCATTTCAACAATAAAAGTGTTTCCTTTCTCATCTTTTGCTTTCACATCAACGATAGTAGATTTCCCCCCGCTTAATTTGCCTAATTGATATGGGTTTGTGATTTCAACATCAATTATTTGCTCGTTTTGAGGTAAATCAATAACAGCGTTTAAAAACGAAATCAAGGATTTTTTCTTGCCGTTGTTTCCAAAAATTTTTCTAAACGCTATGTCATTAGTTATATCTACAAATTTCATAATACAAATTTCATAATACAAATTTAGTATAAATTGTTCAAGTTAAGGTATCTATACACTGCGGAAGTCTAATAATAACTTCTATGCTTGTTCTTTCAATTTCCGTTTCAGTAAATTTTTTTTTGAAAAATAATGCTATTATCTTAAAAAAATCCCTAAAACAATTACCAATAATTCGCACCAAAAAAATATCCCTTACAACATCCCACCACATACCGAAATTACCTGCCCATTTACATAAGCACTCATATCCGAAGCTAAAAACACGCATACATTGGCTACATCTTCGGGTTCGCCCGCTCGCTTAAGCGGAATATCTTTTTCCCAGCCTTCTACCACTTTGGGGTCTAATACAGCCGTCATTTCGGTACGTATAAAACCTGGTGCCACCACATTGGTACGTATATTCCTAGAGCCTAATTCCTTAGCTATTGATTTTGAAAAACCAATAATACCCGCCTTTGAAGCCGCATAATTGCTTTGCCCAGCATTGCCTTGTATGCCCACCACCGAACTCATATTGATAAAAACACCTTTGCGGTTCTTCATCATAATTTTTGATGCCGCCTTGGTGGTGTTAAATATAGATTTTAAGTTTACCTGCAATACATCGTCAAAGTTTTCTTCCGTCATACGCATTAAAAGACCATCTTTGGTAATGCCCGCATTGTTTACCACAATATCAATGGTGCCAAAATCGGCTACTATATTATTAATTAATTCTTCGGCTTCGCTGGTTTTAGAAGCATCGCTTCTGTAGCCTTTTATTTTGGTGTTAAATGCTTTTAGCTCGTTTTCTAAAGCCTCGCCCTGCGCCACCGACGATAGGTAAGTAAAGGCCACATTAGCACCTTGTTCGGCAAATTTTTCGGCTATTTTACGCCCTATACCTTTTGATGCGCCAGTTATCAACGCTGTTTTTCCTTCTAATAATTTCATGTTTTGATATGGATGGTTAAAGGCGTAAAAATAGTAATATTTATGATTTAGGTGGGATGTATTGTGGGCTTATTCCATTTTTATATCTCCTATATTTAAGCTAAAAATAGCTAACAGGTATTCAGTTTTTTTATTTTTTCGCTTGTTTTAACAAACATTCTCAATTTACCTATATTTACCGCCCATGCAAGGATTGGTTATAAAATCTACTGGGAGTTGGTACACGGTTTTGGATAGCAATAACGCTACACACGATTGCCGCATAAAAGGAAAATTTAGAATGAAGGGCTTGGTAACCACCAATCCTGTTGCCGTAGGCGATGTAGTTGATTTTGAATTAGAACCTGAACTAGCAACAGCCTTAATTACACATTTACATCCCCGCAAAAACTACATTATCCGTAAATCTATCAACTTATCAAAACAAGCGCAGGTAATTGCGGCAAATATAGATCAGGCTTGCCTGGTAGTAACGCTAGCATCGCCCCGTACATCATTAGGGTTTATAGATAGGTTTTTGGTAACCGCCGAAGCATACAGCATCCCCACCGTTTTAATATTTAATAAGTTGGACTTGTATGGCACCGAGGGCAAACAAATACTAGCAAGCCACATGGCTATGTACGAAAAAATAGGCTACCCTTGCTATGCTGTTTCGGCCCTTAACGGGGATAACTTAGCTGTGGTAAAAGCCTTATTAAAAAACAAAACCTCCTTATTTTCGGGGCATTCGGGGGTAGGAAAATCGAGTTTAATTAACCAAATTTTACCCGAACTAGCATTACGAACAGGTGAAATATCAGATTTTAGCGATAGCGGTAAACATACCACCACCTTTGCCGAAATGTTTAATTTGCCTTTCGGCGGAAAACTTATAGACACGCCTGGCATACGCGAATTAGGCGTTATCGATATCGAAAAATACGAACTTGGGCATTTTTTCCCCGAGATGCGCCAAAGACTAAATACCTGCAAATACCACAATTGCGTACACGTAAACGAACCCGGTTGTGCTGTTTTAAATGCTTTACAAAACGGCGAAATCGAAGCCTCAAGGTACGATAGTTATATGAGTATTTATTTGGGTAATAATAGCCGAGGGTAATTGCCTGTATTGATTAAAACCAATAGGTATTGCTCGATTTTTTATATTTAATTGGGGTATAATTTATTGTTAATTAGCTATATATGCAATTTAAGAGCGTTAACGATGGTAGCGGCATCCTTTTTATTTATTGCCCCACTTGTGTACATAGAAAATGGGGCAATAAATAAAAAGATACAGCGTAAAGCGTGTTAAAACGCCCAAGAAATTATAAAAATTAGGTGTAAATTGATTTTAAGTATTTGATTATTCTTCTACAATTTCGCTATTGAGCGATGCTTCGGGTTTTACATCTTCTTTAAAATATCGTTTTTGGTACAATAAAATAAACAATACGCCTATTGAAATTGCCGCATCGGCGAGGTTAAACACGGGCCTAAAAAATATGAATTCTTCGCCTGCCCAAAGCGGAAACCATGCAGGGTAATGGCTCTCTATTAATGGGAAATACAGCATATCTACCACGCGGCCGTGGAACAGTTTTTCGTAACCGTATATGAGGCCATAAAAAACCGAATCGATAATATTGCCCAGTGCGCCTGCAAAAATAAAGGCTACATTTAATATTAAACCACGGTTGTATTTGTTTTTAATTAGATGTATTAAACCGTAGCCAATACCGCCTACGGCAATAATACGGAAAACAGAAAGTGCTAGTTTACCCCACTCGCCACCAAATTCCATACCAAAAGCCATCCCGTTGTTTTCGGTAAAATGTACGATAAACCAATGGCCTAATACATTAAACTCTTGCCCTAAATACATATTGGTTTTAACCCAGGTTTTAAGTACTTGGTCTAAAATCAGGATAATTAAAATAGCAATTATGGGCTTAGTATAACCTTTCACTTTAATATTGTTTTAATTTGGCTTCCATACTTAAAGTGGCGTGTGGCACAGCCCTTAAACGTTCTTTAGGTATTAATTTACCCGTTTCGCGGCATATACCATACGTTTTATTTTCTATACGCACCAATGCCGATTCTAAACTTTCGATAAACTTTTTTTGGCGGGCTGCCAATTGGTTTAACTGTTCTTTTTCTAACGTTGCCGAGCCATCTTCTAGCGTTTTGTATGTACCCGCAGTATCATCAGTACCGTTAGCATTGGGGTTACTCATTGATTTTGCCAGCGACAATAATTCTTCTTGTGCGCTTTTTAGTTTATCGGCAATTAAGGTTTTAAACTCTTGTAAATCAGTATCGGTGTATCGGTTTATTGCCTTGCTTTCCATTCTTTTTTAATCTTTTTGTATTGCTATTAGTAATTGTATTTCTTGTATTTCTATATGATTGCCTGTGCTTAAATTATCTACCAACGTAAGGTTATTTGCCAAAGTTTCGGCGCAAATATAAGATAAATTATCAGCCACCGATTGTGTAATTAAAGGATGATTTTGTACTTGCACTTTTATCTTATCGGTAACTTCTAAGCCTATATCTTTCCGTAGGTTTTGTATGCGGTTAATTAGCTCGCGGGCAATACCTTCGCTTTTTAACTCGGCGGTTAAGGTTATATCTAAGGCTACGGTTAGTTTGCCTAGGTTGGCTACTTGCCAGCCAGGTACATCTTCGGCAATAATTTCTACATCATCGGCTTCGATAATGTGGGCTGTATTTTCGATGGCTACCTTGCCGTTTTGTGTTAAAGTTTCTATTTGTTGCTGGCTAAAATTTGCAATAGCTTCTGATACCAACTTCATATCTTTACCTACTTTTTTGCCCAATGCTTTAAAGTTTGCCTTTATTTTCTTTTTTATAAAACCGCTGGTATCGGTTATAAACTCAATTTGCTTGATATTTGTTTCCGATAAAATGAGTTCTTTTACCCGCTCTACTTTAGCCTCAAAAGTGTTATCTAAAACAGGTAATAATATTTTACCTAGCGGTTGCCTTACATTTATACTTACTTTTTTGCGTAACGATAATACCATCGACGATATGTTTTGTGCCAATGCCATGCGTTCCTCTAAATCTACATCAACCAAATTGGCGTTATAGGTTGGGAAATTGGCCAGGTGCACCGATTCTGATTTTTCTTTCTGGGTTACTGCGTTTAAATCGTTAAACAACCTATCGGCAAAAAACGGCGCAATGGGGCTCATTAATTTGGCCACTGTTATTAAGCAAGTATAAAGGGTTTGGTAGGCCGATAGTTTATCGTTATTGTCCGCCATATCGGTTTTCCAAAACCTGCGGCGGCTAAGCCTTACGTACCAATTGCTTAAATGTTCGTCCACAAAGTTTTGTATAGCTCGGGCGGCTTTGGTAGGTTCAAAATCTTCATAAAAACCATCCACTTCTTTGCTTAAAGTGTTTAGTAATGATAATACCCAACGGTCTATTTCGGGGCGTTGGCTACTTTCTACATCCGCCCCAGCGTAATCAAATTTATCGATATTGGCGTAGAGCGTAAAAAAAGCGTAGGTATTATAAAGTGTGCCAAAAAATTTACGGCGTACTTCATCAAGCCCATCTAAACTAAATTTTAGGTTATCCCAGGGCGATGCATTGCTTATCATGTACCAGCGGGTGGCATCGGCACCGTAGGTTTCGATAGTGGCAAATGGGTCGATGGTGTTGCCCAAGCGTTTCGACATTTTATTGCCGTTTTTATCCAACACCAGCCCATTGGATACCACGTTTTTAAACGCCACGCCACCTGTAAGCATTACCGCTATGGCATGTAGGGTAAAAAACCAGCCTCGGGTTTGGTCCACGCCTTCGGCAATAAAATCGGCTGGGAAGGCGGTTGTAAAGCCATCGCCGAAAGGTAAATTAGGGTTGACGGCATTTTTATTTAAACCCCATTGTGCGTAAGGCATTGCGCCGCTATCAAACCAAACATCTATTAAATCGGGTTCGCGGAACATTTTTTTGCCTTGGGGCGATACCAGTATCACATCATCAACAAAAGGGCGGTGCAAATCTTGCAGTTTGAAGTTGTGCGGCATAAATCCCGCCACAGCGGACTTATCTATTTCGTTGTTAAGCTGTTCGATAGAACCTATGCAGATTTCTTCTGCGCTATCCTCTGTTCGCCAAATAGGCAAAGGTGTACCCCAATAGCGTGAACGAGAGAGATTCCAGTCCACCAAGTTTTCTAACCAATTACCAAAACGGCCAGTGCCTGTGCTTTCGGGTTTCCAGTTTATGGTTTTGTTAAGCTCAACCATTCGTTGTTTTACGGCAGTAGTTTTTACAAACCAACTATCAAGCGGGTAGTACAATACAGGTTTATCTGTCCGCCAACAATGTGGGTAACTGTGTTCGTATTTTTTTACATCAAAGGCTTTGTTGTCTTCTTTTAGTTTGATGGCAATAAGTACATCGGTAGGTTTAAAGTCGGCAGCTTTACGTTCTTCATCGCTGTAATATTCTTCTTTTACGTATCGGTCAGCAAAATCACTTACTTCATCCACAAATTTTCCTTGCTTGTTTACCAACGGAAATTCGTTTCCTTTTTCATCAAACACCATTACCGATGGGATGTTGTTTTCTTTGGCTGCCCTAAAATCGTCGGCACCAAAAACCGAAGCAATATGTACCACACCTGCACCATCATCGGTAGTTACAAAATCGGCTGCAATAACACGGAAAGCGTTTTCGAGTAGATTATCGTTTGTAACATAAGGCATTAATTGATGGTAGCGCAAACCCACCAAATCATCGCCTGTAAATTCGGCTACAATTTGCCACGGTGTTGCGCCTTTTGGGTTATCGGCGTAAGCCTTAAAATCGGCGTTTTGTTGCTCGGCTTTAAAATGTTTGGGTACTAAATTTTTGGCCAATACCACATTTACAGGTGCAAAAGTGTATTGGTTAAATGTTTTTATTTTAACGTAGGTAATTTTTTTACCAACGGCTAAAGCACAGTTTGATGGCAACGTCCACGGTGTGGTGGTCCAAGCTAAAATGGCGGTATCTTCGGCATCATCAGCAAATAAAACCGAAATTAAAGGGTGGTGTTGGTTTTTAACAGGCCTAAATTGTGCCACTATGGAGGTGTCTTTTACATCTCGGTAAGTACCAGGCTGGTTAAGTTCGTGTGAGCTTAAACCTGTACCCGCTGCTGGCGAATAGGGCTGTACGGTATAGCCTTTATACAATAAATTTTTGGCGTGTAGTTGTTGTAAAATCCACCAAAGGGTTTCGATATATTCGTTTTTGTAGGTGATGTAAGGGTTTTCTAAATCAACCCAGTAGCCCATTTTTTCCGTCAAATCGTTCCATACATCGGTATATTTCATTACCTCTTTTCGGCAGGCATCGTTATATTCCTGTACCGAAATTTTTTTGCCAATAGCTTCTTTGGTAATGCCTAGGGCTTTTTCTACCGCAAGTTCTATGGGTAAGCCGTGGGTATCCCAACCGCCTTTACGTTTTACTTGGTAGCCTTTTAGGGTTTTATAACGGCAAAAAATATCTTTTATAGCCCTTGCCATAACGTGGTGAATACCAGGCATACCATTGGCACTTGGTGGCCCTTCGTAAAAAGTATAAGGATTGGTTGCTGGGCGGTTGCTGATGCTTTTCTCAAAAATTTGGTTTTGCTGCCAACTTTCTAATACTTGTTTACCAATTTCCGATAAATTTAACTGCTTATATTCTTTATACATCAACGTTTTATATCCTGCTTAATAATTTGCAAAGATAGGTTTTAGAGGCTAAAAAGAAAACGGTATTTGTTAATTTTTTGATTATTAAAAAAGGGGAATATGGTGGGGATTTTTGATTGGGGATTGTGTTAAAATATATTGGTATCCACAATTTTATTTAACTTGAAAGTTAGTTTTTCATTGCTACGTTCTTTCGTAATTATGTCTAAATAATTACGATTTGGGCTTCGGAATTGCAAATTCAAAAGAGCGTTATATGTGAAACAGCGGAGGTTTACTCTCGTTCATCTCTCTTATTCGTACCTGAATAGTCTAGCTACCCTTTTTCTCTTTCCGTTCAATACGTTTCTGTTACCATCCAAGCAGCGAGAGATGGTTTACTCATATTTTTTATTTTATTTTTTGATTTCGTGATTCGCTACGCTTAATTAAAGCCCTTGCTTGCACAACTACATTGTTTAAGTTTACAGTTATTCATTCACAACACACCTTGCGAGAGCGGGGAAAGCTACCATCGTTAACACACCTAAATGCTGTATAATACTTATTAGGCTACTCATTAGCAATCCAACTCACAAGATAAACACAAAAATTAAGCCAGCATATTTAGTAAATCATCCTCCCCTATTAAGGGTATTTTAAGTTTATTTGCTTTTTCTAATTTAGCTGGCCCCATATTATCGCCTGCTACCACATAGTTTAATTTGGCCGATATGCTGCCTAATATTTTACCCCCGTTATCTTCAATCATTTCTTTTAACTGCTCGCGGCTGTATTTTGTAAATGTACCCGAAAGTATAAAGTTTTGCCCGCCTAATTTATTGCTTGCCAAAATTTTTTGTTGCTGATTGCTTATAAATTGTAAGCCACAATTTTTTAATGCCTGTATTTGTTGGGCATGGCTGGCATCCGAAAAGTAAGCAATTATACTTTGAGCAATGCGGTCGCCAATTTCGTCGGCTTGGGTAAGTTGCTCTACACTTGCGGCTTGCAGGTTTTCAATAGTTTTAAAATGGCTAACCAATTTGCGGGCAACGGTTTCGCCCACGTAACGTATGCCCAGGCCAAACAATACTTTTTCAAATGGCATTGCTTTAGAATTTTCGATACCAGCCAGCATATTGGTGATGGATTTTTCGCCAAAACGTTCTATCTTTTTTAATTCTTCTTCGTAATTTTTTAAGGTGTAAATATCGCTAATATGCTTTAAATAACCTTTTTGATAAAGGGTTTCGATGGTTTCGGCTCCCAAGCCATCAATATCCATTGCCTTACGGCCAATAAAATGTTGCATTTTGGCCACTATTTGTGGTGGGCAGGCTTCGTCGTTAGGGCAATAAAAAGCCACTTCGCCATCGGTACGTACCAACTCGGTATTGCACTCGGGGCAATGCGTGGGGTAAATTATTTTTTGTGCATTTGGGCGTCTTTTATCCCGGTTCACGGATATTATTTTGGGGATAATTTCGCCCCCTTTTTCTACCAAAACGGTATCGCCCTCGTACAAATCCAAACGTTCTATTTCGTTGGCGTTGTGTAATGTGGCTCGTTTTACGGTTGTGCCTGCCAATAAAACAGGTTTTAAATTGGCCACGGGTGTAACTGCGCCTGTACGGCCAACTTGGTAGCTCACTTTTTCTAATACGGTTTCTACCTCTTGGGCTTTGTATTTATAGCTTATTGCCCATCGGGGCGATTTTGCCGTAAAACCCAGCTCCTGTTGCTGCTGGTAGTTGTTCACTTTTAAAACTATGCCATCAATATCGTAACTTAATTTAAAACGCTGGGTTTCCCAATGCTTAATAAATGCTAATACTTGGCTAATATTTTGGCAAAGCCGATTGTGTTCGCATACTTTAAAGCCCCAACTTTGCACCGCCGAAAGGCTTTCCCAGTGGGTTTTAAATGGGTTATTATCGCTGTAAAGGAAATATAGGAAACAATCTAAGGGGCGTTTGGCTACCTCGGCCGAAGATTGCATTTTTATAGTACCCGATGCAAAATTACGAGGGTTGGCGTAAGGTGTTTCGCCGTTTTCTATTTTATCTTGGTTTAGTTTTTCAAACGCAGCTTTGTGCATAAATACTTCGCCACGGATGTCAAAATTTTGTGGTATGTTATCGCCATAAATACTTGTGGGTATGGTGCGTATGGTTTTTACATTGGCGGTAACTATATCGCCTTTTACACCATCGCCACGGGTTACTGCCCTTAGTAATTGTCCGTTTTGGTAGGTTAAACTCATGGATAAGCCATCAAATTTTAATTCGCACACGTACTCAAAATCATCGCCAATGGCTTTTTTTATACGTTGGTCGAAATCTATTAAATCTTGCTCGTTATAGGTATTGCCTAGCGAAAGCATTGGCCATTGGTGCTCGAAGTTTTCAAAAGTTTTGGTAAACTCGCCGCCTACTTTTTGCGTGGGCGAGTTAGGTAATATCAACGCTGGATTTTCTTTTTCGAGTTGTTCTAGTTGTTTTAGCTTTTGGTCGAAATCGTAATCCGAAATTTGTGGCATTGCCAATACATAGTAATTGTAATTGTGCTGTTGCAACTCGGTTACTAGGTTTTGTATTTGGGATTGGATGGTTTGCATTTTTGGGTGATTGTTAGTAGGAAGCCTTCGCTCTAAGCGAAGTCTTCCTTTAACTATATTTTAATTTTATTATAATTTTTATTTGGCGTTTAAAAAGAAGGCTTCCTTTAAATAAATATTTTATTTCTTATTTGGGGGTCTTAAAAGGAAGACTTCGCTTAGAGCGAAGGCTTCCTATAACCCTTAAAAGGAAGACTTCACTTAGAGCGAAGGCTTCCTAATCAAACTCTATTTCAAATTTATTCAAATTTTTAAAAAAATATTCTGCGTTATGAAAATTCTCATACTCCACTTTATTACCAAACCAAGCAATAACGGCTGCTCTTTCCAACTTGGTAGCAGCCGTTAGTAGATGAGAATGATAAGACGAATGTGGATAATCCCTAAAATCATTTACAAATCCATGTATTTGAGGATTATGATGAATGTAGTAAATAATCTCAGAAAAATACGAATCGCTATCTACCAATATTCTACGAAATGGTTCTTCAAAAAGTCGCCCTGTTCGATGATATACTTTATTGAAAGACTGCGCATAGCTTTTAAAAAAACTTGCAAAAGCATTGCTAAGTACCCAAGAAACATCTTTGTACGTTTCGCTTTTTACTACGCCATTTTTTGAAGTATTTATACCTAAGTTGTCATTTGTTATCAATTTTATTTCTTCTACAGATTTTGTACGAATTAGTAAATGAAAATGATTTTTTAGCAAACAGTAAGCATAGGTTGAAACATAAGGGCTCAAATAATGTGCATATTTTGTAAGAAAGTAGGTATAATTTTTATCTTCTTTAAAAATATTTTCGCCATTGATACCACGGTTGTAAATATGGTAAAAGCTATCAGGTTGTAGGGGTTCTATATTGTTTTTCATTAGGTTTTTTATTAAAATTTATTTAAAGGAAGACTTCGCTTTGAGCGAAGGCTTCCTTTAAAACTGTTATGTAATATTTGTATTACCAGGTTCATATTTACCTGATTAAATTTGTTTTATAAAAGTAGTAATATTTTTTTATCTCCATCTTAATTTTAAACTAATCATGCCTTTTATTACTTATTTTCCCTGTCATTCTGATACGCTCCCTAGCCGAGTAGTTTTCGGTTTTTTGGTTCGATAATTTTTTTTCGTGGAAAGCTGCACCACGGGTAGGGTCTGCTTCCTCAACTTGTACTTTCTTTTTGGGTGTTTCGGTTTCTATGTATAAATCGTCGGGAAGGGCTATCAATGCCATCCGTTTGCCCTGTATTTGCTCTAGTTTACGGATTTGCGATAGCTCTAAATCGGTACAAAAAGTTATAAACAAGCGCTCGTTGGCATCGGCATTGCCCAATAAAACCCTACGGGTATAAACATCGTTATCATCAGGTATATCAAAATGTATTTGGTTGGGGGTTTTAATTTCGGTAATATTTTCGGCATCTTCTTGGGCTATCACCAAAATATTTGCTTGCGGGTTGGCCATAAAATCGGATACTATATCAAAACTTTCGGGTACCATGCCACGGGCTTTAAAAACAGCAACTTGGCCTTTACGGCTAAGCTGTAATTTTTTATACACCGTTTCGGCGGTAAAGCGAGAGTTTACAAATACGATGGCTTTATCAAAAAGCTCTGCATCGGCAAGTAATAAATTAAGTAAGTTAAGTTTGGTTTTAAAATTGGGTACGTGGTACAGCAATTGGTCAACAGTTTGTAGGTGGCTATCGCCCAAATCATCTACTTCTACAATATTGGGGTTCACCAAAAAATAATCGTACATTTTTGTTAACCTATCGTGTGTTACTGCCGAAAACACCAAAAACTGCCCCTTCGTTATCCCTCTTGCAATTTCAACGGTAGGTAGTTGCAGGCCGTTTTTTATAATTACGTCGGCATCATCAACAATTAACATTTGTATTTTATTGAGGTTTAAGCCTAGTTTTAGGTAAGCGGCTCGGGCCCTATCGGGTGTGGCTACAATAATATCTACGCCATCGGTAAGTTGTAGCACTTGAGCATCAAGGCTTGGCCCTGCAAATAAGCCCATAATGCGTAAATCACGGTTTCGGTTTAGCTGATGGTATTGCTCAATAACCAGTTCGCCACTGGAAATATCGGGCACTAGCACCAAAATACGTGGCGCAATTTCTTCAAGTACTTTAATTTTATTTAACGATGCCAGTATATAGGTTGTGGTTTTCCCGCAACCTTCGGGGCCTATGGCTACCACATTTTGCCCACCATTTATACGTGGTAAAATTTTGTTTTGCAGCTTTTTGGCGTTAAAATAACCCGCATCAAGCATGGCTGCGGTTATGTTTTTATTGAGTTTTAATTTTTCTATTGCGCTCATAATTATTTTTAATATAGCGTTGATGTTTTAGCCTAAGTTCGATTAACGAACATTGTTAATTATTTTGTGATGATGATTTGGGCGTTTTAACACGCCGTCCGCTGTATCTTTTTCCCCCTAGCCCACCCCATAGCCCCCAAAGGGGAAATTGGACTAGGGAGAAAAAGTATGCCTGCCTGCGCAGGCAGGCCGCTAACGTCGTTAACCGTTAGTGTACATAAGTAAAAAATAATACTGAAATTTAAAAGGAAGCAGAGGTGAACTGCCGTCGTTAATAAGTTTTTGGGCTTAGTATGCGTATTAGTCCTCTGGCATCCTTTTATCAATGGAATTTCATCAAATAGAATGTTAGACGATAGGGTCTATTAACGGTTTTAATGAATTCCATATTTTATTTCACTTCATTCAAAACTATGAAAAAAATTCACAATTATTGCAGGAATTGATGTATCAAAGCTAAAATTAGACATGAGCATCGTTACGCATTAAAATCGTAAATAATATTGATTTACAAAAAATTATACTATAGTTTAATCATCGAACTCGGGGGTTATTATAAAAAACAATAAATAATTACTAGGCAATCTTAAAGTACAACAAAAACAAACCTTATTAAACATATAAAAAACACAGGTAAAATGGAAGCTATAAATATTAAGGCATATGCTGCAAATACTTCCTAGGTAGATACAATAAAAGCATTTATGAAGGTGCTAAAATTAAGTTTAAAGTTTCGAAACAAGATGTTAAACCTTATAACCCCGAGTTTGTAAAAAAGATTAAACAAGGTAACGAAGATTTAAAAAATGGTAAAACAAGAACTGTAACCCTAGTCGAACTAGATAGTTTATGAAAATAAACTATTTGCCTCAGGCCGATGCAGATTTAAACTATTGGATAAAAACGGACAACAAAGCCAATCTAAAAAAATTGCTCAATTAACACGAGCCATTTTTGAAAACCCGCATATAGGCATTGGCAAACCCGAAGCCCTAAAATATGACCTCGCTCCCAAATGGTTTCGCAGAATTAATGGAGAACACAGATAGGTATATGTGGTAGAAAATAATGTTTTATATGATTATTCGCTTAGGGCTATACTTCTAATATAAATCCTCATACGGCCGCCCAGTATTGTTAGGGTCGTTATTACGAATAACTTGATGTTCCTTTTTAACCTTTCCAAATTTATAACTCATACTTAGGCTAATTACCCTTGTTTCTCCTTTGTATATAGAAGTGTTGGTAAAGTTAACGACGCATATTGCAACGTGTTAAAAATATCGCTAACGCTAAAATATCATTGAAATTATGGTTTATTTTGCAAATTATTTTTTAAGAAACAATAATATAAAGCCGAAAGTTACCGCCACTTGCCCTATCCAAAATATAAACATCCATTTAATCATTTCGGCTTTTGCATCGTGTAAATCTTGTTTAACAACGTTTATATCTTCCTTAGTAGCTAAAACATCTTTCTTGTTATCAAATTCGTTTTTCACTTCATCTTTTACATAAGATACCAAGTACTCGGCCTCACGGTCGCCTAGTTTAGCTTTTAATAGCTGAAAAAGTTGAATTTCGGTAACACTCATTTAGAATTGATTTTTGTAAAAATTGTAAGAACAAATATAATAAACAAATTTATAAAAAAACAAAAAAGCCTGTTATTGCTAACAGGCTTATATTTTAATGTAAGACGCTTACAATCCGCCTTAGCGAAAATTTACGCTTCTACTTCCTCTTCTTCCTTAGATGCTTTAAGTTTATCATATTCTTCTTGCGAACCTACAATTATACGTTCGTAATTACGTAAACCCGTACCCGATGGTATTAAGTGGCCTACAATTACGTTCTCTTTTAAGCCTAATAAATGATCACGCTTACCTGCAATAGCGGCTTCGTTTAATACTTTGGTAGTTTCTTGGAACGATGCTGCCGACATAAACGATTTGGTACCCAACGATGCCCTAGTTATCCCTTGCAACATTGGGCTTGCCGTTGCTGGCCTAGCTTCCCTTGCGGTAACTAATTTTAAATCTTTACGTTTTAGTTGCGAGTTTTCATCACGCAAGCGGCGTACAGTTATAATCTGACCTGGCTTTAGTACGTTAGAATCTCCCGCATCTTCAACCACCATTTTATCGTAAACATCATCGTTTTCGATAGAAAAATCGAACCTATCTACGGCTTCTTTTTCTAAGAACTTTGTATCACCTGCATCTTCAATCATTACTTTCTGCATCATTTGGTGTACAATGGTTTCAAAGTGTTTATCATTAATTTTTACACCTTGTAAGCGGTAAACTTCTTGGATGCCATTCACAATATACTCTTGTACCGCAGCAGGGCCTTTTATAGAAAGTATATCGCCTGGTGAAATTGCACCATCGGATAATGGCATACCTGCTTTAATAAAATCGTTATCTTGTACTAATATGTGTTTTGATAAAGGCACCAAGTATTTTTTGATTTGGCCATCTCTGGATTCGATAGTCATCTCGCGGTTACCACGTTTAATACCTCCTAAAGTTACCACACCATCAATTTCGGTTACTACCGCAGGGTTCGATGGGTTACGGGCTTCAAATAGCTCGGTTACACGTGGTAAACCACCTGTAATATCTCGGGTTTTACCAGTAGTACGAGGTATTTTTACCAAAATTTCGCCCATGCCTACTTTTTGTCCTTCTTCTACCACAATATGTGCACCCACAGGTATATTGTATTCTCTTAGGCTTTCGCCCGATTTGTTTACAATTTTTACTACTGGGTTTTTAGTTTTATCGCGGGTATCAATAATTACTTTTTCTTTGTGGCCAGTTTGCTCGTCTGATTCTTCACGGAAAGTAACACCTTCTATCACCGATTCGTAAACTACTTTACCAGCAAATTCAGAAATCATAACCGCATTGTAAGGATCCCAAGAACAAATTTTATCCCCTTTAACAACGGTATCGCCCTCTTTTACAAATAAGAAAGAGCCATAAGGTACATTATTAGTCATAATTACACGGCCAGTAGTGGCATCGGTAATTTTAAATTCGCCCGAACGGCCCAAAACAATGTCGGTAGTTTCGCCTTCCTCGGTGGTATATACCACGGTACGAAGGTTTTCGAACTCAATAACACCATCAAATTTGGCATTAATCTGCGATTCGGCAGCAATGTTTGATGCCGTACCACCCACGTGGAAAGTACGTAAGGTTAACTGCGTACCTGGCTCGCCAATAGATTGTGCGGCAATTACACCTACGGCTTCGCCCATTTGTACACGCTTGCCCGATGCCAAGTTACGTCCGTAACATAGCGCACACACACCACGAGGAGCTTCGCAGGTTAATACCGAACGTATTTCAATCCCTTCTAAAGGAGAGTCTTCGATAGTTTTTGCAATTTCTTCTGTAATATCTTGATTTGCTTGCACCAATAATTCGTTGGTTAAAGGATCGTAAACATCATGTAACGAAGTACGGCCTAAAATCCTATCATATAATGGTTCTACCACATCTTCGTTATCCTTTAAAGCTGTTGTAAACATGCCTCTAAGCGTTCCGCAATCAGTATATTTAATTACCATATCTTGAGCCACATCATGCAACCTACGTGTTAAGTAACCCGCATCGGCAGTTTTTAAAGCCGTATCGGCCAAACCTTTACGAGCACCGTGGGTAGATATAAAGTACTCTAATACTGATAAGCCTTCTTTAAAGTTGGATAAGATAGGGTTTTCGATAATCTCGCCACCCGAACCCGATTTTTGCGGTTTCGCCATCAAGCCCCTCATACCACATAACTGACGAATTTGCTCTTTTGAACCACGGGCTCCAGAATCGAGCATCATGTAAACAGAATTAAAGCCTTGGTTATCATTTATCAACACATCCATTACGTGTGCCGTAAGGCGATTGTTAATACGTGTCCAAATATCGATAATTTGGTTATAACGCTCGTTATTGGTAATAAAGCCCATGTTGTAATTATTCATTACATCGGCAACTTCGTTGCGGGCGGTATCTAACAGGGTAATTTTTTCGGCTGGTATGTTTAAATCTTTTAAGTTAAAAGATAAACCACCTTTAAATGCCGAGTTGAAACCCATTGTTTTTATATCATCCAAAAACTGAGCTGCCCTAGCCATGCCTGTATTTTTAACTACTTCGCCAATAATATCTCTTAACGATTTTTTGGTAAGTAATTCGTTTATATAGCCCACTTCTTGTGGCACAACTTCGTTAAACAAAATACGCCCAACGGTGGTATCAATAATTTTATTTACCAGTTCGCCATTTTCTTCTTTAACAAAAGCCCTTACTTTTACAAAAGCATGTAAATCAATTTGCCCTTCGTTGTAGGCAATAATTACCTCTTGCGATGAGTAAAATGTAGCACCTTGGCCTTTAATAATATGTCCTTCTTCGGTTTTGCGACCTTTAGTCATATAATATAAGCCTAAAACCATATCCTGCGAAGGTACGGTTACGGGTGTTCCGTTTGCTGGATTTAGGATATTGTGCGATGCCAACATTAATATTTGGGCTTCCAATATTGCCGCATTGCCTAGTGGTACGTGTACGGCCATTTGGTCACCGTCGAAATCGGCGTTAAACGCAGTACACACCAATGGGTGTAATTGTATGGCTTTGCCTTCAATCAATTTTGGTTGGAAAGCCTGAATACCCAAACGGTGTAAAGTAGGTGCCCTGTTTAATAAAACTGGGTGACCTTTCAGTACGTTTTCGAGAATATCCCATACCAATGGGTCTTTACGGTCAACAATTTTTTTGGCCGATTTTACCGTTTTTACCACACCACGCTCTATCATTTTACGTATGATAAATGGTTTGAAAAGCTCGGCAGCCATATCTTTAGGTATCCCACATTCGTGGAGTTTTAAAGTTGGCCCTACCACAATTACCGAACGGCCCGAGTAATCAACACGTTTACCTAATAAATTTTGACGGAAACGCCCTTGTTTACCTTTTAAAATATCGGATAATGATTTTAACGCTCTGTTGCCTTCGGTTTTTACCGCATTTACTTTACGTGAGTTATCAAATAACGAATCAACAGCTTCTTGCAACATACGTTTTTCGTTACGTAAAATTACTTCGGGGGCTTTAATTTCCATTAATCGTTTTAAACGATTGTTACGAATAATTACCCTACGGTATAAATCGTTCAAATCCGAAGTAGCAAACCTACCTCCTTCGAGTGGTACTAATGGGCGTAATTCGGGTGGTATAACGGGAACAATTTTTACAATCATCCATTCGGGATTGTTCTCTATCCTTGTTTTTGCATCGCGGAAAGCCTCTACAACTTGTAAGCGTTTTAAAGCCTCATTTTTACGCTGTTGCGATGTTTCGTTGGCTGCTTGGTGGCGTAAATCGTACGATTGTTGGTCTAAATCTAACCTTTTTAATAAATCCTCTAAAGCCTCTGCACCCATTTTGGCTACAAATTTATTAGGGTCTTTATCATCTAAATATTGATTTTCTTTTGGCAATTTATCCAAAATATCAAGGTACTCTTCTTCGGTCAAAAAATCCATGTAATTGATTCCTTGGTCGGCCATTGTACCCGCTTGTATTACCACGTATCGTTCGTAGTAAATAATCAAATCTAAGCGTTTTGTAGGTAAGCCTAAAAGGTAACCAATTTTATTAGGTAACGAGCGGAAGTACCAAATATGGGCAACAGGAACTACCAAATTAATGTGCCCCATACGCTCTCTACGTACTTTTTTCTCGGTTACTTCTACACCACACCTATCGCATACTATACCTTTGTAACGTATGCGTTTGTATTTACCGCAATGGCATTCGTAATCTTTAACTGGGCCAAAAATACGCTCGCAAAATAAACCATCACGTTCGGGTTTATAGGTACGGTAATTAATGGTTTCGGGTTTTAAAACCTCACCGCTCGACCGCTCCAGTATAGCCTCTGGCGACGATAAACTGATGGTTATTGAGGTAAAATTACTTTTTATTTTACTATCTTTTTTGTAAGACATTTTCTCTTTTTTTAGAAGTAAGTTTAATTATATTATAAAGTTAAAGGAGCGTAAACTCCTTTAACCCTAATAAAAATTTAATCTAGTGTGATATCTAAACCTAAGCCACGTAACTCGTGAACCAATACGTTGAATGATTCGGGTACGCCCGGAGTAGGTAAGTTTTCGCCTTTTACAATAGCTTCGTAAGTTTTGGCTCGGCCTACTACATCATCTGATTTTACAGTTAATATCTCTTGTAAGATATTTGCCGCACCAAATGCTTCGAGTGCCCACACCTCCATCTCACCAAAACGCTGGCCACCAAACTGAGCTTTACCACCCAGTGGCTGTTGTGTAATTAATGAGTATGGCCCTATCGACCTTGCATGCATCTTATCATCAACCATGTGCCCCAGTTTAAGCATATAAATTATACCTACTGTGGTGGGTTGATCAAAGCGTTCGCCAGTTAAACCGTTGTATAGATACGTTCGGCCCGATTCAGGTACTTTAGCATCCTTTATATATTGTTCAACCTGATCGTGTGATGCACCATCAAAAATTGGCGTTGCAAATTTTAAGCCTAACTCTTTACCAGCCCATCCTAAAACGGTTTCGTAAATTTGCCCAAGGTTCATACGCGATGGTACACCTAATGGGTTTAAAACTATATCAACTGGCGTACCATCGGATAAAAAAGGCATATCTTCGTCACGTACAATACGGGCTACAATACCCTTATTACCGTGGCGACCAGCCATTTTATCGCCCACTTTAAGTTTACGTTTTTTGGCAACATATACTTTGGCCATTTGTACAATGCCCGATGGCAATTCGTCACCTACGCTAATAGCAAACTTATCTCGGCGGTAAGCACCTAGTTCTTCGTTGGTTTTAATACCAAAGTTATGTAGCAAAATTTTAATTAAATCGTTTTTCTCATCATCAGTAGTCCATTTGGTTGGGTTAATGTGATTAAAATCTAATTCCATTAAAAGTTTCTGCGTAAACTTAACGCCTTTGGCAATCAGCAATTCTTTGTAAATATTGTACACACCTTGCGATGTTTTTCCGTTTACAATAGTGAACAATTTATCTACTAAGCTTTCGCGGAGGTCTCTTACAGCCTTCTCGTGTTTAATTTCTAATTTTTCTAATTGCGATTTTTCTTCGGCTTTTGAAGTTTTTTTAGCTCTCGAAAATAATTTGGTATCAATAACTACTCCGTTAATAGAAGGAGGAGTTTTTAATGATGCATCTTTAACATCGCCTGCTTTATCACCAAAAATTGCTCTTAGTAATTTTTCTTCGGGCGATGGGTCTGATTCGCCTTTTGGCGTAATTTTACCAATTAAAATATCTCCTTCTTTTACATCGGCACCTACTCTAATAATACCATTCTCGTCTAAATCTTTGGTTGCCTCTTCTGATACGTTGGGAATATCGGGTGTTAATTCCTCTTCGCCACGTTTGGTATCACGTACTTCTAATTCAAACTCTTCGATGTGTAACGATGTAAATATATCTTGCGATACTACCCGCTCCGATATTACAATCGCATCTTCAAAATTATATCCCTGCCAAGGCATAAAAGCAACTTTTAGGTTTCGACCTAAAGCTAGCTCGCCATCTTGTGTGGCATATCCTTCGCATAAAACCTGTCCTTTTTCTACCCTTTGACCTTTTTTAACAATTGGCTTTAAGTTGATACAAGTACTTTGATTGGTTTTTTTGAATTTTATTAAGTTGTACGATTTAGATTCTCCATCGAAAGATACTAGCCTATCGTCGTCGTTTCTATCGTAGGTAATGGTAATGTTATTGGCATCAACATATTCTACAATTCCGTTTCCTTCGGCGTTAATTAAAGTACGCGAATCTCGGGCCACACGGCCTTCTAAACCTGTACCTACAATAGGTGCTTCGGGGCGCAATAAAGGTACTGCTTGGCGTTGCATGTTTGATCCCATCAAAGCCCTGTTAGCATCATCATGTTCTAAGAAAGGAATTAACGATGCCGCAATAGAGGTAATTTGATTGGGCGATACATCCATATAATCTAGCTTTTCGGGCTCGATAATAGGAAAATCACCTTGGTAACGGGCTTTCACTTTAGGGTCGGCAAAGTTACCTTTATCATCATACAATGCGTTTGCTTGTGCAATGGTGGTATCGTCTTCATCCTCGGCTGATAAATAAACAACTGGCTGATCTACCGCTACCACACCATCAATTACTTTACGGTATGGGGTTTCGATAAAGCCTAAATTGTTAATTTTGGCATGTACACAAAGTGATGATATTAAACCAATATTTGGTCCTTCGGGGGTTTCGATGGTACATAACCTACCGTAGTGGGTATAGTGTACATCTCGCACCTCGAAACCTGCTCGCTCGCGTGATAAACCACCTGGGCCTAAGGCCGATAAACGGCGTTTGTGCGTAATCTCGGCCAATGGATTGGTTTGATCCATAAACTGTGATAGCTGGTTGGTACCAAAAAACGAATTAATAACCGACGAAAGTGTACGGGCATTAATTAAATCGGTTGGGGTAAATACTTCGTTATCACGTATATTCATACGCTCGCGAATAGTACGAGACATACGAGCCAAGCCTACGCCAAATTGTGCGTATAATTGCTCGCCCACGGTACGTACCCTACGATTTGATAAGTGATCAATATCATCAACATCTTCTTTAGAGTTGATTAGTTTGATTAAGTATTTTACAATCGCAATAATATCCATTTTAGTTAAAACCTTGGTTTCAACTGGGGTATCTAATTTTAATTTACGATTGATGCGGTAACGGCCTACATCACCCAAATCGTAACGCTTATCCGAAAAGAATAAACGATCGATAATACCACGAGCGGTTTCCTCATCAGGTGGTTCGGCGTTACGTAATTGCCTGTAAATATGCTCAACGGCTTCTTTGGCCGAATTGGACGTATCTTTTTGTAATGTATTGTAAATGATGGTATAATCGCCAGTATTTACGCCATCTTCTTTAGATAAGATAATGGTTTTAACGCCTGCATCAACTATAATATCAATATGGTCATCTTCTAAAATGGTTTCACGCTCCATAATGATTTCGTTTCTATCAATAGAAACAACTTCACCTGTGTCTTCGTCAACAAAATCTTCGACCCATTTTTTTAGTACCCTTGCAGCAAGTTTACGGCCTATAAATTTCTTTAAGCCCGATTTGCTTACTTTAACCTCATCGGCTAGGCCAAAAAGTTCTAAAATATCTTTGTCCGAATCGTAACCAATAGCCCGCAAAAGGGTAGTAACTGGGAACTTTTTCTTACGGTCGATATAGGCGTACATCACATTGTTAACGTCGGTAGCGAACTCAATCCACGAACCTTTAAAAGGGATTACACGGGCCGAGTATAATTTACTACCATTGGTGTGGCGGCTTACGCCAAAGAACACGCCTGGCGAGCGGTGTAATTGGGATACAATTACACGTTCGGCACCATTGATAACGAAAGTACCCTTGGGTGTCATGTAAGGGATGGTTCCTAAATACACGTCCTGAACGATGGTTTCGAAATCTTCGTGTTCGGCATCGTTACAAGAAAGGCGAAGCTTTGCTTTTAACGGTACACTGTGGGTTAAGCCACGTTCGATACATTCCTGTATGCTGTAACGTGGAGGATCAATAAAATAATCTAAAAACTCTAAAACAAAAATGTTTCTAGAATCAGAGATGGGAAAGTTTTCAGAAAAAACCTGGAAAAGACCTTCTGTATAACGGTTATCAGAGGTGGTTTCTAACTGAAAGAATTCCTTGAACGACTGGATTTGAACGTCCAGAAAATCAGGATAATCGATAACATGCCTACTTTGGGCAAAGTTTATCCTTTGATTGTTATTGTTTGCCAAGGGTCTAAAATTTTAATAAACTAAACCGAAAATTCGATAAAACCTAAACTACTGTTTAGGGGTAATTGTTTTTTTGAAATAATGCTATATAGCAAAAACCATGGCACCTAATCCATTTTTTGGGATTAGGTACCTATGGTTAAAATATTGAAACTATTGGATTATTTAATCTCAACAACCGCTCCAGCTTCTTCTAATTGTTTTTTCAAAGATTCTGCTTCGTCTTTAGTTACACCAGCTTTTAATTCTTTAGGTGCACCATCCACTAGGTCTTTAGCTTCTTTTAATCCTAAGCCAGTTAAATCTTTTACTAATTTAACTACGGCTAGTTTAGAACCACCAGCTTCTTTCAAAATTACATCAAACGATGTTTTTTCTTCAACCGCAGCAGGGGCATCGCCACCAGCAGCAGGACCAGCAACTGCAACTGCAGCAGCAGGCTCTATACCATACTCATCTTTTAAGATTTGAGCTAATTCGTTTACTTCTTTAACTGATAAGTTTACTAACTGCTCAGCAAACGCTTTTAAATCCGCCATTGTATTTAATTTTTTAATTTGTTACTAATTTAATTGTTTCAAACTTGAGGTGTTTGTTAACCTTGTCTTTCTTGTAAAGTTTTGACAATTCCTGCCAATTTGTTTCCGCCAGATTGTAATGCTGAAATAACATTTTTTGCTGGAGACTGTAATAAACCAATGATATCGCCTATTAATTCTTCTCTTGTTTTTAAGTTTACAAGAGTATCTAATAATTGGTCACCAATAAATACAGTAGAATCAATGTACGCTGCTTTTAAAACTGGTTTATCGCCTGTTTTTCTCAGTTGTTTAATCAGCTTAGCCGGAGCGTTGCCTGATACCGAGAACATAATTGACGAAGAACCTTTTAAAATATCGAACAAAGGGCTTGTATCACCATCAAGTTGCTCTAAGGCTTTCTTGATAAGGGTGTTTTTTACCACTTGTATTCCTATTTCGTTTTCAAAACATTTGCGGCGAATACTATTGATTTTTGCAACTGATAAACTAGAGGTATCGGTAATATAAAAATTACCGTATGATTTCATTTTGTCAGTCAAAGCAGAAACAACTTCGTGTTTTTCTTCTTTTCTCATAATCTTTAAATTCCCGCTACTGATTTAGTTTCAATTTCGATACCAGGCGACATGGTAGAAGAGATATGAATACTCTTAAAATATGTACCTTTTGCAGCCGATGGTTTTAATTTAGAAATGATTTGAAGAACTTCCAAAGCATTGTCATAAATTTTATCGGCAGTAAACGAAACTTTGCCTATTGAGCAATGAATAATTCCTGTTTTATCAACTTTAAAGTCGATTTTACCAGCCTTAACATCTGTAACTGCTTGGCCTACATTAGGCGTTACAGTTCCTGATTTAGGATTAGGCATTAAGTTACGTGGCCCTAAAATACGACCTAGCTTTCCTACCTTTGCCATACAGCTTGGGGTAGTAATAATGATGTCGATATCTGTCCAGCCGCTTTCAATTTTGGCTATGTACTCATCTAAACCTACAAAATCAGCTCCAGCTGCTTTAGCTTCTTCTTCCTTATCGGGAGTTACTAAGGCCAAAACGCGAACTGTTTTACCAGTACCATGAGGTAAAGCTGCAATACCACGTACCATTTGATTCGCTTTACGCGGATCAACGCCTAAACGAACATCAATATCTACTGATGAATCGAATTTTACGGTTGTGATATCCTTTACCAAGGCAGCTGCATCTTTTAAAGAATAAGCTTTACCTGCATTAAGTTTAGAAAGTGCCGTTTTTTGATTTTTTGTTAATCTTGCCACTGTCTTTAAATTTGTGTTAATTAATTGTTCCAGGGAGCGTTTCCTGTAACGGTTATACCCATACTACGGGCTGTGCCAGCAACCATTTTCATTGCTGATTCTTCTGTAAAAGCATTCAAATCGGGCATTTTATCTTTGGCTATTACCTCTACTTGTTCCCAAGAAATTTTGGCAACTTTTTTACGGTTTGATTCGGCCGACCCACTTTTTAAACCTGTAACTTCCAGTAATTGGATAGCTACGGGTGGGTTTTTAATGATAAACTCGAACGACTTGTCGGCATATACAGTAATTACAACAGGTAAAACTTTGCCAGCTTTATCCTGGGTACGGGCGTTAAATTGCTTGCAAAACTCCATGATATTAACACCTTTAGCTCCCAATGCTGGGCCTACGGGTGGTGATGGGTTTGCTGCACCGCCTTTTATTTGTAATTTGATTAACGCACTGACTTGTTTTGCCATTTTTTATTTATTTACTAAACGTTAATAATGTGGAAGCATTTGTAACATTTAAGGTTTTTATAGGGTGCTTTGGGTGGGATAAAAAAAATCTTAACCCAAAAAACACCAATTATTCTTTTTCTACTTGCATGTAATTTAACTCGAGTGGCGTACGGCGGCCAAATATTTTTACCATTACCTTGAGTTTCTTTTTATCTTCGTTAATTTCTTCGATAATACCTGTAAAACCGTTGAAAGGGCCGTCCATCACTTTAATATTTTCGCCAACGTAATAAGGCACATTTATCATTTCGCCTTGTTGTGCCATTTCGTCAACCTTACCTAAAATACGGTTTACTTCGGCTAGCCTTAACGGTACAGCGTTACCTGCTTTATCGCCCAAAAAGCCTATCACGCTGTTAATGCTTTTGATAATTTGCTCTAACTCGGCGTTAAGTGCAATTTCTATCAGTACATATCCTGGATAAAAATTTCTTTCTTTGGCAATTTTTTTTCCGTCTTTCATTTGGTAGTATTTTTCCATGGGTATTAATACCTGTGGTACCAAATGTGTTAATTCTAAACGGCTTATTTCTGCATCAATATATTCTTTAACTTTTCTCTCTTTGCCGCTAACAGCCCTTACTACATACCATTTCAATTGATCGCTCATTATCTATATTTTATGCAAAGGTTTTGTAAATGTATTTAAAAAGATTACCCGCCGACTCATCCATCAAGAAAACTATTAAGGCAATAATAAGAGATGCAACCAATGTGATTACTGCACTATTTTGCAATTCGCCCCAAGTTGGCCAAGTCATTTTCTCGGTTAACTCAACGTATGATTCTTTTATATATGCTGCAATATTTGCCATTTTTAAATCTTAGTTAGCACGGGAACAAGGATTCGAACCCTGATCAAAGGTTTTGGAGACCTCTATTCTACCGTTGAACTATTCCCGTTTATTTAATTATTTTTAAAACAATACCCTTATTTATTAGAAAACATAAGTCCGCTTTATAAGGCAGACTTATGTTTAAAATATAAGTGTTTTGTACTTATTTTACTATTTCAGTTACTTGGCCAGCACCTACTGTTCTACCGCCTTCGCGGATGGCAAAACGTAAGCCTTTTTCCATTGCAATAGCGTTTATCAATTTAACATTGATGGTAACATTATCGCCTGGCATAACCATTTCAACACCTTCTTGTAAGGTAATTTCGCCAGTTACATCTGTAGTACGGAAGTAAAACTGTGGACGGTATTTGTTGAAAAATGGTGTATGACGACCACCCTCTGCTTTTGACAATACGTAAACTTCGGCTTTGAAATCGGTATGCGGTGTTACCGAACCTGGTTTACAAATTACCATACCACGTTTGATATCTGTTTTTTCGATACCACGTAATAATAAGCCTACGTTATCTCCAGCTTCGCCTCTATCTAGTATTTTACGGAACATCTCAACACCTGTAACAACAGATTTTAAGTTTTCGGCTCCCATACCTAAGATATCAACTTGCTCACTTGAGTTAATGATACCTCTTTCGATACGGCCTGTAGCTACTGTACCACGGCCTGTGATAGAGAATACATCTTCAACTGGCATTAGGAAAGGAAGATCAGTTAAACGTGGAGGAATAGGAATGTAGCTATCAACTGCTTCCATTAGTTCAAGGATTTTACCAACCCATTTAGCATCGCCGTTAAGGCCACCTAAAGCTGAGCCTTGGATAACTGGAATATCATCACCTGGGAAATCGTAGAATGATAATAATTCGCGAATTTCCATTTCAACTAGTTCTAACAATTCTGGATCATCTACCATATCTACTTTGTTCATAAAAACAACTAGTGAAGGTACACCAACTTGACGAGCTAATAGGATGTGCTCGCGGGTTTGCGGCATAGGACCATCTGTAGATGCAACTACAATGATAGCACCATCCATTTGTGCAGCACCTGTAACCATGTTTTTTACGTAATCGGCGTGACCTGGACAGTCAACGTGTGCGTAATGACGGTTAGCGGTAGAGTACTCTACGTGTGCTGTGTTAATGGTGATACCTCTTTCTTTTTCTTCGGGAGCTGAATCGATTGAATCGAATGAACGAGCTTCTGAGTAACCAGCGTCTGATAATACTTTTGTAATAGCTGCTGTTAATGTAGTTTTACCGTGGTCAACGTGACCGATTGTTCCGATGTTTAAGTGTGGCTTACTACGGTCAAATTTTTCTTTTGCCATGATTTATACTTATTAATTGATTAATTTTTATTTTGTTTAATTTTTATTCAATCTCATTAAAAGAGCCAACGATGGGACTTGAACCCATGACCTCTTCCTTACCAAGGAAGTGCTCTACCGCTGAGCTACGTCGGCTTTTATTATTTAGCTGCTTTCCTTTTTGTAATTCTTCTCAAAATAAAAAAAACAAACGAAACAAGCCGACTGCTTAAATTATAATGAGCGAAAGACGAGGTTCGAACTCGCGACCTATAGCTTGGAAGGCTATCGCTCTACCAACTGAGCTACTTTCGCTTAGGTTATAAAGTTTTTGGTGGGGGGGGAAGGATTCGAACCTTCGAAACCGAAGTAACGGATTTACAGTCCGTCCCATTTGACCGCTCTGGAACCCCCCCATACTTCTTTCATTTATAAGAGCCTCCTATCGGGATCGAACCAATGACCTACTGATTACAAGTCAGTTGCTCTACCAGCTGAGCTAAGGAGGCATTATACTATAATTTTAAAGAACTCATGTACCCTTTGCAAGCCTTTGCTTAGGGGACTGCAAAACTACAAAAATTAAGATTTGAACAAAATTTATTTTGAAAAATAATTCGGTTTATTTTTTATGTAATTATTTTGTGGTTTAAATAGTGCATTATGGTAATTTAAAACCAATAAAATGGGTGATGGGATAATAAAAAATTATGTGATTTTTGGGTGATATGTTAGTGGTGGGTGTGCCTCCAACCACGGGAAAAGATGGGATAATAAAAAATTATGTGATTTTTGGGTGATATGTTAATGGTGGGTGTGCCTCTAACTTGGGAAGGTAACAGTGAATACGGTGCAAAATAAACCTGCATTAAAAAGCACAGGCTTGAGTTAATAAACCCGACAGTAGCGGATACCAGCCTTGCGCCTAAGGCCCGTGGGCGTATGAGCGGATGGCGGGGCTAGCCTTGGTTATGAAATGCTGGCCTAGGTTTTTCAACATATTTTTATAATGGTGTGTGCAGCTATTGTATAGGGTTTACGCAACGCATTATCGGTTTTATAACCAGCGGGTGGGTGTATAAAAACGGTATTGGGGGTACACTAATTGGCTTTAGTGTTTATTGAAAACAGAAACTTTGGGTAATTATTTTGTTAAAAATGATTTAAGATTTATATTGGTTGTATATTTACGTAAAAAAATATTTATGGTAGTGGTTTACGGTATATCTAATTGCGATACGGTTAAGAAAGCAAAAGCGTGGTTGGTTGCAAACAATATTGATTTTACGTTTCATGATTATAAGAAACTGGGTATTAGTTCCGAAAAATTAAGCTACTGGTGCGAGCAAGTGGGTTGGGAGCAGGTGTTGAATAGAAATGGCTTGACTTATAAAAGGCTAAGTGAGGCCGAAAAACATGGGATATGTAACCAAGATAGTGCCATGGCTTATATGCTGAAGGCTACAAGCAGTATAAAGCGTCCAATTATTGAGACTAGCAAGGGTTTACTTGTGGGATTTTTGCCTGATGTGTACCAAAATATGTTTGGGTAGGTAAAATTTATCTTATAATTTTGAAGGCGTTAAATATGGTTAATTAATTGCATATTAAGGATGAATATTAGATTTTTGTGGGGATGAAAAATACTCTTTTTTTACTTTTGGCTTTGGCATGGTGTGTGGCTTTGCAGGCGCAAACCCAACTAAAGGGTACGGCTTACGATGCGGATACACGTAGCAAGATGAAATTGGTGTTTGTAAATAACCTTACGCAAAAAGCGGTTGACCATACTGGACAACGGGGCGATTTTAAGGTAAAGGCCGAAATGGGTGATTTGGTGGTTTTTACATGTCCAGGTTACCAAAGTGATACCTTGATTGTGGAGGATTTATCGGCTGTGGTGGTGGTGCTAAAGCCTCGCTTAATTGTATTGGATGAGGTGGTTGTGAAGGCAAATGTTAGCAAAAAAAAGGAGGATATTAAAAGTGAATATGCGGGGGCTTACTCGGCTGCAAGTACAAGTGTATTAAGCAAAGATGGTGGGTTGAGTTTAACTAATTTGTTTAGCAAGCAATCGCAACAAAAAAGGGCTTTTAGGAAATTTATTGATGTAGAGTTGAATGAAAAAACGATTGATAGGCGATTTAACCGAGCCCTGGTAAGTGATTTAACTAAAATACGTGGCCAAGTTTTGGAAGATTATATGTCGTTTTTTAGGCCTACTTACTCCGAAATATCAAAGATGGACGATGCACAACTACGTGATTATATCATAAATTCGTACAACGAATATATACAAATGCCTGCCGAGGCTAGAATTTATCCGCCACTGGCGAAGACGAGTTATTAGGGGAAGCGGGCTTCGGGCTTAGGGCGACGGGCGACGGGCTTAGGTTATTTTTAATTTTTCTTTTAAATCTGCTGCTATTTTTTGGGTGTGAGCCACGATATGCTCTATTTGGTTGCTTGAGTTTTGTATGATTTGATGGCAGCTTTGGCGGTGTGGTTGTAAATATTTATTAAACGAGGGCATTACATGGTTATTCCATTTGTACATTACATCATCGGCCGAGTAGCCTCGTTCGGTTAAATCGCGTTTTAACCTGCGCTCGAGTGCTATACTTTCGGGTGCATCAATAAATATGCGGTAATTAATAAGTGGGCTTATATTGGGGTAATGGTATATAAATAAGCCTTCGATAATTATTATAGGGGCGGGTTTGATTTGTAAAATATTGGGCTGGGCCGCTGGGTTATTAAAGGT
>JAAFJW010000002.1 GCA_013298995.1 Sphingobacteriales bacterium | reverse complement strand
GACCTTTGCCTCACTTTTTATAGCACAATCATACGGTATAAATTTATCGTTTAATCAACAGATAACCATGTTATTGGTTTTAATGCTAACCAGCAAAGGTATAGCAGGTGTACCTAGGGCATCGCTAGTGGTTATAGCAGGTACAATTGCTACTTTTAATATTCCCGAAGCGGGTTTAGCTTTATTAATAGGTATTGATCCCTTGTTGGATATGGGTCGCTCGGCCACCAATGTAATTGGAAACAGCATTGCCACTGCCGTAATTAGCAAATGGGAAGGCGCACTAGAACACAATCATTCACAATACGAAAATTAAAATATGAATAATAAGTTTAAAAAGATTTTTTTGGGATTTAGCATCGCCCTCCCATTTTTGTTATACTGCATATACTATTATAGCATGATGGTAAAAAACGCCCCTTATAAATTTGTAGAGTTTAATGGCATTGTATTAAAGGCAGGTATAGGCAATAAATACGAAAAAATTTATGATTCAAAAACCAGTTTTTATCAATATCAAAACACAAAAGACAGCACCATTACAGCCAAAGTAAAATTTACAAACGATGATTTACTGTACCTACACCGCAAAGCCGTAGAACTAGGTTTTTGGAACTGGCCAAGTAAAATGCTAGGGCCCGATTCGCTTACCTCGCCCCGTTATTACCTCCAATACGATTACCAACATAAGAAAAAAATTATCGAAATTGATGGCAGTTACAACAGCAACGATAAACTTAAAGCTGCCGCCTTACAATTAATTAAAGCCGTAGATCAAAATATTGCCGATGCCGAGGATAGAAAAAAATAGCCTAATAAAACACAATTTTTAAATTTAAGGTATCAAAATAAATTAAGGCAAAAAACCTTTTTTAATTCGTAAATAAATCCTTTTTTTTTAGTACACACTATAATCCACAATCAAAAATCCACGTGTGCTTAAATCAAAAATCCTAAATCAAAAATCATAATATGATATCGGTAACCATTATTACAGGCTTTTTAGGTGCTGGTAAAACCACTTTTTTAAATCAAGTAATAAAACAAAATCCTAACAAAAAATTTGCCATTATCGAAAACGAATTTGGCGAAATAAATATTGATAGCCAACTGGTTATAAGCACCAGCGAAAATATATTTGAACTAAGCAACGGTTGTATATGTTGTAACTTAAACGGCGATTTATCGGCCCTGCTTAATAAATTAGTTACGGGCGATTACGATTTCGACCATCTCATTATCGAAACCACAGGCATAGCCAACCCAGCTGCTGTGGCCGCAGTATTTTTAACCGATTATAATATACAAACCGTATTTAACCTCGATGGCGTAATATGCCTAGTTGATACCGAAAATGTATTAAGCCTTTTGGGTGTAGAAGAGGTAGCATCACAACAAATTGCATATTCCGATTTTTTGGTATTTAACAAATTATCAACTATTTCCAAAATCTTAAAAACCGAAATTAGCGAAACTATAAAAAACATTAATCCCTTTGCGGGGATGGCCTTTTGCGATTTTGCCGAAACCGAAACACCCCCACTTTTAAACCTACAAGCATACCAAAAAGAAAAAACAACTTTTAGGCTAGGCTTAAATCTTACCCAAAAACAACCCCTTATTTTTACGCAACAATACAGCCACAACAATATTGTATCGCAAGGGTATATTATTAGCCCCAGCCTCGATTTGCTTAAAATACGCCATTATTTTACCGTAATGCTTTTTATACAAGGTACTTACTTTTACAGGATAAAAGGTATTTTACATATCGAAGGCTTAGATAGGAAACTAATTATACAATCAGTTAAAGGGGCACCCGTATTTAGCGATGGCAATGCTTGGGAAGATGGCGAAAGCCGAGAAAGCCGCATTGTGTTTATAGGCAAAGACTTAAAAAGAGAAATTTTAGAAAAAGGTTTAATGCAATGTATTTATAAACCATAAATTAAAAAATTGTTAAGTAAACGTAAGTAGATTTTAAAAAATTAACATCATTAGCCTAAATAAAAAAAAATATTTTTAAAATGCTTAGTGTAATTTGTACAATAACAAGATTTTACTACTTTTAGCCACCTAAATTAATTTTTTAACATTATGATTATAATTGCCGACGGAGGTTCAACTAAAACAAACTGGTGCCTGATAGATGATGCAGGTAAAAAAGTGCTATTTAATACAGAAGGCTATAACCCTTTTTTTATGGATAGCGATAGTATTTTTTTATCGATGCACAAAAGTGTACCCGTTGATTTGCCTTTGAGCAAAATAACCGAAGTAAATTATTATGGTGCTGGCGTACATAACGACGAAAAAGCGAGCATTGTGGGCGATGCCCTAAAAAGATTTTTCCCCAATGCCAAAGTAAACGTAGGCCACGATTTATTGGCCGCCGCCCGGGCCTTATTGGGTACCCAAGAGGGTTTTGCAGCCATATTAGGCACCGGTACCAACACTTGTATTTATGATGGCAGCGATATTTCGTTCAACATAGATTCATTGGCCTACATATTGGGCGATGAAGGCAGTGGTTGCCATATTGGTAAAAAACTATTAGGCGATTATTTGCGAGGCTACATGCCCCAAAATGTGCGTGAAATTTTTTGGGAAACCTTTAAACTCACACACGATGATATTTACGATAATGTTTACTTAAAACCATTGCCCAATAGGTTTTGCGCCAGTTTTAGCAAGTTTGTGTATGATGTAAATGTAAATATGCAATACTCCCGAGGCATTGTACACTCATCATTTACCGATTTTTTTAAAAACCTAGTAAGCCATTACCCCAACTATAAAGATTATTCGTTTAACTGCATAGGCTCGGTGGCTTATAATTTTAGAAACGTACTCGAAGAAGTTGCCCAACAATTTGATATGAAAATGGGCAAAATTATCCGCTCGCCAATAGACGATTTAGTAAAATACCACCTAGAGCAGTATAATAAAAAGTAGTTTTTTTATATTATTTGGGCGTTTTAACACGCTGGGAGTTTACCCTGACAAAGGAAGGGCAGGCAGGCCGCTACCATCGTTACGCACCTAAAATCGTAAATATTTACCGCAAAATATTTTACATAAAAAAGCCTCAAAGAAATTTGAGGCTTTTTTATGTAAAATATCAAAGCTATATAAACCCACAAAAAATTAATAAATTTGACATCAAAAATTTAACAACCCACTTAACTCCAACCCAAAAACCCGCCACAGCAAAGCCAAAATAACATGATTTACCCCGAAAACGCACTTGATAAACTAGGCTTTACCGAAATAAAACAATTAATAAAAACCCATTGCATTAGCGAAATGGGGCGCAACATGGTTGATAAAATTGGGTTTATGAGCAATTACGACCAGATTTTAAAGTTTTTACAACAAACCGCCGAGTTTAAAAATATAATCACATCGCAAGACGCCCTACCCATTCAAAGTTTTTATGATATTAAAAAACTGGCCGATAAAACCCGTGTCGAAGGCGTTTTTTTAAGCGAAGATGAGTTTTACCAAGTGCATACTTCGTTATTAACCGTATTTGCCGTAATTGCTTATTTCGAGCAACGCAAAGGCGTTTATCCCACCTTAGAAGCCTTGTTCGAAAACCTAGCTATCGAAAAAGCCATTCTCAAAAATATCGAAACCGTTATTGATGAAAAAGGAAAAATAAAACCCAACGCATCAAAAAAATTATCAGATTTAATAGATGCCATTGCCAAAGCCGAAGGCGAAGCCCGCAAAAAAATAGACCAAATTTATAAAAACGCACAAAGCAATAATTGGTTAGCCGATGGCAGTTTAACGGTACGCGAAGGCCGTATTTGCATCCCACTATTATCCGAAAACAAACGAAAAATAAAAGGATTTATACATGATGAATCAGCATCAGGGCAAACCGTGTATATAGAACCCGAAGAAGTTTTTAGTTTAAATAATCTAGTGCGTGATTTGGAGTTTGATAAAAGGCGTGAGATTATCCGAATATTAACCGAACTTACCGATAAACTGCGCCCTTATGTACCTATTTTAATTGCCTACCATGGGTTTTTAACCAAGTTAGATTTTGTGCGGGCAAAAGCACTTTTTGCCATCCTTATTGATGCCGAAATGCCTATATTGAGCAAGCAACCCATTATTAAATTGTTTAATGCCCAGCACCCATTGTTATTTTTAGCACATAAAAAAGCGGGCAAATTGGTAGTACCATTAAATATTTTAATTAACGATGGTAGCCGTATTGTGCTTATATCGGGCCCTAATGCAGGCGGCAAATCGGTAGCCATGAAAACCATTGGCTTATTGCAAATAATGGTACAAGCGGGCTTGCTAATTCCAGCCGCATCGCAATCAGAGGTGGGAATTTTCAAGCAACTTTTTGCCGATATAGGCGACGACCAATCCATCGAAAGCGACCTAAGTACCTACAGTGCGCATTTATCTAAAATGAAGCATTTTACAACATTTTCCAATGATAAAACCCTGCTACTTATTGATGAATTTGGTACCGGCACCGACCCACTTTTTGGTGGCCCAATTGCCGAAGCTGTTTTAGAAACTGTGAATAAAAAAAATGCTTTCGGCGTAATTACCACACATTACAGCAACCTTAAACTATTTGCCAATAATACGCCAGGCCTCGAAAACGCATCTATGGTTTTTGATAACCTAAACCTGCAACCTATGTACATGCTAGAGATGGGAAAACCAGGCAGCTCATACGCTTTTGAAATTGCACAAAAAATAGGTTTATCGCAACATATTATCGACCTAGCTAAAAATAAAATTGGTGTACAGCAGCGTAAAATGGATACGATGTTGATTGATTTAGAACGTGATAAAAAAGAAATTATTGATAAAAAAATAAGCCTCGACAAGCAACAACGCCAGTATAACCAACTACTAGCCGAGAACGAAAAACTAAAATTATACTACGCCGAAAACAAACGTAACCTAATAAAAGATGCCAAATTAGAGGCGCAAACCATTATAAAAAACGCCAATAAACTGGTAGAAAACACCATTTCCGAAATAAAAGAAAGCAAAGCCGATAAAATTATTACGCAAGCCCTAAGGGCAAATTTAACCGCCGAACTCCGTAACAACGCTATAAAACCCGAAACTACAAAACCCGCCCCAGCCGAAAACGATTTTAAAGAAGGCGACTGGGTAAAAATGATTGATACAGGCAATATTGCCCAAGTGCTTGAAGTGGCCAAAAACAATGTGGTGCTGGCTTTTGGCGATTTACGGTCGGTAGTAAAACTTAATCGAATAGAAAAAATAGCCAACAAAGAAGTGCCCAAAGAGGTAAAACGATTTGCTAAAATGGGGCATACCGAATCGGCAGCTAGTTTTAGTGGCGAAATAGATTTACGAGGCCAACGTGGCGATGATGCCATTTATGAACTCGAAAAATATTTTGATAGAGCATTAATGTTTGGCATTTCTAACTTTAAAATTATACATGGCAAAGGCGATGGCATATTGCGAAAATTAATTCGGAATTACCTTAAAAAATACCCGCAAGTACAACGCCTCGAAGATGAACACATGGATAGGGGAGGCGATGGCATAACGTATGTGTATTTGGGGTAGGGGTTTTGATTGTAAAAATAGTACAGGTATGTAACTCGAAAATCGAAAATACAAATCAAATTAAAACTTATGTTCAAATAATTGTAGCTTTACATTCAAAAATTTATTAAAATATGCCCTATTTTAAACACTACTCCTTCGATTTGTGGTTAACGCTCATAAAATCGAACCCATTATTTAAAATAGAACGAACACAATATTTTTTTGATAATTTTAATTCTAAAAATAAAACCTTAGACCAAGTTGCCCTAATTTTTAGGCAGGTTGATGTAATGTGCAATACCATTAACGAAAAAACAGGCAAAAATATTGATGCCGACGAAATGTATTTAATGGTTATTCATAAAATGAACGATTTTGATACTAATTTTGAGGCTATTGATACCGAGTTGCTTTACCAAAAAATGGAGACTTTACTGTTTAAACACTTACCCATTTTGTACAACAATGAAACAATTAACGTTTTACAGCATCTAAAGCAAAATAGCAATTGTACTATGAGTATTTTAAGCAATACCGGTTTTATAAAAGGGAAAACATTACGTTTAGTATTAAAAGATATTGGGTTACATAATTTTTTTGATTTTCAACTGTACTCCGATGAAAAACAACTATCAAAACCAAACCCACAATTTTTTAATTTGATGCTTAAACAGGTAAATATTTTAAACAATAAAGTACAATTAAACGATATTGTACACGTGGGCGATAACCCCAAAGCCGATATTAATGGTGCAAATTTAGTGGGTATAAATAGTATATTAATAAACTCTAACCTACAAACTGTAAGTAATTTACTATGCAAAAAGCCATAACCTACTCGCTACACAAAATAAATAATACGGTAAACTTTGGCTTTAACCCTATTGATTACAGTAGTTTTAAATTTGGCGATGATAAAATTGCGAAACAATATGGTACCCAATTGGCCGATGGTTTTATTAAAGATGTTTTATGTAAGCAAGGCAATAAGCAACAAATTGTGGTAATATCTAGCCCATATTCGTTTATACCCACAGCAACGTTTGCATTAAAAAATCATTTTGTTTTTAAATTAAATAGGTGGTTGGCACAAAACAATTTTGCTGTGGTGCAAGAAACCAAAGTACACCGTACCGTAACCTACAAAGAAGATTATGGCGAACTATGCGCCCAACAACGCATAAATTTAATAAGTAACGATTCGTTTCATATTGATAAAGATTTTTTAAAAGATAAAATCCTTATATTTTTGGATGATATTAAAATTACGGGCAGCCACGAACGCATGATTTTTAACATGGTTAACAATTATCAACTAAACAACCAAATTTACATGTTATATTTTGCCGAACTGGTAAACGATACCATACATCCAAAAATCGAAAATTATTTGAATTACTACCAAGTAAAATCTATTTTTGATTTAGATGCAATTATAAATAGTGGTAACTTTTGCATCAATACCCGCATTGTAAAATATATATTAAATACACCAGCGCAAAGTTTTTTGATTTTTTTAAACAATCAAAACCAAGAGTTTATAAACCAATTGTACGATATGGCATTAGGAAACAGCTATCATAATATAGATAATTACGTACAAAACTTAAATAGCATAAAAAAACATTTAAATTTAAACACTTATAAATTAGTATAATATGGCAATTAACTTGCAAAAAGGACAGCGTGAAAACATACACGCACCAAAATTTACAATAGGTTTAGGCTGGGATACCAACAGCTCATCAACAGGTTCGGCTTTTGATTTAGATGCCTCTATTTTTATATTAGGCGAAAATAAAAAACTACTTTCCGAAGAACATTTTATTTTTTACAACCACCTAAAATCGCCCGATGGCGCAGTAGAACATACTGGCGATAACCTTACCGGCGATGGTGCAGGCGATGATGAGCAAATACTGGTTGACCTATCTAAAATAACAGCCACCGCTACCGAAATTTGTGTGGTAGTAACCATACACGATGCCGAAACACGTAAGCAAAATTTTGGACAAGTACGCAACTCATTTGTACGTGTTTTTAATAGCGAAACAAACGATGTGATTTTAAAATACGAGCTGGAAGAAGATTTTTCGATAGAAACAGCAGTAGAATTTGGCCGAATATACAAACGCGAAGGAAACTGGAAATTTGAAGCCGTAGGCGTAGGCATGAAAGGTGGCTTACAAGATTATTTAACTAAATATAACTAAAATAAAATGGCAATAAATCTTCAAAAAGGGCAACGCATAAGCCTCGAAAAAAGTAATGGTACCAAACTACAAAACGTATGTGTAGGTATAAACTGGGGCGCAATAGAAAAAAAAGGAATATTTGGCTTTGGCACTACCAAAGAAGCGGTTGACTTAGATGCCAGTTGTGCTTTATTTAACGATGCCAAGCAAACCGTTGATGTAGTTTACTTTGGTAGCCTAAAATCTAAAGATGGTTCGATAAAACACAGTGGAGATGATTTAACAGGCGATTTAGGTGGCGATGATGGCTTGGATAATGAAATTATAACACTCGATTTTTCGCAACTAAACCCACAAGTTACTTACGTAGCTTTTGTGTTAAACAGCTTTAGAGGCCATGATTTTGGCACTATCCCTTTTGCATCTATACGTATATACGAAGGCACACCTAAGCGTGTAAACGAAGTATTTGCAACTTTTGATATTGCAAAAGGTGCTGGTTTTGCTGGCCATACATCAATGGTGATGGGTGTTTTTTATAAGAAAAATGGCGAATGGAAATTTAATGCCATAGGCGAACCTACCAAAGATAAAAAACTAGAAGAAACTGTAAAAACAGTAGCCAATCAATATTTGTAAACCAACTATTAGCGCCTAAATTTATAAAATGGAACTCGAACCTATAAATAATATACCTACCCTAACTCCTGTAAAAGTAGATAAAGAAGGGAATGTTGATTTAAGCACCATCACCGACCTCGAAAAACAAAAATATGGTCAGTTAAGTAAAGATTTGGTACCTAGCGATGTAAACTCGGTATTAAACTACGGTGTAGAGGTGCAAAATTCGATGGAAAAATACAGTAACGAATTTTTATCATCGGTACGTACGTTTAACTCGGGCGAAGTAGGTACTTTAATAAACGATTTGCTTTCCGAACTTAATTATATTGATGTTGATGAACTAGAACAAGGAACTTTTAAACAGTTTTTATCTAAAATCCCTTTTTTAAACAAATTGGTGGTTGATGCAAAAAAACTATTTCAAAAATACGATACCGTAGTGGGAAATATTGATAAAATTACCAATAAAATTAAAGCTGGTAGGTTAAATTCTATAAAAGACAATAGTTCGTTACAAACCATGTTCGATAGCAATGTAAGCTACATTAAACAAATGGAGGATTTAATAATTTCGGGCAAAATAAGATACGATGATTTGCTGGCCGATTTAGCCAAAATGGAAGCCAACCCCGTCGCATACAACGATTACGAAATTGCCGATTTACGCGATTTTACCATACGGGTTGATAAACGCCTTGCCGATATGAAAGTGGTACGTTTTATAATGATGCAATCGCTTGCGCAAATTAGGGTAGTACAAAACAACAATACCTCCATTGCCGAAAAAGCACAATCGATAGTATCAACAACGATACCCGTTTGGAAAAACCAGCTTACCATTGCCGTAGCCTTACAAAGGCAAAAAGCCAATGTAGAAATGCAAAAGAAAATATCGGATACTACCAATACCATCTTACAAAAAAATGCCGAAATGCTTAAACAAAACAGTATTGATGTAGCCAAAGAAAACGAAAAAACGGTAGTATCGGTTGAAACCTTAAAACGCACCACACAATCATTAATCGAAACCCTAAACGAGGTTAAAAAAATACACGAAGAAGGCACACAAAGCCGCAGAACTTTAGATACCGAATTGCAAAGCCTCGAAACCGAACTTAAGAAAAACGTTACCCGAGTAAATGGATAAAAACTAATGGATGAATACCTGTTAAACATTCTAAATCAATCAAATAAAGTAATTGATAAGCTACAAATGCTATCGGCTTTTTTTGATGATGATGAAGTGGTATATAAAATTTATTTACGCACACAGGTTATTCATAAATTATTCGAAAACAATGTAGAATTAGATGCAGGTAAACTGGAATTATTTCATTTACAATATACTACAACCGTTTTAGATCTTTTAAAACGTATAAAAAAAAACAACGAAACCAATGTTAGCTTAGTTTACGACGAAATACAGCTAAACGATGATTTAATACATAAAATGAACGATGGTGTTTACACCGAAAAAAACTTTAATTTAGATAAGCAAAAACAATCTTTAAAAATTAACACTTCGTTACGCAATTTATATCAAGTGCTATCCACCGATTCGTCTGATTTTCCGTTTGCTAAAAACATTTCATCGTTTAGCGCAAGGTATGCAAAAGATTATTTTTACGATATTGAGCCCGATAAGTTAAATGATTTAATAGGTTTCGAAGCGCAAAAGGTTTATATAAACACTTATGCAACCATTCAAAAAAAACTAATGGGTATGTTGTGTAAATACGATTTTAAAACCGAATTTTTTTGTGGTTTAAATGCTGGAAATTTAAAAGTAGAAATTTACAAGTTTTTACACACCGATAAATACTTTTTGTTTGCACCATCTCGAAACTTATTTTTGCTTTGCGATTTAGCAAAAATTACTGAAATTGATAAAGAAAACACCCTATCGCGTAAAGCAAAAATTATACAAGAATTGCAATATAAAAACGACAAGCTACAAAGTACTGTAGCCAGTTTAAAAACTTTTATACCTTTAAACATTAAACAGTTAATAGAACAAAGTTACCAAAAAATAGCCGACACCAACTTTTTAGATAACCTTAGTAATGCCGATATTGAAGCAAATGTTTTAAAAACTATGCTGAATACAAATGCTTAATAAATGTAGCCGAACCCTCTACAATAATGATAAAAGTAACAGAAATAATAAGTGCGGAAAATTTTCAAATAGTTTGTAAATTTAACACACAAGAAATAAAAACAAATGCCATAAAACCGCTTTTAGAAAATCAAAAACATTTAAACGGAATAGAAAAACTAAACAACTCAAAAATTTTTGAGAAAGCACAAGTAGGCATTGTAGGTGAAATATTTTGGAAAGATATAATTACTACGCATCACCAAGCTTTAACCCAAGTTTGGAATTACGACATATCGCCAGAGTATGCTTACGAAATAGGTCAATTAATTAACTAACAAAACTTCACAATTACACACTAAACAATTTTACACCATTATGGATTTTTTACATTACCTACTAGGCAACGATATACAAGCCGGCTTACTCATTATTTTAAATTTAATAGTTATCGAAAGCCTACTATCCGTTGATAATGCCGCCGTACTAGCCACTATGGTTTTAGATTTACCTAAAGAACAGCGCAATAAAGCCCTAAAATACGGCATTATAGGGGCTTATGTTTTCCGTGGAATTTGTTTGCTAATTGCTGGCTGGCTGGTAAAAATTTGGTTTTTAAAACCTATTGGTGGCTTATACCTGCTTTGGCTAGCCTTTAGCTATTTTAAAAACAAACACAGCGCAAACACCGAAGACGAAACTGTTGATAAACAAAAAAGCTGGCTATACCGCAGCACCGTTGGCGCATTAGGCACATTTTGGAGCACCGTAGCACTAGTAGAAGTAATGGATTTAGCATTTTCTATCGATAATGTTTTTGCCGCCGTAGCCTTTACCGACCACATGCCCCTAATTTATATAGGCGTTTTTATAGGTATTTTGGCCATGCGTTTTGTAGCCCAAGGCTTTGTTAAATTATTAGAAAAATATCCTTTTTTAGAAACCGTAGCTTTTATTGTAATTGGTGTTTTAGGTTTAAAACTAACCGCATCGTTATACACCCATTTTGCCGAAGGAACAAAAATTGCCAAGTTTATAGACAGCGAAAAAATGGATTTGTTTGTATCAATTTTTACAGTATCAATTTTTGTATTGCCTGTATTAACATCATACTTATTTAATTTTCCTAAAAAAGTTATTGGCGATGCTGATGTTGCCGAAGATGCCGAAAACGTGTTGGATAATCAGGATGATATTGTTTGGGGTGATAAAGAGAAGGGAAATAAATAAAACTATTGTAGCGGTTGGGATATAAAAAAAGCCCCTAATTGGAGCTTTTTTTATACTTGGTGGACCCGGAGAGATTCGAACTCTCGTCCAAACATGTGATTAGTTGCGCTTTCTACATGCCTATTTTGTGTTTGATTTTAGTGATTAAATTGGCCACAAACAGCCTGTTTAATCCTTAGTTTTTTTGGTTTTCGAGGTAAAAGCAAAACCATTTTACCCTTATTTTGGCTTTTCTGTGCTTCCGTATCAACTGCCGCCAAACGTGGCTTTTGGGAAACATCTCGCTTACACTTCTAAAGTATAATTAAGCTAAACCCAACATGGTTGAGATTAGGCAGCAAGAGCGTAGTTATTTTCGCCTGTTGTTTTTTGAAGATCAATATTAAAGCGCTGTATCGTCAGTGCGCTGCATGCTTACACACTTATCGTCCATCCTGTCAATTCCGGTCGGGCCCCAAGGGTATGCTTTTTCGAACAGCAAATATACATTATTATTGGTTTAATTGTAATGTTAATTTTAGGGCTTAATTGTTTGGCCAGGGTAAACTTTTAAGGCTTCTTTTAAGCAAAGCATGGCATTGGTTAAATCATTAACATTAAGCACATAAGCTAGCCTTACTTGTTGCTTGCCAGCAGTACTATTCGAGTAAAAACCAGCTGCGGGAGCCATCATTACGGTTTGGTTTTGGTAATCAAATTCTTCCAAAATCCATTGGCAAAACTTTTCGGCATCATCAATAGGCAGTTGTGCTACTACATAAAATGCACCTCCAGGGTTGGGGCAAATTACGCCTTCAATGGCGTTTAAGCTATCCACCAATATTTTTCGGCGCAGGGTATATTCGTTAATTACATTTGTAAAATAGCTATCGGGAGTGTCCACAGCCGCTTCGCCCGCTATTTGTTCAACCATACCAGCACTTAGGCGGGTTTGTGCAAATTTTAATGCGGCGGCTATTACGCTTTTGTTTTTGGTAATTAAACAGCCTAAACGGGCACCACAAGCACTATATCTTTTTGATATGGTATCAATTACAACTACATTTTCTTCTAACCCGGGTATATTAAAAGGCGAAATAAATGTTTTGCCATCGTAGCAAAATTCTCTATATGCCTCATCCGAAAATATAAATAAATCGTATTTTAATGCCAGCTGTTTTAAATCTAGCATTTCTTGCATGCTGTACAAATAGCCTGTTGGGTTATTGGGGTTACATATAAAAATTGCTCGGGTTTTGGGGCTTATTAGTTTCTCGAACTCGCTAATGGGTGGTAAGCCAAAATCGTTTTCGATAACCGACATTACAGGCACTATTACGCAATTGCTTTGGTGGGCAAATCCGTTATAATTGGCATAAAATGGTTCGGGAATAATAATCTCATCCCCAGCTTCTAAACAAGCCATTAAGGCAATATTTATAGCTTCGGATGCACCTGTGGTAACAATAATATCATCGGTACATACATTGTAATTAAACTTTTGGTAATAACTTACCAGTTTTTTGCGGTAAGCTATTGTACCTTCGGATGCGGTGTAAGCCCATATTTTAAAATCGATATTTTTAATGGCGGCTATAATGTTTTCGGGTGTTTCGATATCTGGTTGGCCAATATTAAGGTGGTAAACCTTTTTGCCATTTTGCTTGGCTTGCTCGGCAAAAGGACTTAGCTTACGAATAGGCGAAGCAGGCATTGTTAATCCTTTATTAGAAATTGTGGGCATTGTGCTATTTTAAATTTTAGATATAAAAAAAAAGCCTTTCTCATGTATTCGAGAAAGGCTTTCAAGAATGTGGTTTATTTAATTTGCTGCGGCGGCAACTACCTCTCCTTTAATGTATAACATTTTTAAAGGGGTTTTAGAGTTAGAGGTAATTTTTACAAATTTAGTAAATGGTGCAGCAACGGCTGCATTAAAAGTAATGGTAATGGCACCGCCTTGTCCTTTTAATACAGGCGTTCCTTGTTTGGGTTCTACACTAGGTACGGTACAGCCACAGGTTGATTCTACTGCGGTAATAATTATAGGTTCTTCGCCTACGTTGGTGTATTTAAAAACATAGCTTACAGGTTTTCCTTGTGGGATTTTACCAAAATCATGTGTTTCTTCTGTAAATTTAAACTCGGCAGTTTTTTCTTGAAAAGAAGAAAGACCAATAATTGCTATTGCAATAAAGCAAAATAAAAATATTTTTTTCATTTTTTTAATAGTTTGAAATCAAAGGTAACTATTCTATTTAATGTAACAAATAATAAGATAATTTTTTCATAATTCTAACCTAGATATTTTTTTGAATATATTTGAAAATATTGTTTACCCATATATCCAATGATAAAAAATAACGCCGATACTTTAAATCCTCACATGTACAACGAATTAAGTTTCGATGATTTTAAAACCATTGTTATTAATGATTATAAAATTGCTTACGAAAGTAGGCAAATTAGCTTGCTTGGCCGCCGCGAGGTATTAACAGGTAAGGCTAAGTTTGGCATTTTTGGCGATGGCAAAGAAGTAGCACAATTAGCTATGGCCAAAGTATTTAACCCCGGCGACTGGCGGGCTGGCTATTACCGCGACCAAACTTTTATGCTGGCCGCAGGTATGAGCAGCAAGCGGCAACTATTTGCCCAGCTATACGCCAATACCGATGTTACCATGGAACCAGCATCCGCCGGAAGGCAAATGAATAACCATTTTGCTACCCGCTCGCTGGATGAACATGGGCAATGGAAAAATTTGTGTACAAGTAAAAATAGCTCGTCCGATATATCGCCTACGGCATCGCAAATGCAAAAACTGGTGGGCTTGGCTTACGCCTCAAAACTGTACAAACAAAACACCGATTTACATCAATTTACCCAATTTACTGATAAGGGAAACGAGGTTGCCTTTGGCACTATTGGCAATGCTTCTACCTCCGAAGGCGTTTTTTTTGAAGCCATTAATGCCGCTGGTGTATTGCAAATACCTATGGCGGTTTCGGTATGGGACGATGGTTATGGCATATCAGTACCTGCCAAATATCAAACCACAAAAGAAAATATATCCGAAATTTTAAAGGGTTTTCAGCGTGATGATATGGCCAATGGCCTCGAAATTTTTAGGGTAAAAGGTTGGGATTATGTGGCATTGTGCGAAACGTACCAAAAAGCTATACATATTTGCCGAACCCAGCATGTACCTGTATTAATACACGTTACCGAGCTTACGCAGCCACAAGGGCACTCTACATCTGGCTCACACGAGCGTTATAAACCCGATGAACGCTTGGCCTGGGAAAAAGAATACGATTGTATTTTAAAAATGAGGCAATGGATGCTACAATCGGCCATAGCCACCGAAGAAGAGCTAAATACCCTCGAAAATATCGCAAAAAAAGAAGTAAAACGAATCCAAAAAGAGGCTTGGGCCGATTTTATGGAGGATATACAAATAGATAAAGAACAGGCTTTTACCCTGCTCGATGCTTTGGCTATTCATCACGAAGATGTAAAACAAATAACGCTAATTTTACGATCCGAAATCGATCCATTACGAAAAGAAATTATCTCTACCGTACGCAAGGCCATCCGCATAAGCCGAAAAAACAAATCGCCCGAACGGGATAATCTGATACAATGGTATATTAAACAGCAAGGCAAAAATCACGATTTATACAATACCTATTTATATACCAATAGCGCACAATCGCCTTTAAAAGCAAATGCCATTGCACCTATTTATACCGAAAACTCGCAAATGGTAGATGGCCGAGAGGTATTAAATGCCTGCTTTGATGCCAATTTTGCTAGAGACCCATTAATTATTGCTTTTGGTGAAGATTTGGGTGCCATAGGCGATGTAAACCAAGGTTTTGCTGGCTTACAACAAAAATATGGCGAAAACCGCATAAGCGATACTGGTATAAGAGAAATTACCATTGTAGGCCAGGCACTTGGTTTAGCCTTACGGGGATTTAAGCCCATTGCCGAAATACAGTATTTAGATTACGTTACTTACGCCATGAGCGTATTAAGCGATGATATTGCTACCCTAAGTTACCGCACCAAAGGCGGGCAAAAAGCTCCTTTAATTGTACGTACACGTGGCCACCGTTTAGAAGGAATATGGCATGCTGGCTCGCCCATGGGAATGCTGGTAAATGCGCTTAAAGGAATGCACATTTGCGTACCACGCAATATGGTGCAAGCCGCAGGCATGTACAACACGCTATTACAAGGCGACGAACCCGCATTGCTTATCGAATGCCTTAACGGTTATCGCATTAAAGAACGATTGCCCGAAAACGTAGGCGAATTTAAAGTGCCGCTGGGCGTTGCCGAAATTATAAAAACAGGCAGCGATATTACACTGGTATCTTACGGCTCTACCCTACGCATAGTGAACGAGGCTGCAAGCGAATTGCTTAAAATGGATATTGATGCCGAAGTAATTGATTTGCAAACCCTAATGCCTTTTGATTTGAATAACGATTGCTTACAATCTATCAAAAAAACCAATAAACTTTTAATTATTGATGAAGATGTGCCCGGTGGCGGTAGTGCTTATATATTACAACAACTGCTCGAAAACCAAAATGCGTACCAGTTTTTAGATGCTGCACCACAAACCCTTACTGCCCAAGAACACCGCACACCTTACGGTACCGATGGCGATTATTTTGGCAAACCGAGTGTGGATGATGTGATAGAAAAAGTGTATCAAATAATGCAAGAATACAAGCCGCTGCAATTTTTATAATATTTGTGCTAAATTTTTAATTCAATCGATTTTTTTTAAGCAACTAAAATGTAATAATTTGTAAACATCCCACCAAATAAAACCTATATTTTTACTACCATGCTAAATAACCTGTTTTTTAAGAAAAATTTAAAAGCTATTATCGTTGCTTTAATAGCCATTAGCGCAATTGTGGCAGTTATTTTTTTGCGTAGCCATCGCACAAAATCCAACGAAACCAATCCCGCTTTTGCCCAATATATTGAGGCTTACACATCGGGCGTAATCTCAAAAAACGATGTTATAAAAATACAATTTGCTGGTTGTATTAATACTTTACATGCTACAAATCAAGCTATTGATAACGATATTTTAACCTTTAGCCCCAGCATAAAAGGCAAAGCCTATTGGTACGATGAACGAACCATTGCCTTTAAACCCAACGAATCTTTGGAAGCTGGTAAAAGCTACCAAGCTACCCTAAAACTCGATAAATTTTTGGCTGTGGCCGATGATTTATCAACGTTCAACTTCGATTTTGAAATCATAAAACCATCGTTTAAAATCGAGCAATATGGTTTACAGGCTATAAACAACGCATCGTTAGATTATTTAAAACTTACAGGTACTATTTTTACAGCCGATGCCGAGGAAGGCCAAAGCATCGAAAAATTATTGAACGCTACCTTGGGAGATAAAAACCTACGTGTTAAATGGCTGCATAACCCAGCCAGCAAAATAGCTGATTTTGTAATAGATAGTATTAAAATGGCCGATAATGCCGAACAATTAAACCTTGTTTGGAACGGCGGGCCTATTGGTGCCGATATCAGCGGAAGCGAAAAACTAGAAATCCCTGCCAAAGGAATATTTAAAGTTTTGGCTATAAAAGCCATACAAGCTCCCGAGCAATATGTGCTAATACAATGCTCCAACCCTGTATTGGCCAGCCAAGATTTAAGAGGGTTAATAAGTATAGGCAATATTACCGATGCCAGCTTTACCATCGAAGGAAGCCAAATAAAAGTTTACGCTCCCGATAAATTAAATGGCAACTATGCCGTTACCGTAAATGCGGGCATCCAAAATATTGTAGCTAAAAAATTGGTTGAAGCAATTTCGGCCAATGTAAATTTCGAAAACCGAGCCCCAGCGGTTAGCATCCCCGGTAAGGGAACAATTATACCTAGTGCAGGCAAGCTCACTTACCCTTTTGAGGCCATAAACCTAAAAGCGGTTGATGTTACCATTATTAAAATTTACGAAAACAATATTCCACAGTTTTTGCAACAGAATAACCCGAATGGCGAGCAAGATTTGCGCCGTGTGGGCAAGCCAATGGTCGAAAAAACGATAAGGTTGGATGAGGATAAAACCTTAAATCTTACCAAAAAAAACCGCTTTGCGCTTGATATTGATAAGCTGATAAAAACTGAACCTGGGGCTATTTATAGAATTACCATTGGTTTCCAAAAATCGTATTCGTTATATAATTGCAAGGGTGTTGGCGTTGCCACGGATGCTGGTTCGGACGAAAATGAAGGTTATGATGACGAAAATTATTACGAAAAAATAGATGGCGATGATGGTTTTTGGCAACGCTACAATAATTATTACCCAAGGGGTTTTAATTGGGACCAAAAAGACGAACCTTGTAACCCATCGTATTACAACCGCGATAGGTGGGTTTCTCGCAACGTTATTGCATCCAACATTGGTTTAATAGCCAAGCGTGGCAACGATAATTCGGTGCTGGTTTTTGCTACCAATATTTTGGATACCCAGCCAATGGAAGGCGTAGAAATTAAGCTATTAGATTACCAAAACCAACTGTTGCAAACCGCCAAAACAGATAACAACGGCGAAGCAAAATTTGATAAGCCTAGCAAGCCCTACTTGCTTACAGCCAAAAAAGATGCGCAACGTGGCTACTTAAAATTAGATGATGGTTCATCGTTACCTCTAAGCCGTTTTAATGCCAATGGTGATGCTGTGCAAAGCGGCATAAAAGGCTTTATATATACCGAACGTGGCGTTTACCGCCCCGGCGATTCGGTTTTTGTAAGTTTTATTTTAGAAGATAAAACCAAAAAACTCCCTACCGAAATACCTGTTGCTTTCGAGCTTTACAATCCTCAAGGCCAACTTATCAAACGAAATATATTGTTTAAAGGGCTAAATGGTTTTTATGTTTTTAAAACCAAAACCGATGCTGGCGCAGCCACAGGCAACTGGCTGGCCAAGGTAAAAGTTGGTGCTGCTGTATTTAGCAAAACTGTAAAGGTAGAAACCATAATGCCCAATAGGTTAAAAATAAACCTCGATTTTGGCAAGCAAACTAGCTTGGGCGCAGGCCAATTAAACGATGGCGTATTGGCTGTAAAATGGCTTTTCGGTACACCTGCCAAAAACTTAAAAGCCAAAATTGATGCCACTTTAAGCACCACAAAAACCAGTTTTAAAAACTTTAATAATTATGTTTTCGACGACCCTACAAACCCATTTACTACCGAAAGCAAAAATGTATTTGAGGGCAATTTAAACCAAAATGGCGCAGCCAGTATAAAAGCTACTTTAAGCACAACGGCCAATGCACCAGGCATTTTACAGGCCAATTTTAGCACCAAAGTTTTTGAAGCTGGTGGTAATTTTAGCATCGATAATTTTAGTATGCCTTACCATATTTACACATCATACATAGGCTTGCGCACACCCGAAGGCGATAAACTAAGCGGTATGTTGCTAAGCGGGCAAAACCATAAAATAGAAATTGCCAATGTAAATACCGATGGGAAATTACTGGCTGGCAAGCAAAACGTAGAAGTGGAATTATATAAAATAGAATGGCGTTGGTGGTGGGATGCTGGCAACGAAGGTCTAAGTAATTTTACCCAAAACAATTACAACCAATTGCTTCAAAAACAAAACGTAACACTTAATAATGGCAAAGGCAACTGGAACCTATACATTGATGGGCAGGAGTGGGGTAGGTATTTAATTAGGATAAAAGACCTAGCAAGCGGCCACATTACAGGCAAAACCCTGTATTTAGATTATGCAGGCTGGGCACAACGCGAACAACAAAACAACCCTACCGATGCCGCAATGCTATCATTTACAGCTGATAAAGAAAAATATAAAGTGGGCGAGGAGGTTACCTTAACCGTACCCGGCAGTAAAAACGGCAGATGTCTAATAAGTATAGAAACCGGTAGCCACGTACTAAAAACCTGGTGGACAAATACCCAACAAGGGCCCAATAAAATCACCTTTAAGGTTGATAAAGAAATGGCTCCCAACGTATTTGTAAACCTTACTTTACTGCAACCGCACTCGCAAACGGTTAATGATTTGCCTATTCGTATGTATGGCCTCATCCCTATTTTGGTAGAAGACCCACAAACCATATTAAAACCCATCATTACAATGGCCAGCGTAATACAGCCCGAAACCAACAATACCATTGTGGTAAGCGAGGCTAATGGAAAGGCAATGACCTATACAATTGCCTTGGTTGATGATGGCTTGCTGGATTTAACCCGCTACCAAACCCCCAACCCACATAGCAGCTTTTATGCCCGTGAAGCCTTGGGCGTAAAAACGTGGGATTTGTTTGATAACGTAGTAGGTGCCTGGGGCGGCGATTTAATGCGCATACTTAGCATTGGTGGCGATGGCAGCATTAACCGAAATGTAAACCCAGCCAAAGCCAACCGCTTTAAAGCGGTGGTAAAATATATGGGGCCTTTTACTTTGTCGGCTGGGCAAAAAGCTGCGCATACGTTTAAATTGCCACAATATATAGGCTCGGTAAGGGCAATGGTGGTGGCTGGTGCCGATGGTGCTTATGGCCAAGCCGAAAAAACGGTGGAGGTTAAAAAACCGCTGATGCTACTGGCAACTTTGCCCCGTGTGGCTGGCCCAAGCGAAAGTTTTAAATTGCCTATTACCATTTTTGCAATGGATAAAAGTAGTAGAAATGTGAGCCTTAGCATCCAAACCAATAATTTACTGCAAGCATCAAACCAAAAACAAAATATAGTATTTAGCCAAAATAGCGAGATGATGGCTTTCGCCGATATTACCGTAGGCAACGCAACAGGTATAGCAAAAATTAAAATTATAGCCCAAAGTGGCAAGCATAAAGCGGTTTACGATGTAGAAATGGATATCAGAAACCCTAATCCATACATAACCAAAGTGGATGGTGCACAAATATTGGGTGGCAAAAACTGGTCGGCAAGTTTTGTGCCTATTGGCATTGCAGGCAGCAATAGTGCACAACTGGAGGTTTCGAGCATACCCGCCATAAATTTAAGCAAACGCTTAAATTACCTGATACAGTACCCACACGGTTGTATCGAACAAACGGTTTCGGCGGTTTACCCACAATTGGTATTAAACCAATTAACCGATGTTACAGGAACGCAAAAAGCACAAATAGAACGAAATATAAAAACGGCTTTGGTAAAATTACGCAGTTTCCAAACCAATGAAGGTGGCTTTGGTTACTGGCCTGGCGATAGCAAAGCCGATGAATGGGGCAGTAATTATGCTGGCAATTTTTTATTGGAAGCGCAAAATTTAGGCTACAGCTTGCCCCCCACCATGCTGGCACAATGGCAAAATTACGAACGCAATAAAGCAAATGCGTATATGCCTACAAGCGATAATTTTTATGGTGGCGATTTGGCACAGGCTTACCGTTTATATGTTTTGGCATTGGCCAAAGTGCCCGAAATAGGTGCAATGAACCGCCTGCGAGAGTTTAAATATTTATCAGTTGCAGGCAAGTGGCGTTTATCAGCAGCTTACCTACTGATAGGGCAACGGGCTATTGCTTTATCTTTAATTAAAGGTTTGGATATTGTTGTAAAACCTTACCAGCAAATGGCTTACACTTATGGGTCTGATATGCGAGATGAAGGGATGATTTTAGAAACCCTTACCCAATTAGGCTTAAAAAACAAGGCGGCGGCAGTGGTAAATACCTTGGCCGCTAAGCTATCGCAAGATGAATGGTACAGCACCCAAACCACCGCTTATGCCTTAATTGCCATAGCCAAATATTGTGGTGTACATAAAAACGGCGCAAAAATTAATATGGTGTATAGCCTTAACGGCGATAAAAAAGCAGTGAACATAAATGCCTTTATCCAAAAAATACCACTTAATTTTAAAAACGGAAAAGCCAATATCAACATCAGCAATAGCGGAAGTAATTTATTGTATGTAAGGGTTATACGCCAAGGGCAATCATCGCAAGGCGTTAACCCGCCTATTAAAAACAATACGGATATTTTAACGATACGTATAGTTTATAAAAACCTAAAAGGTGGGCTAATAAACCCCAGCGTATTGCCACAAGGTACTGATTTTGTGGCCGAAGTTACCATCAACAATCCCGGCAAACGGGGCTTTTACCAGCAAATGGCACTTACGCAAATATTTCCATCGGGCTGGGAAATTATAAACACCCGATTAAGCGATGCCTCAATTATTAGTGGGCAAGCTACTTATACCTATCGGGATATGCGGGACGATAGAGTTTTAACCTACTTTAACATCGCCGAAAGGCAAACCCTAATTTACCAAGTACTGTTAAATGCGGCCTATTTGGGTAAATATTATTTGCCTACGGTAAGCTGCGAAGCAATGTATAAAAACAATATACAAGCAATGGAAGCAGGTAAATGGGTACAAGTGGTAAAATAATTATTTTGTGTATATACCAAAATGATGGTTACTGGCCCCGAACAATGCACAATACTAAAGATATAAAAAGGAGGTAATTTGTGATTGGGTTTAAAATTTTAGGCTTGATGTTAAAATTTTAGGTTTTATATTACATTTTACAAATGCGCCATATAATGTATATTAAGCGATATTTTTCGGCTTCGTTCAATTTTATCTAAATTAAAAAAAATATTTTTTAACATGTGGTAATGGTAGTTAATGGCACCTTTATTGCCCTTTAACAGGTAGAAAAACAGCATTAAAAAATTTCTTGCCATCCTTTTATAAATGAGTGTTTTGTAATTTTTTTGATGAATATCGCAAAAAAGGTTCAATTCGTTTACCCAATCTTTTTTAAGGTTTAAAATTGGGCTTGATGGTGTGCTGGTAATTCTTTGTTCCCTATCGTGAAATATTTTAGCGTGGGTGTAAATGCCAATGTCGAAACCATAATAAATAGCTCGTTGTGCATAATTTCGGTCTTCGCCATAATGAAAAAAAACAGGGTCGAAACCGCCAATTTTTTTAATACAAGCTGCACTTATTAACCAAGCGGCAGCATTTACAAATGGGCTGTTGATGATTGTAGCTGTTTGTTTTTGGTTTAAAATTTCGGCTAGGTTTAAATTACTAATTTGCGATTGTTTCAGATAATTTGCAAAGTAAATATCTAAACCGTTGCCCGCCCCGTTTAAATGTAAAGGACTTAAAATACCCAGTTTAGGGTTTGTTTCAAAAGCGTTAACTAAGTTTAAAAGCGTGTTTTCGTTTTCTAACCAAGCATCTTGGTTTAATAAAAATGCGTAATCACAATTATTATCGATTGCTATTTTTAAACCTAGGTTATTGGCTTGCCCAAAACCTAAATTTATTTTAGATGCAATTAATTGTACATTTTTATATTTTTCTTTTATAAAAGTTAGGGTAAAATCTGTTGAACCATTGTCAATTACAATTATTTTAGGTAGTAATTTGCTGTTAACTAAACTGGTTAAGCATTTTTCAATCCATTCAATTCCGTTATAAGTTACTACAATTGCATATATGTTTTTCAAAATTTTAACATCAAAATTACCTGTATTACATAAACCAATCACAATAATAATACTAATAGGGTAACTGGCATATTATTTTAAATAATATAATGATTAGTTAACATTACAACTTTTTTACGTTTTATATTTGCATAAAAATTAAGAGCGTGGTTTAACTTAATTAAATGCCCGTTTTTTTTATTCGATTAACCCAAATTGTAAACTATGGAGTTGAACAACAATGTTCATAAAAAATGGAAAGAAATTATCACACCCCAAAACAATATTTTTAGTTTAAACTTTAAAGAACTTTGGGAATACCGCGATTTGCTTTTTATATTAATGAAACGCGATGTATTTGCTATTTATAAGCAAACTATATTTGGCCCGCTGTGGTTTTTTATTCAGCCTATTTTAACTACGGCTACATTTGTAATTATTTTTTCGAGGGTGGCGCAATTATCCACCTCGGGCTTGCCACCTATTTTGTTTTATATGAGTGGTATTGTAATATGGTCGTACTTTGCCGAATGTATTATGCGTACTTCTACCTTTTTAAAAGATAATTCGGGCATATTAAGCAAAGTATATTTTCCACGTATAATTGTACCTTTATCTTTAGTAGTAACTAATTTGGTAAAGTTTTCTATCCAATTACTGTTGTTTTTAATAGTTTATTTTTATTATTATTTTACTACCAATGGTGCAATACAACCCAATATGTATGCACTAATGTTGCCCGTATTAATTGCTTTAATTGCTGGCTTGGGCTTGGGTACAGGCATTATTATATCATCGTTAACTACAAAATATAAAGATTTAATACACCTTACAACCTTTGGCGTACAGTTATTAATGTATGGTTCGGCAGTAATATACCCTTTAAGTAGCTTTAAAGGCAGCAAATACGAAATATTTATCTTGGCCAACCCCATGACGGGGATTATAGAAGCCTTTAGGTACGGTTTTTTAGGCATCGGCGAATTTAGCTGGGCATTATTAGGGTACGATGCACTTTGTGTATTGTTTTTTTTGGTGCTGGGTGTGGTGGTATTTAATTCGATTGAAAAAAACTTTGTAGATACAATATAATGGCTGAGAATATTTTAGAGATAGAAAACTTATCGAAAATGTACAAACTCGGTGAAATAAATACCGGCAGTTTAAGTACCGATATACAACGCTGGTTTAGCAAAATTACCAATAAGCCAGATGCTTACGAAAAACTAGCCGAGGTAAACGACAGGGGAACCAAAGGCGAGTCGAAATTTGTATGGTCTTTAAAAGATGTGAATTTTAACGTAAAACAGGGCGAAGTTTTTGGCATTATAGGTAAAAATGGGGCTGGTAAATCAACTTTGTTAAAGCTATTATCAAAAATTACCAAACCTACCCATGGCAGTATTAAAGTAGGCGGACGCATAGCTTCGCTATTGGAAGTAGGTACAGGTTTTCACCCCGATTTAAGTGGCCGAGATAATATTTATTTAAACGGCGCAATTTTGGGAATGAAAAAACACGAAATTACAGCCAAGCTGGCCGAAATTGTAGATTTTTCGGGTATAGAGCGGTATATTGATACCCCAGTAAAGCGTTACAGCAGCGGTATGTTTGTGCGTTTGGCATTTGCCGTGGCGGCACACTTAGAGCCTGATATTTTAATTTTAGATGAAGTATTGGCGGTAGGCGATGCCGAGTTTCAAAAAAAATGCTTAGCCAAAATGCAAGATGTATCGCAAAAGCAAGGCCGTACCGTATTATTTGTAAGCCATAACGTGGCGGCAGTAAAGCAATTGTGTACCCAAGCCATGCTGTTAGAAAACGGAATGGTAAAACATATAGGCAGTGTAGCATCCACCTTAGAAATTTACCAAGAAACCGATAAAGACCACGAAAACGGCATTAGAAATACCGCCGCCGCCAACGAAAAAGGGTATTTTACAAGCTGGAAAATTACAGGCCAAAACGTACAAGATGAGCATAGCTGCATTACGGGCGAAACCGCTAATTTTGTGTTTAATTTTAAATGTGCTACTCGTTTACCAGTTTGCCACGTTTATATACGCATAACTTACGATGATAACAGAGCTTTACTAATAGCCAACAGTAAAGATTATAGTGATAATTATTTTGATTTAGAAGCGGGCGAATACAATATGAATTTTAGTATTACCCTACCTGTAAAAACTGGTAAGTATGGTGTGCAAGTAGCATTAATTAGCCAAAATATTATTATAGATACCTGGGAATCAAATACTCAATTAACTGTTTTAGATAATTTTAACACATCGGGCATACACGTAAACGAGGGTATTTTAAACCTGCGTACAGGTTTTAATTATCAACCTGCCAATAGTTTCGGGTTAAGCCCAAATTAAGCCTATCTATTTATGGTATCTATTATTATTTGTTCGGTAAATCCAGTTTACTTGGTGGCTTTAAAAACAAATATAGCGCAAACCATAGGCATACCTTATCAAATCATAGCTATTGATAATGCGGTAAATAAATTTGGTATATGTAAAGTGTATAACCAAGGTGCTAAACAAGCTATATACGAAACCTTATGTTTTGTACACGAAGATGTAGCTTTTGCTACACAAAATTGGGGGCAAATAATTGTAAATCATTTAGCTGACGAAAAAGTAGGTTTAATAGGTTTGGCTGGTGGCGATGCTAAAAGTTGTGTACCATCCTCATGGTCGATACCGATTATAAGTAACCAAATTAATATTTTTCAACATTTTAAAGATAAAAGTAAAGCCGCCCAATACATTGTAGAAACCCATGTACCCAACACCACCAAGCAACAAGTGGTTGCTTTAGATGGCGTTTTTTTATGTACCCGCAAAAATATTTTTGATACATTTAATTTCGATGAACATACTTTTAAAGGTTTCCATGGGTATGATATTGATTTTAGCTTACAAGTAAATACGCAATACCAGGTTTTTGTGATTTTTGATTTGGTGCTGCATCATTTTTCGGAGGGTACACCCGATAGCAAATGGGTACATAGTGCCATAACATTAAGTAATAAATGGAAAAAACAATTGCCCATTTCCATTTATAATTTAACTAAAGAAGAAGAAAATTTTTACCATTGGCGCAGCTTACAAGTGTTTTTACAAAAGCTGTTTGCGCTTAAATACCCATTACCCATTATTATTAAAAACTATCTTAACTATTCGTTTACAAAGTATTTTAGGTTTAGAAGATTTTTTTCGATGGGGAAATATGTTTTAGATAGTTGGGTAAATGCTAATTAACACATAATTAACCTAAATACAACTTACAATTAACCTCAATGTTGTATTTTAAAAAAATTAACATTCAACTATTAAAACAATAAAATGCTATTCAATTCTTTTAGTTTTGCTGTTTTTTTACCCGTTGTTTTTATTTTATATTGGTTTGTAACTAATAAAAATTTAAAACTCCAAAACTTTTTATTACTAGTCTCTAGCTATTTTTTTTATGCCTGTTGGGATTGGCGGTTTCTTTTTTTACCAGTTTTTAAATATTACAACTTTTTTAGCTCTAGATGATTTCAAGTGGGTAGAAATTTTTCTACCCACTTGAAATCATCTAGAGCTTTTCATTTTTATAAAGGAGCTCGTCCATAATTAAAAATACTTTTAACTTATTGATTATTGAATAGATTAATAGCTTATGCTTCCGCTTGCATACCGTTAATTACATCTTTAATTTTTAATTCTAATTCGTCAGATAGTTCGGGGTTATCTGCTATTAATTGTTTTACACCATCTCGGCCTTGGCCTAGTTTTGTTTCGCCGTAGCTAAACCACGAACCAGCTTTTTTAATCACACCATACTCCACACCTAAATCTACAATTTCGCCCGATTTAGAAATCCCCTCGCCAAACATAATATCAAACTCGGCAATACGAAAAGGTGGTGCTACTTTGTTTTTTACAATTTTTACTTTCACACGGTTACCCGATACTTCGTCCGAATCTTTTATTTGCGCTATTCTACGAATATCTAAGCGTACCGAGGCATAAAATTTTAGGGCATTTCCGCCAGTAGTGGTTTCGGGATTGCCAAACATCACGCCAATTTTTTCTCGTAATTGGTTAATAAAAATACAGCAACAGCCTGTTTTATTGATAGTTCCCGTAAGTTTACGCAATGCTTGTGACATTAAACGGGCTTGTAGCCCCATTTTAGAATCGCCCATTTCGCCTTCAATTTCGGCCTTGGGTACTAAAGCTGCCACCGAATCAATTACGATTACATCTATTGCGCCCGAGCGGATAAGGTTATCAGCAATTTCTAAGGCTTGCTCGCCATTATCAGGTTGCGATATCAAAAGGTTTTCTACATCTACACCTAGTTTTTTAGCGTAAAACTGGTCAAAAGCATGTTCGGCATCAATAAATGCAGCCATGCCACCAGCTTTTTGCGCTTGGGCTATAATATGGGTGGCCAAGGTGGTTTTCCCAGATGATTCGGGGCCGTATATTTCTATCACCCGCCCTTTGGGTACACCACCTATGCCTAAGGCTATATCTAAGCCTAACGAGCCTGTCGAAATAAATTCCATCATTTCAATAGGGGCATCGCCAAGTTTCATTACGGCACCTTTGCCATACGATTTTTCTAATTTATCTATCGTTAATTGTAAAGCCTTTAGCTTATCGGGGAGTACGTTCATGTGTTAAAATTATTAGTATTTTGCTGCAAGTATAATAAGTTTTTATTAAAAATACTAAAAATATTATCATTTTATTTTTAGCATATTATAAACTTAGATAAACAATTGCGGATATTCAAAATTTTTGTGTTTTAAATAACATTCTATTTGCGTTGTAATAAGTGCAAATGTGAGCGTATTTGATTTCGGCTTATATAAAGCAATGTGGTATTCCCTGATAATGTATGGGTTTTTCGCATTCGTTGGCACAAATTATTTTCCTTAATTGGGTTATAATAAGTACAGTGGCAATGCCAAGGGTGTAAACCAAAATATCTGACCATGAAAAATAGTTACCTATAATAACATTTGCCAGTTTGTTATGATGCAGTCCCATAAAACCCAATATATTAAAATATTGTAGGGTTTCTACTGTATAGGAAAATAGTAAAACTGTACAGGCGGTAAGTTTTACAGGCCAATTTAAAAAACTTTTTACCAGTGTATAAAGCAGTATTACCACCAAAAAATCTCCCCCAAAAGGCCGTATAATTTTATCGTGAACGTAAAGGGCAATAAGTACTTCGGTTATAAAAAGTAGTAAGGCAATAATTGCGTAGTTTTTATTAAATGTGAACATGGTTTTTTGTTTTATTTCTTCCCGTTGGCTTTAGCCAACGGGAATTGATTTATAATTTTTTTATTTTACGATAACAGATAACTAGTGGAATAAGCCCAATTGCACCAAAAGAGCAATCAATTAATTGCCAAAAAAATGGAATGCCTCTTATAGGTCCAGCTATAAATGCCAATGGAAATACCATTATACAAGCAATAATGCCAAACTCTATAATCCATATATTTTTTACGGGATTTTTTAGAGGGCCAATAAATAGCACAGCCAACATTAGGTGTGCAAAGGCTAACCAATCTGTACCGTAGCTTAACCAAGGGTAGTTTTGGTTAGTGTTTTTTATTGAATTGTAAACCGTTTGTACCCAAGTATGCATTGTGCCTGTGGTGTTTTTACTTAGTATTTCTAGTTCTGTTTCGAGCGGGAAAGCTGTTAATCCGCTTAATGCGAGACCTATAATAATTATCGAAATACAAATTTTAATTTGTTGCATTTGGCTTATGCCAAATGCAAACGGTTGTTTAGTAGTTGCTTTCATTTTTAAATTGCTGGTTTAATTGTGGGTTTCTGTTGGTGCAAGCGAACGGAATATATTTGATGATAAATACATCATAGCGGCAATAATAATAAACAAGCCAACGCTTCCAAATAATAAGGCTAAATCTTGCAACTGTATAATTACGAATATAAAGCCGTAAAAAACGCTTAAAATGCTACCAAATATTGCGGCTGGTTTTTTGTTTTTTAATAGCGAAGCTATAAAAATACTTATTAGTGCAACAGTGGCTATCGAGGCAATTAGATAGGCTAAATTAAAACCCATTTGTTCGCTAAACGAAAGTAACAAGGTATAATAAATAGTCATTGCTGCGCCAATTAAAACATATTGTAAAAAATGTATTTTTCGTTTATTTAAAAGTTCGGTAAAAAATAAGGCAATAAAGCTAAGTAAGATAATTAAGAGTGCATATTTAGCACTTCGCATTGTTTTTTGGTATTGATCTACCGGTAAAATAAACTTTACACCAAAAACAGATTCGGTGTTTCCATTATTAAATGATGAGTTTTCGCCCACCCATTGCTGCGGAAACGCTCTATTAAAGTAAGGCATTTTCCAAGTTGCAGTAAAGCCTTTGGTACTTATATTCCTAGTTTCAGGCAGGTAACGCCCCGTAAAACTTGGGTTATCCCAATTGCCGTCTATTTGTACATTGGTGGTTTTACCAATGTGCATAAAATTAAGTTCGCTACTGCCACGTACATCTAAATCAAAGCTAAAGTTTAAAGCAGTTTGGCTGTTTGGGCTTAAATTTGGTAATATAATTAGCGTGTTGCTAAACAGCTTTAACGATGTAAAATCGGGCTCTACATTAAATACTTTGCCATCAAGTTTAATGCTAGGGTTGTTTTTAAGTCCCTTTAAATCACTTAAACCAATAGCAATTTTCGCTTTATCCCACATAACCATATTGGGGTTAATGCCAGATTTGAGTAATTCTAAACTACTAAATTTTCCGTTTACACGGATTGTGGTGTTGTAAACCACGGCATCAAATATTCCGCGATGCAAAATTTCGGGTTTCGCCATCGTTGCTATATTTAATGTTTCGGGTAGGATGTAAATATTGGTTAATACCTCTTTAAAACTAGTTTTGCCTGCGCTATCTTTTTGACTAACCAAAGTTTTATAGGGCAATACCATAACTGGTCCTTCTAATAATTGGCTACCAGCCCATTTGTCCGATATTTCTTTAATTACTTCATTTTGCCTGCCTTGTCGCTCTAAAATTAAATCCTGTATCCAAGTAGATGGAATTAGTAAAAGTAACGTTAAAGCCACAATAAGGCTTAGTTTAATTAAAACCGAGTTGTTAAACCAGTTTTTTGATCCATTGATTTGTGTTTCTTGATTTTTCATTTTTGTATATTAAATTAAAAGTACTTTGAAATTAAAAGTTTATATGTAAAAAAAAATTATTGCTTCTGTTGTAAAATTAAATTTTCTAAAATCTCTAAATGTTTTTTAAAGGCTTCACGCCCCTTGGGGCTTGCAAAGTATTGTGTATTAGGTTTACGGCCTACAAAAGTTTTGTTTACCAAAATATATTCTTCTTTTTCTAAGGCTTTAATGTGTGCGGCCAAATTGCCATCGCTTACGTTTAATAGCTCTTTAAGCGCATTAAAATCGTAATGCGGGTTTGCTACCAAAACGCTCATTATTTGCAAGCGTAAGCGGCTTTCAAATGTTTTATTAAATTGGTCGAAGGCTATCACTGTTTATATTTAAAGTGCATTATTGAACCATAAAGTATATGTAGCAAGCCAAAACCTATGCTCCAAAAAATAATTCCATAGCCTGGAAATAGGGCGGCAAGCAAGCCTAAAACAATTTCTAAAGCACCCAGCCATTTTACATCCGAAAAAGTATATTGGCTGTTAGCCACCAACGCCAAACCATAAAAAACCAAACTTGCTGATGATACGATACCGTAATGACCTTTATGAATCAAAACCAAAATAAATAAACCGCCTGTAAAAAGAGGAATACAAAAGTTTACAAGCAATCGCTGGCTTACGGGATTCCAAAAACTTTCGCCTTTTTTGCGGGTTTGCCTTATGGTAAGCCATATACCAGTTGCCACCGAAAAAAACAAAACTCCAAAAGCCACAAAAAATAAACGGAGCAGCACATTGCTATCGTTTACATAATTATCTCGGTATAATAAACCTCCGCTACTTGGGTACACCATTTTATACCCTATATACGAGCCTATTAACGCATAAATACCCGCCATAATACCCGATAACCCACTTAACGAAATAAACTTGGTGGATCGTTCCATTAAATTTCTAATACTGTTTAGCTCCGAATAAATATCTTGTTTTTTCATTTTTAAAAGAACTTTGAAATGCAAAGTAAAATATAAAAAGTTTAGATGGCAAAGGGCAATCTATATGGGATGTTTTTGCCAACCAAAAAGGAAATATACACCTAAACCAGCATGGCAACATAGCCTGCGATTTTTATAACCAATACCAGCAAGATATACAGCTATTAAAACAGCTTAACATTCCTAATTTTAGGTTTTCGATAGCTTGGTCGCGGGTATTGCCCGATGGCATAGGCGAGGTAAACGAAGCGGGCATTGCTTATTACAACCAACTGATTGATTATTGTATAGCAAACGAAATAGAGCCTTGGCTTACACTTTACCATTGGGATTTACCTTACGCATTAGAAAAAAAAGGTGGTTGGACTAACCGTGAAGTTATCAGCTGGTTTTCCCAATTTGTTAGCCTTTGTGCCACCCGATTTGGCAATCGTGTAAAACATTGGATGGTGATGAACGAGCCCGTTGTGTTTACAGGTGCTGGCTATTTTTTGGGCATACACGCACCTGGCCGCCGAGGCATGGATAATTTTTTACCCGCCATACACCATACTACTTTGTCCATTGCCGAAGGAGGCAGAATATTAAAAAAAATACTGCCGCCCGATGCCCAAGTAGGTACCACGTTTTCATGCTCTTACATTCAACCTTATAGAAACCTGCCCAGAGACCAAAAAGCCGCCAATAGGGTAGATGCCTTATTAAATCGCCTTTTTATCGAGCCATTATCAGGCTTGGGTTACCCCGATAAAGAACTTCCTATATTAAAAAATATCAAAAAATATATGCAGCCTGGCGACGAGGGTAAAATGGTTTTCGATTTTGATTTTATTGGCATACAAAACTACACCCGCGAGGTGGTTAAAAACTCGTGGTTTACACCCTATATTAACGCCAGCTTAATTACCGCTCCAAAACGAAAAGTAGCTACTACGGCAATGCGGTGGGAAATTTATCCCGAGGCTATTTACAAAATGATCGAAAAATTTTCGGCCTATACCAACATAAAAAAACTATACATTACCGAAAACGGTGCCGCCTTTGCCGATGAAATAAAAGATGGTGAAGTAAATGATATAGAACGAATTAAATATTTAGAAACCCATATAGCACAAGTTTTAAAAGCCACACAAGATGGTTTAAAAATAGACGGTTATTTTGTATGGACTTTAACCGATAACTTTGAGTGGGCCGAAGGTTATCATCCTCGGTTTGGTTTAATACATGTAGATTTTGATACACAAAAACGAACGATTAAAAATTCGGGGAAGTGGTTTGCTGATTTTTTGGGCTAAATTAGTGTTTGTTACTGCCTACAATAAGCTCACCGTTTTAAGAAATTAAAAATAACTTAAAACAGATAAAAAATAAGGCTCTAAATACTATATATTCAACAACATAAGATTTGTTAATTTTAAAACTATCTCAAATATTTCTTTACCATTTGATGCCATTAGAATAAGGTAGAATTTTTTCCACCCACTTCAAATCATCTAGAGCCAAAAGTATATTGAAAATAATTCAAAAAACAACGAATTATTGTTTTTGGTAAGTTCGCATATTGCCTAAGGTATAAATCCCAAATATTTAAAAAAGAGCACCATAAATCTCGCAAATTCGGGGCAGGTTTTAGCAATAGATTATTATTTATTCGAAAATATATTCTCACAATGCTAAAATTTAAAACGGTTGTTGTAGAAATATATCCTTTGGCTTTGTATGGCGGAGGCTGTAAAATAAACAGTGTCAAATTAATAAAATTACTTTTGAAAAATATTTCACTTCTTGTCTCTAAATGAAATCTTTTCGCTAAAATTGGATGTGTTGCATTTATCACTTAAATACGCTAACCATTAAACCTCCACACATGAAAAAAGATATTGAAAACGCCAACGATATAAAAATATTGGTTGACACTTTTTACCAAAAAGCCGTTGAAAACGACTTGTTAGGCCCTATTTTTAATGATATTGCCAAAGTTAACTGGCAGCATCACTTGCCTATTATGTATAGTTTTTGGTCGTCGGTATTGCTAGCTACGCCTGGCTATGTAGGTAACCCTATGGATGCGCACTTTAGGCTAAACCAAAAAATTACCCTTACCGATGCCGATTTTAACACCTGGAAAGATTTATTTGTACAAACTGTAACTGATTTATTTGAAGGCGAAATTGCCAATGAAGCAAAAAAGAAAGCTATTTCTATTGCCGATTTAATGTTTTATAAAATACAAAACTATAACCAATCGGCTGGGGTTAATATTGGAAAAGTAAGGTAAAATATATTAATTATTTGTTTAGGTAAACAAGTATAATTATTTAATTATCAATACAAAATGCGTTAAAAAAATTTTCTATTCGGTACTTATAAGGATTTGGGGAGTTCCCCTAAGGGTACAATCCTCAATTTTGCAAACTTTAGCAGCAATTGCTTTTCGCCCCCTTGTTTAAACAAAATAGTAGCTTTTACATCACCTTTGTTTCCTTCCAATGCCGTAACTACCCCATAGCCAAAACGTTCGTGTTCTACGGCTTGGCCTATTGCCAAATTAGAGGTATCGCTAGGCGCAAAACCTGGGCTAGGTACATGCGCTTTGGCCAGTAACGAAGTGGTTTTTATTTTGCTTTGTATTGTAGCTACTTTAGGTTTCGAGTAAGTATCGCTGGTATCTACTTTGCGGCTTTGCCAAGCACTACGTTCGTTATCAAAGCTTTCGCTGGGGCGAGATTGTTTTCGTTGAAAATCGAGTTCTAAAAACTCGGGTTCTATCTCATCCAAAAACCTTGATGGCTCGCAGCTTATTAAAGTACCAAACCTAAAGCGTGATGTGGCGTAAGATATACTCAATTTTTTTTCGGCCCTGGTTATGGCTACATAAAATAAGCGGCGTTCTTCCTCCAAATCGGCCCTTGAATTAAGTGCCATTTGCGATGGAAACAAGTTTTCTTCTAATCCTACAATAAAAACATGGGCAAATTCCAATCCTTTTGAAGCGTGTATCGTCATCAACGAAACCGTATCGGCATCTTTATTTTTATCGTTATCATCGTTGGTTAATAGCGCAATATCTTGCATATATACCGATAAGTTGCGGTCTTCAATATCCTCACGTTCGGCAAATTCTTTAATACCATTAAGTAATTCTTGCAAGTTTTCGTAACGGTTTATACCCTCAATAGATTTATCGTCGTACAAATCTTTTAACAAGCCCGAGTGCTGTGCAATATGCAGTGCGGCATCATAAGCCGTGTTTTTTTGCGCCACAATCGCAAAACTTTGTATCGTAGTGTAAAACGCCGTTACCGATGTTGCCGCTCGGTTATCTAAAAATTGGTGTGCGTTCGATAATATTTCAAATAGCGTTTTGTTTTGCTCATTGGCAGCAATAATAATTTTATCAATAGTAGTTTTACCAATGCCCCTCACAGGGTAGTTTATCACCCGTTTTAAGGCTTCTTCATCATTAGGGTTAAAGGTGAGCCTAAAATAAGCTATCAAATCTTTTATTTCCTTACGTTGATAAAACGATAGGCCACCATAAATTTTATAGGGCACATTTAGCTTACGCAATCCTTCCTCCATCGAGCGTGATTGCGCATTGGTGCGGTACAGTATCGCAAAATCTTTAAAGTTTAAGCCCTTATTTCCCCTTTCTTGCAATATTGTTTCGGCTACGTTTTTGCCTTCTTCGTTATCCGAAAAGGCTCGGCTTACTCGTATTTTATCGCCCGTTTCGTTGGCCGAGAAAGTGTTTTTTTCTAGCTGGTTGGTGTTTTTGGCTATAATACTATTGGCCACATTTACAATATTTTGGGTCGAGCGGTAATTTTGCTCTAGCTTATACACCTTTACTTCGGGGTAATCTTTTTGGAAGTTTAATATATTTTGAATATTAGCACCCCTAAATCCGTAAATACTTTGGGCATCATCGCCCACTACACATAAGTTATAATTTATAGATGCCAGTTTTTTTACAATCAAATACTGCGAAAAGTTGGTATCCTGGTACTCATCCACCATTAAGTATTTAAACTTGTTTTGGTATTTGTACAGCACATCGGGGTGGTCTTTTAGCAAAACGTTGGTTTTAAATAACAAATCGTCAAAGTCCATTGCACCCGCTTTAAAGCAACGGCTGGCATAAGTTTCGTAAATTTTGCCCATTTGGCCACGTCCGCTACTAAAATCATCGGCCTGTATCTGCTCGTTTTGCTGGTACTCGGTAACCGAAATTAAGTTATTTTTACACATCGAAATCCTACCATACACATAGTTAGGATTGTAAAGCTTATCATCCAAGCTCATTTCTTTCAATATAGCTTTTATCAGGCTTTTGCTATCGTCGGTATCGTAAATGGTAAAATTATTGGGGTACCCAATTTTATTGGCTTCAACGCGTAAAATCTTTGCAAATACCGAGTGAAAAGTACCCATCCACAAGTTTTTGGCCTCATCACCCACCACTTTTATAATACGTTCACGCATTTCTTTGGCCGCTTTATTGGTAAATGTAAGTACCAAAATATTAAAAGCATCAACGCCCTTGTGTAGTAAATGTGCCACCCGGTAGGTAATAACCCGTGTTTTGCCCGAGCCCGCACCTGCCACAATCATTACTGGCCCTTGTATTTGTTCTACTGCTTCCCTTTGTTGTGGGTTTAATCCTTGTAAATAATCCAACATTTTACGCTTTATAGGTTGCAAAAATAGCAAACATTTGATGCCGTTTTTGGCTAATTTTAAATTTGTGCTTTTAAATTCGGCTAGGTTGTTCATTAACAACGTTGTGAAACTTAACAGTAAAACCCTATTTTTGCATCCAAAAATAAAAATAGCTATGCTTCGTAAAATTGCGTACACATTTTATCTGTTTTCTTTTTTAGTAAGCCCATTACTGGCACAAGAAAACAAAAAATGGGACATCGAAAAACCATTGGGCAATACCAAAGCCCTTAATTTTAGCACCACCGAAGGTACTTGGATGAATGTAGATGTAAGCCCCGATGGCAAAGAAATTGTTTTTGATATGCTAGGCGATATTTATAAAATGCCTATAAATGGTGGGCAAGCTAGCGTTTTAAGTAGTGGCATGGCTTATGATGTGCAACCCCGGTTTTCGCCTAATGGTAAATTTATTTCATATACTAGTGATAAAGATGGTGCCGATAATATTTGGGTGATGAATAGCAACGGCAGCGATAAACATGCTGTTACCAAAGAAAATTTTAGGTTGCTTAATAACGCAGCATGGCTACCCAATAGCAATTATATTGTTGCCCGTAAGCATTTTACGGCTTCACGCTCACTAGGGGCAGGCGAGCTATGGCTGTACCATGTTTCGGGCGGGCTAGATGGGGTGCAACTTACCAAACGTAAAAACGACCAACAAGACCAAGGCGAGCCCTGCCTATCGCCCGATGGTAAATACCTTTTTTTTAGTGAAGATGTAAGCCCTAGCCCTAATTTTCAATATAATAAAGACCCCAATACCGAAATTTATGCCATCCGAAAACTTAAACTCGAAAACGGAGCGTTTGAAAAAGTAGCTGGTGGCCCAGGTAGTGCCGCTAGGCCACAAATTTCGCCCAATGGCAAGCTAATGGCTTTTGTAAAACGTATTCGCTTAAAAACAGTATTGTGTGTGCAAAATTTACATACAGGCGAAGAATTTCCTGTTTACGATGATTTATCGAAAGACCAGCAGGAAACTTGGGCAATTTTTGGGGTTTACCCCAATTTTAACTGGCTACCCGATAATAAAACCATTGTTTTTTATGCAAAAGGAAAAATACGGAAAGTAAATATTGATACGCAGGAAAGTGCCGAAATCCCGTTTTCGGTAGATGTAAAACAAACCATTGTAGATGCTTTACATTTCGACCAAAAGGTGTTTACCGACGATTTTGAAGCTAAATTGATACGCCAATTGGTAACATCGCCCGATGGTAAAAAAGTAGTGTTTAATGCCGCTGGTTATCTTTACCTTAAAAATTTACCCAACGGCAAGCCTCAGCGTTTAACCCAAAATACAGATTGGGAATTTGAGCCAAGTTTTTCAAATGATAGCAAATACTTGGTTTACACCACCTGGAACGACCAAACCAAAGCCGCCATTGTAAAATACAGTTTCGATAGTAAAGATACCAGCATTTTATCACACGAAAGTGGATTTTATTTTTCGCCCAAGTTTTCTAATAAAGGTGATGTAGTGGTTTATACCAAAGGTTCGGGAAATGCCAATTTGGGCTACAATTATGGTAAAAACCCTGGAATTTACACCGTAGCAGCCGCAGGTGGCATACCCAAGTTTTTGGTGAAAGATGCTAGCTTTCCGCAATTTAATGTAAGCGATAGCCGTGTTTTTTTTACGAGCCGTACTGGCGATAAAAGCGAATTTAAAAGTTGCGATTTAAATGGGCAGGATGTGCAAACACATTATAACTCGGCATATTCCAATAGTTTTGTGCCCAGCCCCGATAACAAATGGATAGCTTTTAATGAACTTTTTAACATTTACATAACGCCCATGGTAACGCTGGGTGCTGGTTTAGATTTATCATCCAATAACAAAACCTTACCGCTAAAAAAAATATCACGCGATGCTGGAAACTGTATGCACTGGAGCAGCGATAGTAAAAACCTACACTATATTTTAGGGCCTAAATATTTTACAAAATCACTAAAAAACGTATTTAACAATTTAGACGAACTGGCCGATAACTTACCCGCCATAGATACCACAACCATAAATATCGACCTTAAAATTAAAAGCGATATACCCACAGGTAAGCTGGCTTTTACCAATGTACGTATAATTACCATGAATAATAATGAGGTAATAGAAAACGGTACAATACTGGTTGACGAAAACCGTATAGCAGCCATAGGCAAAACCAACGAAGTAAATATACCTGCCGATGCCTTGCTTTACAATATGGAAGGCAAAACCATTATGCCTGGTATTATTGATGTACATGCGCACTTACCTACCAGTAACAATGGGGTATCGCCACAGCAAGAATGGCCTTACTTTGCCAATTTGGCCTTTGGTGTAACTACCAGCCACGATCCATCAAGCAATACCGAAATGGTGTTTTCGCAAGCCGAAATGATAAAAGCTGGCCGTTTAGTTGGCCCTCGATTATATTCCACAGGTACTATTTTATACGGTGCCGATGGTAATTTTAAAGCCACTATTAATAATTACGATGATGCACTAGCGCATTTACGGCGAATGAAAGCGGTGGGTGCTTTTTCGGTAAAATCGTACAACCAGCCTCGGCGTGAGCAACGCCAGCAAATAATAGAAGCGGCTAGGCAACTAAAAATGGAAGTTATGCCCGAAGGCGGCAGCACTTTTTTTACCAATATGAACATGATAGCCGATGGGCATACGGGTATCGAACATAATATACCTGTTACACCTGTTTATAAAGATGTTACAACTTTTTGGAATGCTAGTAAAACGGCTTATACACCTACCTTGATTGTAAGCTATGGTGGCCAATGGGGCGAAAACTTTTGGTACGATAGAAGCAATGTATGGGATAATGATAAGCTGCTAAACTTTGTACCTAGGCAAATGGTAGATGCCCGTTCGCGGCGAAGAAACACATCCGAATACGGCGATTATGGCCATATTGATGTATCGAAAGCGGTTACACAAATAGCCGCTGGCGGTACCAAAATAAATTTAGGCGCACATGGCCAATTGCAGGGTTTAGGCGCACATTGGGAGCTATGGATGCTGGTACAAGGTGGTATGAATAACTTAGAGGCTTTAAAATGTGCCACTATAAACGGTGCCGATTATTTGGGTATAGATAAAGAAGTAGGCTCGCTAGTAAAAGGTAAATTAGCCGATTTTATTGTGCTAGATGCCAACCCATTAGACGATATCCGCAATAGCGAAAAAATAAAATACACCATTGCCAATGGCCGCATATACGATGCCGAAAACATGAACGAACTGGGTAATCATTTAAAAATAAGGGCTAAATTTTGGTGGCAAATAGAAAAATTAGAAAACATGATGGATGCAGGTAACAGTATTCAAACTCATCATTTTAGGGCTATTGATTGCGATTAACAGTGAATTAAAATGCTCTTATAAAAAATAATATTCGTTTTAATTTTATTATAAAATCATTTGAATCAATATTTTATAACAATTACCTCAATACAAGATATATAATAAAATAGTTAACACTAAAACTTTGTAATATTTGTGAAATATATGTTTTGCAACATTAAACCTTTTGCTAAATTGCAAGTCTTCAAAATAAAAAGGTTTGTTTAATTTATGGTAGATGATGCACTAATTCTTTCGAAATTTACTGATGATAAAACCCGTGAAGAAGCTTTTAACCTACTCATAAATAAGTATCAACAAAAAATATATTGGCAAATTAGGCGCATCGTAATTAGCCACGATGACGCCGATGATGTAATACAAGAAGTATTTATTAAAATTTGGAAAAATTTAGCTTCGTTTAGGCAAGATGCGCAATTATTTACTTGGCTTTACCGCATTGCTACCAACGAAAGTTTAACCTTTATTAAGAAAAAACAAGTTCGAAATAATATATCATTAGATGATTTATCAGTAAAAATGAGCGAAAGTTTAAATACCGACCCTTATTTTACGGGCAACGAAATAGAAAAAAAATTACAGCAAGCCTTATTAGGCTTACCCGAAAAACAACGCTTAGTTTTTAATATGCGCTATTACGATGATTTAAAATTTCAAGAAATATCAGCTATTTTAGGTACCAGCGTAGGTGCTTTAAAAGCATCGTACCATTTAGCCGCAAAAAAAATAGAACAATTTGTAAAAACCAATGATTAATTAAATTTTTTTGAGCGCTATTTAACACAATTATTAAACTTAAAAACATGGCAACACACAATAAAACACAAGGTTTTAACGTCCCCCACGATTATTTCGATAAGCTAGCAAGCCGCATCAATAGCAATGTTTTTATGGCTAATTTAGAAGCTGAAAATATAAACTCAGGCTATATTACCCCCCATTTATATTTCGATAATTTGGCCATAAAACTATCGCAAGTAGCCATAAGCAATAATACAAGCCATAAAAAAGCAAAAATTACACCTCTTTACGCTTTAAAATACGCCGCCGCAGCCTGCATTTTGCTTATTACAACCTTTGCTATCTATCTCAATAGCTCGTACCCATCAAAAACCCAAAACCTATTAACCAACATATCCAACGAAGAAATCGAGCTATACCTACAAAACGAAACCAATACCGCCGATATGCCATTAATTATAGAAAACGTAGAAAACACCTTTTTGCCAGTTAACCAAAGCATTAGCAACCAAGACTTAAATGAATATTTAAACGAATCTATATAAATATGAAAATGATAAAGCTATATATATGTATCCTATTATTTTGCCTTTCGGCAGATTTTACCCTTGCACAAGAGCATAGAAAAGAGAAAATAGAAGCCATAAAAGTTGCTTTTATTACCAGCAAGCTAGATTTAACAACCGAAGAAGCACAAAAATTTTGGCCTGTTTACAATCAATACCATAAAGAATTAACCGAACTATTTGAACTACGCCGTGAAGCCCGTAAAAACGATGATAATTCCCTAGACGAAGATTTAGAATACGATATTAAAATAGTAGCCGTACGAAAAAAATATAGAAACGAATTTTTAAAAGTACTATCGCCCGAAAAAACCAGCCATTTTTACCAAGCCGAGCGAGAGTTTAGAGAAGAATTGATAAAACAACTAAAAAACCGCCGCCCTTAATAAGCCATACAAAAGCATGAAAACCTACAAGAAATACTATACCATACCCGCCTCACCCGAAGAAGTATATTTGGCATTAACCAACCCTCTAAGCATCAAGCTATGGAGTGGTGCCGAAGCCGAAATGAGTACCGAAGCCGAATCTGAGTTTTCATTATACGATGGTGATATTATAGGCAAAAACTTAGCCTTCGAACAAAACAAAAAAATAATGCAGCAATGGTATTTCGATGGGCAAGATGAAGCATCAATAGTAACCATAAAATTACACCAACACCCCAAAGGAACCTCCGTAGAACTAGTACACACCAATATACCCGACGAAAACTTCGACGAATTTGTAGATGGCTGGAATACCAGTTACTTTGCCGAATTACACGAATTTTTTGAAGATTAAGGTTTTAAAACCCACTTCCCATTTTCATCTTCATAAACATTTTACTTTTCATCTTTGATATTAACCGTAAAAAGTTAATTTTGCAAAAATAAACGGAAACCGCTTTTCACAATAAAGCAATACATACACAAAATATATAAAAAATATATGCCAAACGTTGGAAAAATAGCACAAATTATCGGCCCAGTTGTCGATGTAAGTTTTGCAAATGACGCAGCTCATTTACCTAAAATTTATAGCGCACTGGTAATTACAAAAGAAAACGGACAAAAAATTGTTTTAGAAGTTCAACAACACTTAGGCGAAGACCGTGTACGGGCTGTAGCCATGGACTCTACCGATGGTTTAGTACGTGGCATGGATGTAATAGACTCTGGTGCTCCAATCAAAATGCCCATAGGCGAAGCCATTAAAGGCCGTGTGTTTAACGTAGTAGGCGATGCCATTGATGGTATCGAAAACATTGATAAAACCGACGGAAAATCAATACACAACCAACCTCCTCGCTTCGAGGATTTATCAACCGAAAACGAAATACTTTTTACAGGTATCAAAGTAATTGATTTGCTAGAACCTTATGCCAAAGGTGGTAAAATTGGTTTATTTGGTGGTGCCGGTGTAGGTAAAACCGTATTAATTCAAGAGTTAATTAACAATATAGCAAAGGCTTACGATGGCTTATCAGTATTTGCAGGTGTAGGCGAACGTACACGTGAAGGTAACGATTTACTACGTGAGATGATTGAAGCTGGTATTATTAAATATGGCGATGCCTTTAAACATTCGATGGAAGAAGGCGGTTGGGATTTAACCAAAATAGACCGTGAAGCGTTAAAAGATTCGAAAGCAACCTTCGTATTTGGCCAAATGAACGAGCCACCAGGTGCCAGAGCCCGTGTAGCCTTATCGGGCTTAACCATTGCCGAGTATTATAGAGATGGCGAAGCCGATGGACAAGGAAAAGATATTTTATTCTTCATCGATAATATTTTCCGTTTTACCCAAGCAGGTTCCGAGGTATCGGCCTTGCTAGGTCGTATGCCATCGGCGGTAGGTTACCAGCCTACTTTAGCTACCGAAATGGGAACCATGCAAGAGCGTATTACATCAACCAAACGAGGTTCAATTACATCAGTACAAGCTGTTTATGTACCTGCTGATGATTTAACCGACCCTGCACCAGCAACCACATTTGCCCACTTAGATGCTACAACGGTATTATCTCGTAAAATTGCCGAGTTAGGTATTTACCCAGCGGTTGATCCATTGGATTCTACCTCACGCATCTTATCGCCAGCCGTAGTAGGCGATGAGCATTATGCCTGCGCACAAAACGTAAAAGAAATTTTACAACGTTATAAAGAACTACAAGATATTATTGCCATTTTAGGTATGGATGAGTTATCAGAAGAAGATAAACTAACCGTATCCAGAGCCCGTAGGGTACAACGCTTTTTATCACAACCTTTCCACGTGGCCGAGCAGTTCACAGGATTAAAAGGTGTATTGGTTGATATTAAAGATACCATTAAAGGTTTTAATATGATTATGAATGGCGAGGTGGATGAGTATCCCGAAGCCGCTTTTAACCTAGTAGGCAGTATCGAAGAAGCTATTGAAAAAGGTAAGAAAATTTTAGAAGAAGCTAACGCATAATCATATTTTTGATGATATTAGAAATTTTAACCCCCGATAAAAAAATATTTGAAGGCGAAGTTACCTCGGTTACAGTACCAGGCAAGCAAGGTTCGTTCGAGATTTTAAGCAACCATGCACCTATTATTTCTACATTAGATGATGGTAAGATAACGGTACGAAACATAAAAAACGAACAGTTTTTTGATATTTTGGGTGGCGTAGTTGAAGTAATCAACAATAAAATTATTGTATTAGCCGAAGGTGTTTTAGCAAAATAATTTTTCAAAGGTTACAAAAAAAATCCTGATGTATTTTTTGCATCAGGATTTTTTTTTAGGCAGTCAATTATAAACGTTCTCGTTAATTCAATCAATGTATTTTTAAAAACAAAAAAGCCCATTTCTAATTCAGAAACGGGCTTTTAATCTTTTAAAGAAATTGCTTATATGTTGTTTGCAGCATCTAATTTTTGCATTACCTCTACACTTACGCCAGTTGATGAGTAGCCACCATCATGGAAAAGATTTTGCATGGTAACCATACGGGTTAAATCCGAGAATAGTGTAATGCAGTAATCGGCACACGATTCGGCATCGGCATTGCCTAATGGCGAAATAGCTTCTGCAAAGCTGTACAAATCGCCAAAGCCTTTTACACCAGTACCAGCAGTTGTTTTGGTAGGTGATTGTGATACCGTATTTACCCTTACTTTTTTATCTAAACCGTAATAGTAACCAAAGCTACGAGCTATGCTTTCTAACATGGCTTTAATATCGGCCATATCGGTATAAAAAGGGTATGTACGTTGTGCTGCCATATAAGTTAAGCCAACTACACTTCCACCTTCGTTTATGGCATCTAATTTTTTGGCTACGGCCAGCATTTTATGGAACGACATGGCCGAAACATCAATACCTTTAGCAAAATAATCGTAGTTCAATTCATCGTAAGGAATATTTTTTCTAATATTAACGCTCATACCTATCGAGTGTAAAACAAAATCTATTTTACCGCCCAAAACCTCTTGTGCTTGGGTGTATAGGTTGGTTAAATCTTCAATACTGGTAGCATCGGCTGGTATAATTGTTGAGCCAGTTTCTTCGGCCAGTTTATTAATTTCGCCCATGCGCATCGCAATTGGGGCATTGGTTAACACAAAGGTTGCACCCTCTTGGTGCGCTTTTTGCGCTATTTTCCAAGCTATTGAGTTTGCATCTAATGCGCCTGTTATTATTCCTCTTTTTCCTTTTAATAAGTTGTATGCCATTTTGTTGTTGTTTTTATTGTTGTATTATTTACATCCTTTATTTCTATTATTTTGCTTTGATGTAGTGCTTTTTTAAATTAAAAATCAAACTTACCACATTCTTTCCATCAATTCAACAATTCTCTCGCATTTTGCAAGGCCGCTTCTTTGGGGTTTTCGCCACTTAGCATTTTTGCTATTTCAAAAATCCGCTCTTCGTGGTTTAGGCGTTTTAATTGTGTAAAGGTAAAATCATTTTTAATTTCTTTATATACAAAATAGTGGGCTTTGCCTTTTACTGCAATTTGCGGTAAATGGGTAATGGCTATTACCTGCATATTTTGGGCTAATATTTGCATCATATTGCCTACACGGTTGGCTATCTCGCCCGATATGCCAGTATCTATCTCATCAAAAATAATGGTTGGTAAAGCTGTTTTTTGCGCTATTAACGATTTTATAGCCAGCATTAATCTTGATAACTCGCCACCTGATGCTATTTTGCTCATTTCGCTCAGTTGATGCCCTTTATTGGCGGTAAATAAAAATTTTATGGTATCTAACCCATTATTATCGAAATTGTTATCGCTTGTAATGGTTTGGTTTATTTTTAGTTGTGCGTTTAGCATACCCACATTTACCAGTGTTTTTTCTACATATTTTTCTATTACAGGTATTGCTTTTGTGCGATTGTTTGATATTTGATTGGCTAATAAAACCAACTCGTTTTTTTGCTTTTGCAGCGATGCTTGTAGCTGGGCAATAGCATCATCGGCAGATACAATTTTATCGAGTTTTTGTGCTATTTCATCCTGCAAAAGTAATAATTGTGCATTGCTAGTAACTTTATGTTTTTTTTGTAGGGTATAAAGTAGGTTTAATCGTTCGTTAATTTGGTTTGATTTTTCCTCGTCAAAAAGAGTAATTTGCTCTAAATTTTCTATTTCGGCGGCTATATCTTTTATTTCTATAATACTGCTTTTTAGGCGTACAAAAACTTCGGCTATAGGGGCTTGGTATTTTTCGATACTTTGTAGCTGCTGGGCGGCATCGGCTAGTAGGGCTAATGCAGCTTGCTCTTGTGCTTGTAGCAAAGCATTGGCTGTAAATAGGTTGCGTTTAATTTCTTCGGCGTGGGTTAAAGCGTCTAACTCTTTTTCGAGTTGTGCTTGCTCGTTGGGTAATATTTTAGCGTTTTGTAACTCGGTAAACTGAAAGCTTAAAAAATCTATTTCCTGTTTTTCTTTATCGCTTTGCGCCAAAAAATCTTGTACTTTTTTGTTTAGGGCTTTGTATGCTTTAAAGTTGGTGGCGTAGGTATGTAATAGGTCTTGGTGGTTAGCCATAGCATCTACCACCATTAATTGGAAACTTGCGTTGTTTATTTCTAAAGTTGCGTGTTGCGAGTGTATATCAATTAATTTTTCGCCAAGGTTTTTAAGCGTGTTTAAATTTACAGGTGTATCATTAATAAATGCCCGTGATTTTCCATCGGTTGATATTTCTCGTCGTAATATAGTTTCGGCACTATAATCCAAATCATTATCTTCAAAAAATATGTTTAGTTGGTATTGGTTAATGTTAAAATAACCTTCGATTACGCATTTTTTTTGCTGGTTAAAAAAATATTTGCTATCGGCCCGTTGCCCCAGTATCAGCGAAAGCGCACCTAAAATAATTGATTTACCCGCACCTGTTTCGCCTGTTACAATATTCAAGTTTTGGTCGAACTGTATTTCGAGGTTATCTATTAATGCGTAGTTTTTTATAGAAAGGCGGTTAAGCATATTGCGGGTTAAGGATAATTATTTACCTTTTTTTAATTCTTCGTACTTGGTTAAATTAAGTGGGTCAACCTCGGCTAGTAGGTTATACAGTTTAATTTTTTCGGGTGGGTCCGATTTTAAAAATATTCCAATAATTTCCTCGGCTTTGGCCGAAAAAAACATTTGATTAATAATTGCACCTTGTTTTTGTTTATCAATGGTGGCTAAATCGGGTAAGGCTTTTGCTATTATTCGCCTGGCCTCGGTGGCATTGCTTGCCATTACATCTAAACCCAAGCGGTGGTAGGTGTATTGCAGTTCTCGTAAGGTGGTATAAGTTGCACTATTAAAATTTTCGGCAATCCAGTAGCGGTTGCGTAAGTTATCAAATGCTTTCCAGCCTATAAAATTTGCATTTTGGGCATTATTTACAATTAATTGTGCTTTGGCAAAATATGCCGAACCGCCAAGTTTCGAAAAACTATCGTAATCCATTCCTGCTATTATATTGGCATAAAATGCAAGTAGCGAGGTAAGGTTTGAGATAAAACCTTGGTCGTTATATTCTAAGGCTTCGCCTTCGGAGTAGTTAAATTCAAAGTTTTTATCGTTTACAGTTAATAATGGGCTACTGTACGATGAACCAAAAATAGGCCTGCTGGATACTATTTGTGCTTCGGCTTTAAACACATTGGAGCCATCCCATTCGGTAATATTTATTACAAAATTACAATCAATGCGCTCGTTTGATTTTATAGGGTCGGTAGTCCATTTTCGGTTATTTAAAAAATCGCGAATGGCTAGTTCAAGCACATCTAAGGCTCGTTTATTATTGCTTTGTATTTTGGGCGATAGTATTTGTACCCTAGCGTTTAAATCTTGTGCTAGGCAATTGATGCTTAAAAAAAGGGCGAATAATAGGCAGCAATTTTTTTTCATATTAAAATAATTGGATAATTTTTGTGCAAATATCTTTGGCCACTTCATGTTTACTTTTTAAACTAAACGTTGTTTTATGTAAGTTTTTATCAATGATAGTGATTTTATTTGTATCGGTTTTAAAACCTGCCCCGTCATCGTTTAATGAGTTTAGGATAATTAAATCTAAATTTTTTTGTTGTAATTTTTTTATGGCGTTGTTTTCTTCGTTGTTGGTTTCGAGGGCAAAGCCTATTAATAATTGTTTATCGGTTTTTATTTTACCTAGGCTTGCCAAAATATCTTTTGTTTTTACTAGCTCTAGGGTTAAATTTTGCTCGTTTTTTTTAATTTTTTGGTTGGCAATATTTTTAACGGCATAATCGGCTACGGCGGCACACATAATACAGGCATCCGCCCCAGCGAAATATTGATGAAGGGCTGTAAACATATCATTGGCTGTAATTACATCTATTGTTTTGATATTTTGATGTTGGATGCTTAAAGCCGTTGGGCCACTTATTAAGGTAACTTGTGCGCCTTCATTGGCGCAATATTGTGCAATGGCATAACCCATTTTACCGGTTGATTGGTTGCTGATAAACCTTACAGGGTCGATACTTTCGTGGGTGGGGCCAGCACTTATCAAAATATTTTTTCCTTTTAGTAGCAGGCTTTTTTGGATATTATTGCTTACAAACGATAAAATATTTTCGGGTTCGGCTAGCCTGCCTTGCCCTGTTAAGCCGCTGGCTAGTGAGCCATAATCGGGCTCGATGATAATGTTATTATAGCTAATTAGTTTTTGGATATTGTGCTGGGTAGATGGGTGTTGCCACATATCTACATCCATGGCTGGGGCTATATAAACGGGGCATCTGGCCGATAAATATACAGCTAGCAATAAATTATCACAAATACCATTGGCCATTTTGCCTATTGTATTTGCGGTGGCTGGGGCTATAATAAGGCAATGCGCCCATAGGCCTAGCGCTACATGGTTGTGCCATTCGCCTGTTTCGCTAGTGTAATAATTAACCCAAGCGGGGTTTTGAGATAGCGTTGCTAGTGTAAGTGGGCTAATAAAAGCGGTGGCATCGGCAGTCATTACTACCCGTACCTGCGCACCAGCTTTTATACAAAGCCTTACCAGTTCGGCGGCTTTGTAGGCTGCAATGCTACCACATACAGCAATAATTATATTTTTATCTTTAAGCATATCCTGTTTAAGCACTTAAAGATAAAAAAATTAGGCTTGTTGTTCTTTAGCTGGATTTCTGAAATACACTTTGTCGTGTAAAAATTCGTCAATAGCCACCAAAGTAGGTTTAGGCATTTTTTCGTAAAATTTAGAAATTTCTATTTGCTCTCTGTTTTCAAATATTTCTTCCAAATTATCATTTGCTGTAGCAAATTCGGCTAGTTTGGCATGTAATTCTTCTTTTACATTTGTTGCAATTTGGTTGGCTCGTTTGCTAATAATTACCAACGATTCGTAGGCATTATCGGTAGCGATATCAAATTCTCTTAAATCGCGGGTAACGGTTGAACTGGCAACGGTTGGTTTATCGTTATTGTTTTGTGTCATTTTGTGCTTTTTTATATTCGAGGCTTAGTGCCAAAATGTTTTTTGCGTTTTCTATACCTTTTTCTGATTCGTGTTTTAATTTATCGGCTTCTTTGGTGTAGCTACTTTTGGGGTATTTTTCTATAAATCGGTTATACTCATCAATGGTTTCGGTGTAGCGGTCTTCTTGTTTTGTTTCGTAGCTATTTTTTGCGTAAAGATATAAAGATTTTATGGTTAAAAATTCCATTTCTTCGGCAAATTTTGTATCGGGGAAATCACGTATCGAATTTCGGAACGCTATTACGGCTGCTTGGTAATCGCCTATTGTCAAAAATAAGTTGGCATTGGCGTACGATTTTTTTTCTAATTTATCTCTCAAATCCTGTATTAGTTTGCTGGCTTCGGCTACACGGTTACTTTTAGGATATAAGTTGATAAACAATTGCAAGGCCTCGATAGCTTTATAGGTATTCTCTTGGTCGAGCGAAAAATTGGGTGAATCTTGGTAAAAACAATAGGCGGCCATAAACCTACACTCTTCGGCTCGGGTGCTATTGGGATAGGTTTCGGCAAAGGTTTTAAAATGATACCTTGCTGATAAATAATCTTTTAATTTGTAATTACTAAACGAGTAGTAATAATATAAATCTTCGGCTTCGGAGCGACCTCGGTAACGTTGTACCAAATCGTCGAACAAAATTAAGGCCTTGGCATAATCTTTTTTGTTGTATAAACGGATGGCTTCTTGGTATTTTTTAGGCACATCGGTACTGGCTTTTAGTTTCTCGAAACGGCTTTTACATCCCGTGAAAACGGTTGCACATAAAATAATAAAACTCAGAATTACGATTACCTTGTTTTTAAACATCCTGCAAAGATAGATTAATAAATAATACAAGTCAATTTTTAATAAAAACAGATGGGGTTAAACAATGTTAAAATAGGAGAGGGGCGAATAAAAAAATCTTACCCAAATTCTATTTTGATACTATCGTTAATTTTTAGGCCTAATAAGCCGCTTGCATTGCCTTTGTTAATGGCTATTTCTAAATGGTTTGAGATGCCAAATAAGCAGAGTTTTTCGCCTTCGGGTACTTCGTTATAATGCCAACTTAGTTGTTTAATGGTTTCGTGTTTGCGTAAATAAAGGGTAAAGTTTCGGCCTCGTTGTACCTTGGTAAAAAAATCTTTGGTTACATTGGTAATTACGTTTTGAAAAGTATCAATAAAAATTACGCTACCATTTATTTGGCTACCCTCTAGCCCTGGGTGCAGGCTAATACGCTTTACAATACCGTTGGCCGGGATGCCTATTTGGCTAAGTTTACCGCCTGAGGCTAGGCTACAGGCTGCTTTTACCAAAATATCGGTTAGGGGAAAGTGTAAAAATTTTAAATCCTGTAAAATATTTATTTCCACAATTTCTTCGGGTTCGGCCTCAAAAATTAAAGAAAAAATACCATTATCAGCACCTACAAAATAATGCCCATTGTATTTTAAAGCTAAATATTTTTGTTGCTTACTGTAAACGGTATCAATGCCGATTAAATGTACTGTACCTTGCGGAAAGTAATTAAAACAGTTTTTTAAAATAAAGGCCGCCCTCGAAATATTAAAGGCTTGTATTTCGTGGGTAACATCTACAATAGTTACGCTGGGCAATATTTTTAGGATGCTTCCTTTTAAAGCAGCTTGGTAAAAATCTTTATAGCCTAAATCGGTAGTTAAAGTAATAATTGCCATTAAAAAATTAAATATTTATGCTTAACCTTGTGGTACACCATTAACGCTTGCAAATATTCAATTTTTAATTCACAAAAATATCAGACTTTAAAAAAACTAAGCCTTGAACGAAATTAAAATAGCCCTCGACAATTTAAGCCCTGCCTTATTATGGGGGCCCAACAACGAATTTTACGAAATTATTAAACGAGCGTTTCCTAAACTAAAAATTGTAGCCCGTGGTACCGAAGTAAAAGCCCTAGGCGATGACGAAGAGTTGCAAATTTTTAGTAAAAAAATAAGCAAAATTATTAACCACCTTAACCAGTTTAATAACCTATCAACCAACGATGTAGAAAGTATATTGGGTAGCCGTAACCAAAGCGAAAGCCCCGCCGATGCACCCAGTAGCGATACGGCTGCAGGCTTGGCACAATCGGAGGTTATTGTATTTGGCCCTAATGGGATTATGGTGCGAGCCCGTACCGTAAACCAACGCCGTATGGTAAATAGTATGGCCAAAAACGATGTGCTTTTTGCCATAGGCCCAGCGGGTACAGGTAAAACTTATACCGCTGTAGCGCTTGCCGTTAGGGCGTTAAAAAACAAAGAAATAAAGCGTATTATTTTAACTCGCCCAGCGGTAGAAGCAGGCGAAAATTTAGGTTTCCTTCCGGGAGATTTAAAAGAAAAAATAGACCCTTACCTACGCCCATTATACGATGCCTTGGACGATATGATACCTGCCGATAAGCTAAAAACATACCTCGAAAACCGCACCATCGAGATTGCGCCTTTGGCATTTATGCGTGGCCGTACGCTAGATAATTGTTTCGTAATATTAGATGAAGCCCAAAACAGTACCGATTTACAGTTAAAAATGTTTTTAACCCGCATGGGGCCCACCGCAAAATTTATTGTTACTGGCGATGTTACCCAAATTGATTTACCCCGTAAGCAACAATCGGGTTTACACAACGCCCTGCGTATTTTGGCCGAAATTAAAGGGATAGAAATTATTTACCTTAACGGCGATGATGTGGTACGCCATAAACTGGTGAAACGTATTTTAGAAGCCTATGGCGATATACAGTAGGGGAATTTACACCGCTAAAATTGGGTGTGTGGCATTTATTGCTTGAATTTGCCACATGAAAAAATATATCTAAACTTTAATTAATGTTTGAACGGAAACCTTTAAATTTTCTTAAAAAACACAAAACTCTTAAATTTTACTGTCATAAATAGGGCAACGATAACTACTGAGAAAAGTTTGATGTGATAAGAAAGGCTAAATATTTAAGAAAATTTAGGGATTTCCGTTCTAACACTTATACGCTAAAAATCCTTACACAAAAAAAAAGAGCAGCTATTACGCTGCTCTCTTTATCTAAAAATTAAAAACTAATTATTTAACTATTAATTGTTGTGTGCCTAGGCCTTCAACATGTAAAATATAAACTCCCGATTCTGGTTTATGGTTTAATTTAATTTCGAAGTTACCAGCAGTTACAACGGGTTTACCGTGATATACTAACGCTCCATTTATACTAAATAGTTTTACATTAACTTGCTTTAAATCAGTGTTACTTGATTTTACATTTATTATGTTTGCTGTTACTGGGTTAGGATAAACTACTAAAGTATGAGATTTCTTGTTTGTAGCATCAGCATTTAATTGTGATTGATTTAAAAGACTATTAATATCAGCAAACGCTAAGCTAGAAGTACTCATGCTATTTGAAATTGGAGAAAGATAACTTCCAGAAATTACGTTTACAGTATTTGTCCCTGGAATTTTCCATCCTACAGAAAGATGATCAGCACCTGTGCTTTCTTTATGAAGTACTTCAATGTAATAACGAGCCCCTTTTAGTAAGAAAATTTGCACAGATTTTTGAGTAAAAAATGTAAACCAAGCTCTAGGTGCAACATCAGAACTTAAATAGGCAATTTTTCTTTTATTGCTGGCTTCACCATTTGTGCTAAGGTAAAGTTCGCTGTTCTCATTACTGGCAATATAAAAAGTATAATTACCTGTTTCTGGTGCGCAAATATATCCTCGCAACCTTCCACCGTAGTTATCACCTATATTTTGATAGTTTAAAGAGGTAAGCTGAGTGCTAATACTTGGATTGTTTGGATAATTAGAGTTACTTGTAAGATTTGAAACCAATTTACCTGGAATATTAAAATATCCTTCGGCTGTAATGTGTCCAACAGGAGTGCAAGCTGTAACCGTAATTTTTACAGTATCAGAAACTGTACTGTTGCCGCTATTATCGAAAGCTTTAGCTGTAACTAAGTAACTTCCAGCTCCAACTCCATTACTAGAAAATTCGTACGGGGCAATACTATCAGTTAAAATCAAATTTCCTGAATTGTAAAACTCAACTTTTTTAATTGTACCATTCTCATCATGTGCAACCGCTTTTAAAGTAATTGGAGTACCTGCATCAAAAATAGCGTTGTTAGTTGGGCTTGAAATACTTACTGTAGGGTTGGTTAACACTGTGCCTGCAAGCTCGAATACCGATATATTGCCACTTATTTCGTTAGCAATCATAACGTAAGGTTTGCCAGTAGGGCTGTTTGCTGCAGAAATATAAATAATACCCTCAGGGCCTAAATCGCTGGTGGCTTGGTTTGTAGTACGGTTATTTTTATAATCTACAAATTTTACGTTTGCAGGGTCGGTAATGTTGTAAACCATTATACCGCCTACTCTTTCTAAACCAACAAAAGCATATACTTGGCCAGCAATTGTAGCAAGTGTTACACCCTCAGGCTCGGGACCTTTAGAGCGGCTACGGTTTTTTAAAGTGCTACTTTCGTTATCGGCATTAAAAAATGGGGAAGTAATAGGAGATTTTGAGGTAAACAACTCCATATCATCTTTGCTATCGTAAACTATACCTTTTGTACTTGCATCAAAAATAGAGAACGACCTTGCACCTACCATTATCAACTCATCAAAATCGCCATCACTATCGGTATCGCCATTAAAACTGGTTATGCGTAATCTACCTAAATTGTGGTTTTCTTTTAAAACTTCGCCATTAGGAAAAATGGTAGGGTCTAAAGTAACCGCACCAACTGTGGTGCGCTCTACAAAAGTACCGTATTCTTTTTCGTCGCCTTCATTGGCGGTAACCAAATAAGTTTTACCATTTGCGGTATAATTTGCAATACCATCGGGCATAAAGTAAGATTTTACTGGGAAATTAGAAATGTGAATTCTTCCGCTATTATCCGACGCATCTAAACCGCTTCCGTTTACATTAAAATCTTTTTTACCTAAAGCCCATAAGCTGGTGTAAGTATTGGTGGCTAAGTTAATTTCGGCTATTGCATTGTTTTCTTGCATCACCACCCAAGCCTTTGTATTATCGGCCGATACGGTTACATACTCTGGTTCAAAATCTTGCGAAAGCGTAGAAGATAACCTGGTTTTACGTACACCGCTAGCTATTAAAGTTGCTTCTTGTGCATTAAAACCTGTTAAAAGTAAGGTAGTTACTTTGCTCTGATTTACCGATGCTATGCCGCCCGAAATATCGATAATAGATACCGAACCCTCGGGGTCAACGGTGTAAGTGGTATTTGGCTGGCCTTCGTTGGCGGTAAATATTTTATTGCCATCGGGCGAAAAGGTAATCATATCGGGCAATGCGCCTACGGTAACTTGTTTTATAAAATCGCCATCGGTATTAAAAAACACTACCGAACCATCTAACTGCTCATTGGCATTAGGGCAGGCAACTGCAACCACACCATTTTTAACGGCTACGCTGGTTATGCCTCCGTAAGGTGCCATATTAATAGATTTTATTAAAGTTACGGCAGCAGGATTTGAGAAATTAGCAATATCTAAACGGTCTTGTACAGCACTTGTCATAAATAAACGCTGCGTTGCTGCATCATGTACCACAATTTCGGTGGTGCTACCAGTGGCGGTGTTTGGTTTAAAACTACTGGTGTAATTTAAGGTAAGTTCTTGCGTAGGTACAGGTGCAACACGGTCGTTATCTCTAATGTAAACGGTTAAAAATTGTTTACCAGCTAATGTTACTCCGTTTAAATTCTCTAAGGCTAAAACAAAATATTCGTCCATTTCCGATAATAAATCGTCGGTAATAGGTATGGTAATGGTTTGGGTGGCATTGCTTGTAGCTGTAAAATTTAAGGTTTGGGTGGCGTAAGTTATATCGCTTGCGCTGGTGTTACTAAACGGCGCAGCTTTTAAAACTAAATTTGCGCTGCTAATGGTAGGGTCGGTAAGGGTTAACGTTACCGTTACCGAGCCTGCGTTTTCGGCAACTGATAAAAAATTGCTGGCAAATGCGATTTGATTAGCCCTAGTTGTAAAAACCGATGATGGAGTAGTGGTAATTGCGTTATTACTTAAATCTTCTATTACATTAGGTTTTACGGCAACATAATATTTTTGGTTGTTTAGTAAAGCTAGGCTTGGCACTAAGGTAATTTCGGAACCAGTAATGGTGGCGTTAAATGCTACCAATGCACCAGTAGCATCGTTTAAACGTAACTCTACTAAAGTACCAACATTGGCATTGGTAATTGCGCTGTTATCTACTAACCTAATAAGTTCGTTAAAACTAATTTTTGGTTGTGTATTTATGTTGGCATTAAGCACATTGTTTAAAGGTGTAAAAACTACGCTTGGTGCGGTTACATCTGCGGCAGCCAATGAATTACCCTCTAAGGTAAAATTATCGAAACGGTTATTGCCGGCCGTACCAGTTGCCCCGCCTTGTGTAAAGCTAATTCTTATTTTAAAGTTAGGATTGTTGTTGGCCGTTAAAATTGTGCCAAAATCCAAAGTTTGTAAAACTGGATTAGCCTCTAACGGCATTATGGTAGTAAAGTTTACATAATTTGTACCATCAATACTATAATCAATAATTTGGTTAAAAGCACCTTGGGTAGAGCGCCTAGTGGCGTATTTAACAACAATATCTTTATAACCTGTAGTAGGTAATGCAAAAACCAAGTTGCCACCTACTGCATTGTTAAAACGTAAATGTGCACCAGCTACATCGCCATTGCGGGCATTGGGGTTGGTAATTTCAAACCCTTGTCCAGTAGTATTACCCGTAATAGGTATCTCGCTATTGGTAACCACATTGTGTGTAATACTTGCACCTGGTACAAGTACAGTGTTGGGTGCTAACAAAGTAGTTAGCGAGGTAGAATTGTTAAAATTCCAGCTGTGTAAAAGGGTTTGGGCTTTTGCTACAAAATTTGTGCAAATAAGTACCGCAAAAAAGAGGATTATTTTTTTCATAATTCTTAAAAAATTGTTTGTGTGTTTAAGATTACGAAAGTATTGCACAAACGTTAGCGTAACATAAATTTTATGTAATGCAATTGGTGCTTTAATGTGATTATAATGTTAACTAATGGGGTTTTTTTGTTGGTAAAACTACAATCAATAAGTTTTTTATAAATTTTTGGTAAATCAATGCTCCCTTTCTATCAGCATATTGGCAAAATCTTTTAAAACCAGTTTTTGTTCCTCGGCTACATCAATTTCGCTTAGTGCTTTCAAGCCAATTTCGGCATAAGCCATCATTTCGGCTTGGGCAATAGCCTTAATATTTAATGTATTATAAATGGCAGTTACGGCAAGTACTTTTTCGCTGGGGCTGATTGTGGCATTATCCAAATACCCATTTAATTGTTGCAGCGTATGCTCATCAGCCAGTTCGAGGGCTTTTATCAATAAAAAAGTTTTTTTGTTCGATAAAATATCACCACCTACTTGTTTACCAAATTTTTCGGGGTCGCCATATACATCTAATATATCATCTTGCAACTGAAAAGCTATGCCAAGGTTTAAACCAAAATCATACAATTTATCAGCCTCGCTTAAGCTAGCATCACCTATCAATGCCCCTATTTTTAACGCTCCGCCCAATAATACAGCCGTTTTAAGCCGTATCATTTCTACATAATCCGCTACCGAAACCCGCTTCGCAGTTTCAAAATTCATATCAATTTGCTGTCCTTCGCATACGCCCACTGCGGTATCGTTAAACACACCCAATACTTGCGATAAAATAGATACATCTACCTGTATCATCAGCTTAAAAGCCTCTACAAACATTACATCGCCCGATAGTATGGCTACAGATTCGCTCCATTTTTCATGCACCGTAGGTTTGCCTCGCCGCAATGGTGCTTTATCCATAATATCATCATGCATTAATGTAAAATTATGGAAGGTTTCGATAGCCAATGCAGGTTTAATTGCCTTGTATATATCACCGCCAAATAAATCGGTTGCCATTAATACAAGTGCTGGCCGCAGGCGTTTACCGCCCAATGCCATCAAATAAGCAATAGGTTCATACAATTCTTTGGGGTGGCTAGGATATTGTTTATCATCCATTGCCTTTTGGATAATTTGCTGTAATTGTGGAATGCTATGCATAATGCTTACAAAACTCGCTATTTATTAATATATATGCACCATTAATTTGCGTAAAATTACAACTATCTACATAAGTTTATACGCCAGCCCAACTGCACCCACAAAACCATAATACTTGCTACACTATTTTATAATTAACAGCCTGATTTATAATAATTCGCTTACCTTTGTACATTATCACATTATAATAAATTAAAAAAATTGACTTTTAACGATTTTAACTTTAACCAACTTTTGCAAGAAGGATTGGATACAATGGCTTATAAAGAGCCCACACCTATACAAAAACAAGCTATTCCGCTAATATTAGAAGGTAAAGATTTAATTGCTTGTGCACAAACGGGTACAGGCAAAACCGCCTCATATTTACTGCCTATACTTAATAAAATAAACGAAGAAAACACGGTAGGTATAAACACCCTTATACTGGCACCCACCCGCGAACTGGCACAACAAATAGACCAGCAGATAGAAG
>JAAFJW010000199.1 GCA_013298995.1 Sphingobacteriales bacterium | reverse complement strand
TCATTTATTTTTCTTTTTAGTAGGAGGCTTTTCTCGCCATAGTCTATCGCTTTTTGCCAGTTTATAAGTGCTTTGTTTACATCGCCTAATTTGTATAAAATATCGCCATAATGCTCAAATTGTATAGCACTTTTGGTATCTAAATCTAACATCGCTTTTTCCATCCAAATTTTGGCATCATCATAGCGTTTTAGCTTAAACAATACCCAAGCATAAGTATCCTGAAACGATGGATTGTTGGGTTCTATTTCATTGGCTCGCTTGGCCATTTTTTCGGCTTCGGCTAGATTTTGGTTTCTTAACGATAAATAATACGCATAATTGTTTAACGTATAAGCATTATCGGGCAATAGGGTTAATGATTGGGTGTAGGCTTGCGCCGATTCTTTGTACTGCTTAGCGTCTTGATACACATCACCTAGGCTACTGTATATTTGCGATTTTAGGTCGGGCTTATCGCTGATTTCTAGCTCAATAGCTTGCTTTAAATTAGCAATAGCTTTTTGTGTTTGCTTGGTTTGCCCGTAGCTTAGCCCTAAATAATAGTACAATGCCGCTTGGTTGGGAAAAAGCTCAATGGCGGTTTCGGCAGCTGTAATTGCGCCATTGTGATTGTTTAGCGATAGCTTTATACGGATAAGCTGCTCCCATATAGCAAATACATTGGCGTTTAAATCCAAAGCTTTTTGATATACGGTTTCGGCTTCGGCTAGCTTATTGTTTTGGTACAATACATCCCCGTAAAGGGAAAAAGATTTTGGATTTTCGGGATGAATAACGGTAACTAACTGTGCCAATTGGCTCGCTTTTTTTAGCGATGCACTATCAGGAAACTGGTTAAAATAACTTAATACAAAGGCTACTTTTTGGTCTATCGGCATTTCGGCTTGGTTAAATGCATTTAGTATTTGCTCATAAGCGAGTTCTTCGTTTTTATCAGAGTTATAAATGCTTGCTAAAAGTAACCTTGTTTCGTAGTTAAACTCATCTATGCTAAGCGCATTTTGCAATACTTTTATGGCCTTGGGATGCATATCGTTGCTAAAATATAATTGCGCTAGTAGCAAATAATATCTGATATGGTCGGGCTGTTTGGCAATAAGGGTTTCTATATCTTTGGCGGCTTTTTGCACATCGCCAGTTTTTAAATACACCCTTTGCTTGGCGGCCAAAAGGTCGTCGTTAATGCCATTATTGGTTTCGATAGTATTAAAAATTGCCAATGCTTCGGGGTATTTGTTTAGCATAAAAAGCGCATTGGCTTTGTCAAATTGGTATTCGGTTTTTTGGGGATGTAGGTTTATCAGCTCGTTTAAAGCATATACCAATAATGGATAATTTTTTTGTTGCTGGTAAATATTGGCATTAAGCAACCAATACCAAGTATTATTGGGGTTTACGGTAACGGTGCGCTCGGCATATTCCTGTGCTACATCTAATTGCTTGTTGCTTAGTGCTAGCTGTGCTAGTTCGAACATGGCGGCATGGTTGCTTGCATCAATAGCTAAAAGCCGTTCGAAATAATCTTGTGCGAGCATATAATGTGCGCTTATTTTTTCACGCAGGCCAGCTAAAAACAATTCTTTTACTTGGCTACTATCTTGCGGGCTTAATGCTTTGCCTGTGATAATGATTAGGTTATCTTTTGCTTGCTTGGTTTTTTGGGCGTAAGTAGCTAAGCAAATTGCTGAAAAACAAAGGAATAGGGTTAAGTGTTTTTTCATTTTTTTAAATTACGCCAGATTGTTTTTCTAAACCTTTATTTATTTTATCTTTTACAAACGGTAAAATAGCCTTTGCCAATAAAAAAACTTCGGTGCTTAAATATTTTGGTTGATTATCTGATTTTTCAAAATTATTTTCAGCGTTTATTATAGCATCTTGAATAAAAAGAGGATGTTTCCATTTATTAAAACCACCAGGTATTTGATTGTTAAGGAAATCTTTAAAAGAAACATATTTTTCTATTTCGGTCTCTAACGGTTTTGTTTTATTAAAATGATAAAATAACCAAAGCTCGAAACTTGGGTTGCTTTGCGCTACATTCCAGTTTTTTTGTTGCGCACAATTTGTGCGTAAGTTTTCTATTTTATTTCCTTTATTCCAATGGTCGGTATCAATAACAAACCATACCTCGTCACAAAAATCTTCTCTAAAACTTAACTCTGGCTTCTCAAACTCATTTCCAAATAGTTTTAATAGTGCGTCTTGGTGTAATTTCTTAGGGTCGGATTGTGTGTTGGTGTTGCCAATAGTTACAATATCTATATTTGATGAAAATCCTTTAAAATAATTGAAATAATTTACCTCGGTATCGCCTTCGCAAAAAATGTATATTTTTTTAGCGTCTTTTGTAGGCTCATCCCTTTGGTATATTTTATATCTAGTTAGCATCAGCGTATTTATGCCAGTTTAAGTCCTCTAAATTAGATAAAAACGGAATACCGCCGTACCTGCCATTCAAATATCCGTTTTCTATATCAATGGTGTTGTGTACTTTATAATCGCTTAGCGAAAACAGTTTGGTAGCCCCGTCAATATCTTTTTGGGTAAACCATATTTCGTCGGTACGTAAAATATCTTGGTCTAGCAGGTTTGATTCGTGTGTGGTAAAAATCAGTTGTCCTTTTGCTTGCTCGTCTAGTGAAAACTTAGAAATAATTTTTTTGATAGTAAGCGGGTGAATGCTTCGCTCAATCTCATCAATTAAAAAAACTTTTTCTTTATTTATTGAACTCTCAATTGCTGGAATGTAATCTAGCAATCGTCTTGTTCCGTCCGACTCTTCGAGCAATGTAAATTCTACTGGGTTGCCTTCTGCGTCGGTATGTTCTGTAAATAACCTTTTGGTTATGAAATCATCGCCATCACGAAAAACCATAAACTCTGTTTTTGTTTTAGGGTGAATAATTTTAACAACACTATTGGGGTTGTTTCTTAAATATACTATTGCAGATTTAAATTGAGCATTATCCGAATTCTCTAATATTTCAGTTATGTTTTCTTTTTCAATACCGAGATTAGTTATACCCGTATTAAAAGA
>JAAFJW010000198.1 GCA_013298995.1 Sphingobacteriales bacterium | reverse complement strand
TATAATATTAAAAAAATACGAACCATTTTTTTTAATTTACCATGGATTTACAAATAATAAAAACCGAAAACCAATACCAAAATTTATTAAATTGGGTAGATGCCCAATTTGATATAGGCTACGCACCCGATACCGCCGAAGGCGAAAAACTACAAATTGCCTTACTGCTTATTAAACAATACGAAGATGCCCATTATGCTATACCTATGCCTAATGCCTTGGCAGTTGTAAAACTTAAAATGGAAGAAAATGGTTTACAAAACAAAGATTTGGTAAGCTGGCTAGGTAGCAAAGGATATGTATCGGCAATTTTAAGCGGTAAAAAACCGCTTACTATAAATATTGCCAAGCAATTGCATCAAAAATTAGGCATACCTGCAGCGGTGCTGTTGGCTTAGGAGATTTTTTTTGCCCTCATATATACGCACAAAAAAAGCGGTAATTTTTTACCGCTTTTTTAAATATTAAAAAAAAAATTGTATTATTTTACTTCTAAAATCCCAATCATATCTTTGGTAGTAGTAAATAAACCACCTTTCATTGCGTATAGTGCAATTTTGTTTTTATCTATTGCAAACGAAACATTTACAGCGGTTGTAAATTTAGTTTCTTTTCGATTTATCAAAACATCTCTTGTAAAATCTCCGTTATCATCAATTGTAGCCATTACTAAAGTTGCGTTTTCTTTCCCTAATTTAAGTTCTTCTGGCTTGTTTGATAAATCTTTTTCTAGGTTTTTATTGTCATCGTTGTAAAACACCAAAAGTTTATTTTTATATGTTAAGGCTTGTAGCCCAATAAATAAATCGTAACCCACAGCAACCTGTAATTTTGGAATGCGAGTAATTATATTTTTACCATTTGGTTTAATGTTTATATCAATAATATCACCATATTTATATACCATAAATGAGTACGAATATCCACCGTTCATATTGCCACTTGTGCCTACAAAAGATTTCCGATATTCTAATAAATAATCTTTATCGCCGTTTGCTCTAGTTAATGTTTTCACAAATTCAAAATCGTAACCTAAGCCAGGGTCTCTTTCGCTATCGCTACCTTGCTTGTCGTTTTTTACAGTTTCTAATAAATCTGACGGGAAAGCTGTGGTATTGTTAACCTTAACTTCGTTAGTTTTTTTATTTATTTCAACCACAAAATAACCATTTACATTTCCTTCGGGTTTGGTTTGGTAAAGTCCAAATAACGAAATATTATTATCGTTTTCTTCTGCAATTTTTAAAGTATGAATAAACTTACCATCAGTATTTATGATAAATTCACGGGGTGTATTTTCTCCTTTGCTATACAACAACAATTTAGTGGTATATGATGGTGCTCTTTTGCCATCTTTTCTTACACCTTCTTTAGTGGTTTCGCTATCGTAATGTTTTAACAAAACACCCACTTTACCCTCGTTGGTTACAATTTTACCTAATATTTCAACATACTTATCTTTGTAAGGTAGTTCTACGGTATTTTCCCATAGTTTTGCCATTTTATTATCAAAAACAGCTATATAATACTTTTCGTTTTCGTTTGCCTCGTAGGGCGATAAACTTACCATGAGTATCTTAGTAGAATCTTTTGAGAACGAGTAGCGGGCAGATGCTTGTGTTTTCTTATTATGCGAATCAAAAGTACCTAATTCGATATTGGGACTACTAGCTTCAAATGTTTTAATATCAAGTGGTTGGCAGTAAAACGAGGTTGCTTTACTATCTTTATCATAAAAATTTGTAAAAAAAAACAGACGGTCTTTAACACTCAAAAAGTTATCAAACTTAATACCTTTTTCATCAACAGTTATGTTATTTACAGTTTGTTCTTCTAAGTTATTATCGTAACGGGTTACAACTGGCAATATATTTCTAGTAGTTTTTTCAAAACATAATTTAATTAAATCGCTACCTTTTCCTTTAACAAAAGAATAATAAGATAGTTCTGTTTTACTCTCGGGACTCCAAGTTATACTTACATCTTGAGATTTAGAATATTGTGAAGTTAACACAATAAATAATGTTGAGCATATTATTTTTTTCATTTGTAATTGTTTTAGTACATTTTAAGCGCAATATTACTAATATTGCACTAATTAAAATATAACAATTTAATATTATGATAAAAAAAATAACAGTTTTTATATTAGTTTCTATGTTTTTAACTATGTATGCAAACGCCCAATCAAAAAAAGATGCTAGAGACAGTACAACTACTGTAATAATTTTTAAAACCAACAGCAAAAAAAACAATAAAAAAAGATCTACCGAAAATAACATTATTAAAATCGCCCCTTTAGGTTTTATTTCGGGCAGGTTACCCATATCGTACGAAAAAAGAATATCTGATTTTTTTAGTGTTCAATTAACCGTTGGGCCTACTTTTAGGAACTATTCGCGTAATTTTTTTCAAAAATCGTGGAGCGAAGGAGATCTTTATGAGAACAATAACAAAACAAGTCAAACAAATATTTTACCTAGTAATGTAAAAGATGTAACAGATCCGCTATATAATTTTGATAGTAGAAAAGCGAGTTTGGGCTATATGTTTAGCTTACAACCACGCTTGTACTTTGATAATGATGGCATGGAAGGCTCGTTTGTAGCCATATCAGCCGATTTTTATAACTATAGTTTTAACATCCCTGGTTTAGTAAATAATGGTGCAGGGTTAAAACACATAGGCTCAAGCAAAAAAGAAAGTGAAAATATATTTGATATTATGGCGCTTTTCGGTTGGCAAACTTTGTATGATAATTTAAGTTTGGAATATACTGCTGGGGTAGGTTTAAGAAATATTACTACAACAAAGTACGCTGCGGGCGAAGATAGCAATGGTATTTTTCACGAAGGCTTTAATAAATTTAATAAAAATACGGTTTCGGTAGGGCTAGGCTTTAAAGTGGGCTACCATTTCTAATATGTTTATTACTTGAATTTTCACAAACAAAAAAGAGGTAAGAAATTACCTCTTTTTTTATACTCAAAACAAAAAAGCTTACACCCTCACTTCCACCCTCTTCAACACCACAAACCTAGCTTGCGCCAACTCAAAACCACCATACAATATTGCACCATAAACCAAATTGCCCAACAGTAAATTACGCTCGAAAGGGATGGCTGCAATTAACGATTGATAATAGCCAGTAAT
>JAAFJW010000197.1 GCA_013298995.1 Sphingobacteriales bacterium | reverse complement strand
CGGCATCGGCCATTAGGGTGGTTAAATTTGTTTTTAAATTATCAGGGATATGGCTTAATATGTTTTTTTTAAAGCGTTTATCCATAAAAAAAACTTCGCTATCGGTAGCGTTAATTTGCTGTTGGCATAAAGGGGTTACTAATTTTGGTTGAATAATGACGTTGTCTCTATCTAAAATCAATTGATGCCTAGCCGAAAAAAATTGCCTGCCTGGGTGTTTTTCTAAAGCCTCAATAATATTTTTTACGGTAGTATTATTAAAACCAAAAGGGTTTAATAAATGGTAAACTACAATGGGTGCTAGTTTTTTTAATTGGTTTATGCTTACGCTGATGTTATCGTTTTTATACACAAAAAGTTGGTTACGGGTTTTTTCTACCTCTTGCATTAAAAAATCTTCGAGTTGTGCGAAGTACGATAAGTTGTTTTTAAAAGTAGTTTCTAAGTTGGGATTTAGTTTTTTTAATTCGGGGATAAGGGCCAACCTAATGTGGTTACGCATATACTTTGTGCTGGCGTTAGAGCTATCATCCACGTAAGTGAAATTATTTTGCTTTACAATTTGGGTAATTTCATCGCTGGTAAAGCATAATAACGGGCGGATAAGATAATCCCTATTGGGCAAAATACCGTGTAGGCCAGCAATGCCTGTACCTCTAATTAGGTTTATTAAAACGGTTTCTATGGCATCGTTTTGGTGTTGGGCTAAGGCAATTTTTTGGTAGCCTTGGTGTTGCCTAACTTGTTCAAAAAAATGGTAGCGTAAATCTCGGGCGGCCATTTGTATGCTTACTTTGTGGGTAATTGCGTAGGTAAGGGTGTCAAAATTTATGAAATAAAAGGGCACTTCTAAATCGTTGGCTAGGGCTTTTACAAAATTTTGGTCTCGTGTACTTTCATCGCCACGCAAGGCAAAGTTGCAGTGGGCAATGCCAAAATTATAGCCAGCCAGCTTAAAACAGTGCGCCATAAGTACCGAATCTTTACCACCACTTACAGCCAATAGTACTTTATCGCCTCCAGCAAACAGGTTATTTTTATCAACAAAATCCTTAAAACGGGCTAAAAACATATTTCAAAAATAACCGTTTAAAATGGTTAGCAAAAATTAATATTATTGGTGTAAAAAAACGCTTATGCTTTGCCTGCATAAAAACAATGCTCATTTTTTTATAAAGAATAACAAATGGGCACAAAAAAGAATTTATTTTTCGTAAATGGTTTAATTCCTGATGAATTATAAGCGATTATTACATTATAAAATATATAATATACCCCAAGCCATAAATTATTTTAGAAGCATATAACCTAGAAATTGGTTTATTAATTAATTTTGGCGAAACAAGCCTTAATTTTAAACGGCTAAGCAACAAAAAATTCAAAATATAAAATGGTAAGATTCAACCAAATCAAAAAAATCATAGTTTAGACAATTTGCAGTTTTACGTGAGGGATTGCAGCGGTTAGCCCGCAAAAAAGCGGAGTGCAACGAAGCTTTTTGAGGACTACCTTGCCTACCGGCAGGCAGGTGAGCGGAAAGCCCGCCCCCCTTTTTTTCAAAGGGGGACACGCCCAAATAAAAAAATAACAAAAGCTAAAAGCCCCAGAGCCAATAGCAATAAATAACACACAAAAAGCCAAAGGCCATCGGCCAAAAGCAAATACAAAAAACAAGTGGCCAATAGCCCAACAAAAAAAATGGAGAATAAAAAATGCGCACTAGGTATGATAGGCCTAGGTACAATGGGTAGAAACCTGTTGCTAAACATGGCCGACCACGGCTTTAACGTATGCGGTTATGACCGTGATACCAAAATGGTAGAAAAAATAAACATCGAAGGCCAGCCTACTGGTACCGTTGGGTTTACGGATATTAAACAGTTTATTACCAACCTACAAAGCCCCAAAGCGGTAATGCTACTGGTGCCTGCAGGTAAAATTGTAGATGCCGTAATTGCCGAACTGATACCACTTTTAGATAAAGGCGATATGATTATTGATGGCGGAAACTCGTACGTGGCCGATACCGAACGCCGTGTGATAGAACTTAACCAAGCGGGTTTACACTTTTTTGGAATGGGGATTTCGGGTGGCGAAGAAGGTGCGAGGCGAGGCCCAAGTATGATGCCTGGGGGCGATAAAGCCGCTTACGAAACCGTAAAACCAATTTTTGAAGCCGTTGCCGTAAAAGTAAACAACGAGCCTTGTGTAACTTATATTGGCCCTGGTGCATCTGGGCATTTTGTAAAAATGGTGCATAACGGTATCGAATACGCATTAATGCAGTTAATTTCGGAGGCTTATTCGGTAATGAAAAACGGCTTGCAAATGCCAAACGAAGAAATTTACGAAGTGTTTAACGGCTGGAATCAAGGCCGCTTACAATCGTACTTGATAGAAATTACCAAAGATATTTTTGCTTTTAAAGAAGCTGGCGCAACACATTTATTATTAGATGAGATAAAAGATGCTGCAAAATCTAAAGGTACTGGCAAGTGGACAAGCCAAATAGCCATGGATTTAGAAGCCCCAATTACGGTGATTGATACCGCCGTTACTATGCGCAACCTATCTAAACTTAAACAATTAAGGCTTAACGCCGAGGCTATTTATGGTGGCAAAGAAACCATCGGAACCAACAAAGCCGAGTTTTTAATTGCGCTAGAGCAAACCATGTATTTTGCCACTGTGGTAACTTATGCCCAAGGAATGCACAACTTGTATATGGCTTCTGAGGCCTATGGATATGCGTTAAACATGGCCGAGATTTCTAAAATTTGGCGGGGTGGTTGTATTATTAGAGCCAAGTTTTTAGAAGATATTTACCACGCTTACAGCAACAATAGCGGTTTAGAGCACTTGTTATTAGATGCCAAAATCAGCGAAAGCGTAAAACAAATTTTACCTGCTACACGCAAGGTACTCGCCAGCGTTATAGCATCAGGCGTGGGTGCACCAGCATTTACGGCAGCATTAAGCTACTTTGAAATGCTAAGTACAGGCAATATGCCCAGCAATTTAATACAAGCGCAACGCGACTTTTTTGGCGCACATACTTACGAAAAAAATGGTGTAGAGGGCGTGTTTCATACCCAATGGGAAAACTAAAAAAACAACTAAAAAACAGAAAAAATGAAAACAGAAATAAGCATAAAACCAACCGTATTTATGATTTTTGGTGGCACCGGCGATTTGGCCGCCCGCAAACTCATACCT
>JAAFJW010000196.1 GCA_013298995.1 Sphingobacteriales bacterium | reverse complement strand
ACTGTTCAAACTCAGATAGAAGAAAACAAAAAGGGGAAAATCCTGCCTGACAGCATTGATATTATCATGCTAAGATGCGGCTATGTTTACCCTTTTCGGTGTTGTATTAAATTATACCAAAATTGTACTTTTTTTTGATAGGGTAAAGATATGAGGCAAGGCAGGTATCCGCTACTATCGGGTTTATTAATGCAGGCCTGTGCTTTTTAACGCAGGTTCCCTTGCACTGTTTCTGCGGTTGTTACAAAGGCCTACAATAATATTAAAAGAGGAAGCTCAAGGCCATAAAAGCAACAAGGATTTATAACATTTTTGCCTTTAATTCGTGGCAAATAAAAAAAGCGAAGCCCTATAAGTAGGGATGAGGTAAAAAAAACTTTATAATTATAGCTATCGCTTAACAAAACCATGTTTTTTAAGCCACACATAAATGCCCACATCAAGCCATAGCTACATCAACCCGTCTTCCCATTTAGCATAAGCCAATAAATTTTCGTTTAACCCATCCAAAATCATACTTTTGCAAAAAAAATAAATCAAAATGAGCAATCAAAAAGGACCAATATCACAATTTATAGAAAAAAACTACTTACATTTTAACGCCGCCGCTTTAATGGATGCTGCCAAAGGCTACGAAACCCATTTGCTCGAAGGAGGTAAAATGATGGTAACCTTGGCTGGTGCCATGAGTACCGCCGAGCTTGGTATATCCCTTGCCGAAATGATTAGGCAAGATAAAGTGGCTATTATTTCTTGCACAGGTGCAAACCTCGAAGAAGATATTATGAACCTAGTAGCACACTCGCACTATAAACGTGTACCTAACTACCGCGATTTAAGTCCGCAAGACGAATGGGATTTATTAGAAAACCATTACAACCGAGTAACCGATACCTGCATACCCGAAGAAGAAGCGTTTAGGCGTTTACAAAAACATATCCATAAAATTTGGACCGATGCCAACAGTGCAGGCGAAAGTTACTTTCCACACGAGTTTATGTACAAAATGTTGCTAAGCGGTGTACTGGAACAATACTACGAAATCGACCCTAAAAACTCATGGATGCTAGCCGCCGCCGAAAAAAACCTACCCATAATTGTACCCGGTTGGGAAGATTCTACCATGGGCAATATCTTTGCATCTTATGTAATTAAAAATGAGATAAATGTACATACCGTAAAAAATGGCATCCAATATATGGCCTTTTTGGCCGATTGGTACGTGAAAAACTCGGCAGGTAAAGGCCTAGGATTTTTCCAAATAGGAGGGGGCATAGCCGGCGATTTCCCCATCTGCGTAGTGCCCATGCTTTACCAAGATATGGAGATGGAAAACATCCCATTTTGGAGTTACTTTTGCCAAGTATCCGATTCTACCACCTCTTATGGATCGTACTCGGGTGCAGTACCCAACGAAAAAATCACTTGGGGTAAACTAGATATACACACCCCTAAATTTATTGTAGAGTCGGATGCTACCATTGTTGTGCCGCTAATATTTGCTTGGATTTTAAATCAATAACTACATTGTTTTTTGTTTTAACTAAAATAGTTAAATTATGTTTTTATAAAACTTACAAGGTGTAAAAATGTATATTTTGTTTAAATAATTTGAGTGTATTTAAAGTTAATTTGCTGTTTATAATTTACATAAAGCAAAAATTATGCATCTAAAGCATTTGCTTTTGTTGGGCATTAAAACATACTTTTTCCAAAACCCAAAATAGCTAAACAGCACTATTATACCAAAAAACATAATATTACATTTACAAAATCCACTAAAAGTTGTTATAAAATGTTTGAACAAACCTTTAAAAATATAGACGACATACTGCACAAAGACGCAGGTTGTGGCAGCGAACTAGACTATGTAGAGCAAACCTCTTGGGTTTTGTTTCTTAAATATTTAGACGATTTAGAGAAAGACAAAGCCACAGCAGCCGAACTAAGCGGCAAGACCTACACCAACATTATTTCAAAAGAATTTAAGTGGGCAGTTTGGGCAACGCCAAAAGATAAAGACGGCAAACTTGACCACCATAAAGCCTTGACAGGTGACGACCTTAAAGATTTTGTGGACTTAAAACTGTTCCCATACCTAAAAAAATTTAAAGCCGATGCTGAAAGTGCCGACACCATTGAATATAAAATAGGTGAGATTTTTAGCGAACTTAAAAACCGAATACAAAGCGGCTACAATTTGCGTGAGGTAATAAACCGGATTGACGAATTGCGTTTTAGAACCCACGCCGAGAAGCATGAAATGAGCCACTTGTACGAAGACAAGATTAAAAATATGGGCAACGCAGGGCGTAACGGTGGCGAATATTATACGCCACGAGCTTTGATTAAAACCATTGTAAAAATTGTTGCTCCCGTAATAGGAAACAAAATTTATGACGGTGCAGTAGGTTCAGCGGGTTTTTTGGTTGAAGCATTTGAGTATTTAAAACACAGCAAAAAACTAACAACTACTGATGTAACTATTTTACAGAAAAAAACATTTTACGGTAAAGAAAAAAAATCATTGGCTTACATTATTGGCACAATGAATATGATTTTACATGGAGTAGAAGCCCCAAACATTGTGCATACCAATACCCTTGCCGAAAACATTGCCGACATACAAGAAAAAGACCGCTACGATATTGTGTTGGCTAATCCGCCATTTGGAGGAAAAGAGAGAGCCGAAGTGCAACAAAACTTTCCAATAAAAACAGGAGAAACTGCCAGTTTATTTTTGCAGCATTTTATTAAAATTATGAAAGCAGGCGGCAAAGCAGGTGTAGTTATTAAAAACACATTTTTGAGCAATACAGACAATGCCTCTGTAAGTTTAAGAAAGTTGCTTTTAGAAAACTGCAACCTGCACACCGTATTAGATTTGCCAGCAGGAACTTTTACAGGTGCAGGAGTAAAAACCGTGGTACTGTTTTTTGAGAAAGGTTCTTCAACAAAAAAAGTTTGGTTTTACCAATTAAATTTGGATAGGAATTTAGGAAAGGGAAATCCGCTTAACGAAAAAGATTTAGCAGACTTTGTAGAATTACAAAAAACAAAAACCGACAGCGAAAACTCTTGGAGCATTGATGCAAAACATATTAACCAAAAAACCTTTGACTTAAGTGCCAAAAATCCCAACAAAAAAGAGGAAGCAGCTTTACGCCAACCGCAGGAAATTTTAGAGGAAATGAAAGCCCTTGACGAAGAAAGTGTCGATATTTTAAATTCAATTTTGGAACTGATATGAAAGATGAAATTATTTTATATCGCCCAA
>JAAFJW010000195.1 GCA_013298995.1 Sphingobacteriales bacterium | reverse complement strand
TAGTAATAGGCGAAATGTTGTGGGGTATCTCAGGCATGTTTTTAGCTATCCCTGTAATTGCTATTGCCAAAATAATTTTTGATAGAGTTGATGGCTTAAAACCTTGGGGTTTATTACTAGGCGACGAAGATAAAAATGCTAAAAGCCCATAATTTTATAAAAACACGTTGAAAAACCAAGGCCAGCATTTCATCACCAAGGCTAGCCCCGCCATCCGCTCATACGCCCACAGGCCTTAGGCGCAAGGCCGGTATCCGCTACTGTCGGGTTTAGGTACGCAGGGCGGTGCTTTTTAATGCAGGTTTACCTTGCACCGTTTTTTTCACATCCAGCTTTGTGTGCTTTGCACCTTCGCTTGGCGTTATTTTTGAAACAAGATAATTACCACCTATATTAATGTATTATCTTAACCCTAATAACAGTTTGCTTAGGCTATAAAAGCCTATTTCTACCTCCTATAATCATAAAAAATATTAAAATTATTAAATTATACTGCATTTTTTTAGGTTTGTTCTTAAATATAGCATTGCCCCCAAAAAATTAATACCAAATATTATGACAACCAATTATGTAATAGGAGTAGATTATGGATCCGATTCCGTTCGTTCTGTAATTTTAAATGCAAATAATGGCGAGGAAATTGCCTCTTCGGTTTTTTATTATCCACGTTGGCGTGATAAATTATATTGCAACAGTAGCCAAAATCAATTTAGGCAACACCCCTTAGACTATACCGAAGGCCTAACACATACCATTAAAGAATGTATCAAAAAATCGGGCATTGTTGATACCACAAGCATCAAAGGCATCTCTATTGATACCACAGGCTCTACCCCCATTGCCGTAAATAGCCAAGGCACACCACTATCTTTACTGCCCGAGTTTAAAGACAACCCCAATGCAATGTTTGTATTATGGAAAGACCATACCGCTATAAAAGAAGCCGACGAAATTAACCTACATGCCACAAAATTTGATACCAATTACCTGCAATTTGTAGGTGGTGTGTACTCCAGCGAATGGTTTTGGGCAAAATTATTACACATTTTAAGAGAAGATGAAGCTGTTAAAAATGCTTGCCACAGTTGGGTTGAGCATTGCGATTGGTTGCCATTTTTATTAACAGGAGGCACTGATATTAAGGATATTAAAATAAGCCGCTGCGCTGCTGGGCATAAAGGCTTATGGGCCGAAGCATTTGGTGGCTTCCCGCCTGATGATTTTTTTGCAAGCCTAGACCCACTTTTAAAAGGCTTTACCAGCAAGCTGCCACAACAAAGCTATACCGCCGATATGGCAGCAGGTAATTTATGTGCCGATTGGGCTGCCATACTAGGCTTACATACTGATGTTATAATAGGTGTAGGCGCATTTGATGCACATGTAGGCGCAGTAGGCGGGCAAATAGAACCCTACTATTTAAGTAAAGTAATGGGTACATCTACCTGCGATATATTGGTAGTACCTCAGGCAGATGTAAAGGGCAAACTTGTAAAAGGAATATGTGGCCAAGTAAATGGCTCGGTAATACCAGGTATGGTGGGTATGGAAGCTGGTCAATCGGCTTTTGGTGATACCTACGCCTGGTTTAAAAACTTATTGATGTGGCCTTTAGAAAATTTAATAAACGAGCAGTCGAGTAATTTAGATAGTTTAGCTATTGAAAACCTAAAACAACAAATTGCCGATGCTATAATACCACAATTGAGCCAGCAGGCGGCTTTAATTCCGCTCGACGAAAAAAACGAGCTTTCGGTAGATTGGCTGAATGGTCGCCGTACGCCCGATGCCAACCAAAACCTAAAAGGAGTAATTTCGGATTTAGGCTTAGGTTCCGATGCGCCACGTGTTTTTAGAGCCCTGGTAGAAGGAACTTGTTTTGGTGCCAAAAAAATTGTAAACCGCTTTATCGAAGAAGGCATCCCTATTAAAGGCATTATTGGCATAGGTGGCGTAGCCAAAAAATCGGCTTATGTAATGCAAACCATGGCCGATGTATTGGGCATGCCCATAAAAATACACCAAGCCGAACACACCTGCGCCATAGGTGCCGCCATGTTTGCCGCCGTGGCAGCAGGCATTTACCCTACCGTACAAGATGCTATGGTAGCCATGGGTAGCAGTTTTGATAAAACCTATTTACCCAACCCTGTACTACAAAGTGTTTATCAATTACGATACGATAAATACTGCAAACTAGGCACTTTAGTAGAAAACAATTTATAAAAAATGGATACTTATTTAGATATTAAAAACAAGGCTTACGAAGCCAATATGCAACTGCCCGAACTGGGCTTGGTATTATTTACGTTTGGCAACGTAAGCGTGGCCGACCATAGCAAACAGGTTTTTGCCATTAAACCTAGCGGTGTGCCGTATAAAGATTTATCGCCACAAAAAATGGTAATTGTTGATTTTGAAGGCAATACCCTTAGCGGGGATTTAAGGCCATCATCCGATACCAAAACCCACGCCGTATTGTACAAAAACTGGGCCGATATAGGTGCAATTGTACACACACACTCCATGTACGCCACTGCTTGGGCGCAAACCCAGCTTGATATACCTATTTTTGGCACCACCCACGCCGACCATATTACCTGCGATATCCCCTGCGCCGCTCCTATGAGCGATGATATGATAGCTGGCGATTACGAACACGAAACAGGCTACCAAATTATAAATTGCCTAGCCCAACGAGGCTACAGCTACCAAGATGTAGAAATGATACTGGTAGGCAACCACGCTCCGTTTACATGGGGCACAACTGCCCATAAAGCCGTTTACAACAGTGCCGTACTAGAAAACATTGCCCAAATGGCCTACCTCACAAAGCAAATCAGAAACGATGCACCAAAGTTAAAAGAGGCACTCATTAAAAAACATTTCGAACGTAAACACGGCCCACTTTCGTACTATGGGCAGTAAGTTCTCTTTCCCCTCTCGGTATCCCTCCCCCTTTTGATTCACCCAATCCCCTCTCGGTCTCCCCGAAGGGGAGATGCACAGATGTGAAATTGTGTGTGTGGATTACTGTGCAAAATAAAAAATCCGCTAAATCTGTGTAACCCTTTTTATACTTGTACTCGCAATCAAAAATCCGCAATCCGCAATCAAAAATCCCCCGAAAGGGAGATGCCCAAATGTGAAATTTTGCGTATGTAGATTACGGTGAAAAATCAAAAATCCGCAATCCGCAATCAAAAATCCCCCGAAAGGGAGATGCCCAAATGTGAAATTTTGCGTATGTAGATTACGGTGAAAAATCAAAAATCCGCAATCCGCA
>JAAFJW010000193.1 GCA_013298995.1 Sphingobacteriales bacterium | reverse complement strand
TAGAAGCAGGTAATGCACAAGCAGAAATTACCGATAGCACCACAGGCACAAAAACCTACCAAGTAGATACCCTAAAAAGTAACCTAGCTTGGGAAGGTGCCGAAGGTTTACTATCAATAGTGAAAACGCATAATGGCTTACTTGGCTTTAACAGCGGTAATTTACAAATCCAAAAGGATACTTTGGTAGGTGGTAATTTTACCATCCCACTAAAAACATTAAGCGTTTTAGATATTCCAAAACAAGAAAGCGATAATGCCAAGTTGGTAAAACATTTATTAAACGAAGATTTTTTTGATGCTCAAAAGTTCTCAGAAGCAAGTTTTACCATAACCAAAGTTACAACAATACCCAAAGATAGCAGCTTAATTACGGGCAACTTAACCTTAAAAGGCATTGCCAAAAGCATTTCGTTTAAAGCTAAAATTACCCGCACCGATAGTGCTGTTACGGCAACGGTACCCAGGTTTTACATTAACCGTAAAAATTGGGGTATCCATTACCGTACCGATAAATCATTTGGCGATGAGCTGATAAGACCCGAAATTGGTATTGAAATAAACCTTGTGGCAACCCAAAAATAAAATGCTAAAAAAGTGGTTTAACCAAACGTTTATAGCGCACACATCCATTACCCCATTAATAACCTTTCGCATTGTTTTTGGTGTGATGATGATGGTGGGCACCGCCCGCTTTATGGCATTAGGCTGGATAAACGACCATTATGTTAAACCACTTTTTCATTTTAAATACTACGGTTTCGAGTGGATACCTGTAATCAGCGAAAGCGGACTTATAGCTGTACATATTTTATTATTACTAACATCATTGTTTGTAACACTTGGACTTTTTTATCGTTTAAGTGCCATTATAGTTTTTGTAACGTTTACTTACTTAGAATTAATAGACCTTACTTATTACCTAAACCACTATTATTTTGTAAGCATTATAGCTTTATTAATGATTTTGGTACCTGCAAATAGGTATTTATCGTTAGATGTTTTACGTACACCAGCCTTGCATTGCGCCAATGTGCCGGGCTGGTGCGTAAACATTTTTAAACTACAACTGGCTATTGTTTACATTTTTGCAGGCCTTATAAAAATAAATTCCGATTGGCTTGTACACGCCCTCCCACTAAAAATTTGGCTGCCCGCATGCGATAAACTTTTTTTAATTGGCCCTATTTTTACCTATAAAATTACGCCTTATATTTTTAGTTGGGTGGGTATGCTGTACGATTGTAACATTGTATTTTGGCTGTTGTGGCCTAAAACCCGCTGGCTTGCTTACGTATCGGTAATTGTGTTTCATGTGTTAACGGGTATTTTGTTTCAAATAGGCGTGTTCCCGGTAGTAATGGTGGGTGCAACGCTTTTGTTCTTTTCTCCGCAATGGCATCAAAATTTTTTATGGGCTATGGCCCGATTTATACAGCCCAGCCAAATGCACATTATTGCAAAATATAAGGATAGTTGTTACGAACCGCCGAGGCTACAAAAACTTTTTTTAACATTTGCATTGCCTTTGTTTTTTACATTCCAAATTCTTTTTCCGTGGCGTTTTTTATTGTACCCTGGCAATATGTACTGGACCGAGCAAGGCTACCGTTTTGGCTGGCGGGTAATGCTAATGGAAAAAGCAGGCACAGCAACTTTTTTTGTAAGCGATGGCAAAACAGGTAAAAAAGGCGAAGTTTTTAATTCCGATTTTTTAAACGCACACCAAGAAAAACAAATGGCCATGCAGCCCGATATGATTTTGCAATACGCCCACTTTTTAGGCAATTATTATCAAAAAAAAGGCATTAAAAACCCAAAAATTACTGCCGAAATTTACGTTACCCTAAACGCCAAACCCAGCAAATTGTACATTGATAGTACTTTAAATTTAATAAATGTAAAAGATGGCTGGGCGGATAAGAAATGGATATTAGATTTTAAGTAACTTTGCAAAAATATTGCCTTCATCATTAAACGATGAAATTATACATATGAAATTTTTTACCTTACTTTTTTTTACCTTATTATTTTTTACGCTTACCGCTGATGCCCAAACGGCTACCTTAAACGGTGCTGTTACCTGTGCTGATAACAGGCTCATACAAAGCGGAATTGTAGCCCTAAAATCCACAAAATTCAATACCGAAATAAACGAAAACGGCGATTATAATTTAAAAAACATCCCTTACGGTAATTATACTTTGGTTGTTTTTGCTTTAGGAAAACAAACTATCCAACAAAATATAGTGGTAGATAAACCCACTTTTATGCTAAATTTTACCCTACAAAACCTAGCCGATAAGCAACTAAATGAAGTAGTGGTATTGGCCCAGCAAGAAAAAGCCTTAGGTATTGTGCGCTTAAACTCGGTACAAAACTTTACCATGTACGAAGGCAAAAAAAACGAAATTATTGTACTAAAAAACCTAGTAGCCAATACCGCCACCAATAATCCACGGCAAATTTACGGGCAAATAACAGGCCTTAATATTTGGGAAAGCGATGGCGCAGGCCTGCAACTAGGCATAGGTGGCCGTGGCCTTAGCCCCAACCGTACCAGCAATTTTAATACCCGCCAAAACGGATACGATATAAGTGCCGATGCCCTAGGCTACCCCGAAAGTTATTACACCCCACCCGCCGAAGCCATCGATAAAATTGAAGTAATTAGGGGCGCATCATCTTTACAATATGGTACACAATTTGGCGGTACGGTAAATTTTATGTTTAAAAAAGGAGCAGCAAATACGCCCATAGAATACACAGGAAGGCAAACCTATGGCATCAATAATTTTATAAATTCGTTTAATAGCATAGGCGGTACGGTAAACAAAGGCAGGCTAAATTATTACACCTTTTATCAGCGTAAGCAAGGCAATGGCTTTAGGCCAAATAGCGCATACAGTGCCAATACCGCATTTTTTAACCTCAATTACAGCATCTCACCCAAAACAAATATTGCCTTAGAATATACCCACACCAATTATTTAGCACAGCAAGCAGGCGGACTTACCGATGCCCTTTTTATTAAAGACCCCACACTTTCTAAGCGCAGTCGTAATTGGTTTAAAGTAAATTGGAACCTATTTGCGTTAAATATTACACACAATTTTTCGGAAAGCACCCAGCTTAATATCCGCAATTTTGGCTTGGTAGCAAGCCGGCAATCGTTAGGCAATTTAGAACGAATTACAGTTACTGATTTAAACCAAGACCGTGATTTTATAAAAGGCACATTTAACAATATAGGCAACGAAACCCGACTGGTACACCGCTATAATTTGGGCAAACAAAAAAATATTTTATTGGCTGGGGCCCGATTGTATGCCGGCACCACCACCGCC
>JAAFJW010000194.1 GCA_013298995.1 Sphingobacteriales bacterium | reverse complement strand
GGTCGGCATTGTTGGCGGTATCATCTATTTTATAGGATGTAGTAACCCGTACTTGATCATTGCTACCAAAAGTTTTTACTTCGGGTGTGCCACCAAATGTTTCTTTTAATACATCACGCACATTATCGGTGGTTACGCTTTTTTCGAAACGCACCACATACGAGCGGCCACCTTTAAAATCAACACCATAACTAAAGCCACGTAAAATAATGGATATAATACCTAAGGTGATAAATGTGCCCGAAAACAAGTAAAAGAATTTACGGTTTTTAACAAAGCCATAATTGGCATTTTTAAATGTATGCGAACTCCAAGGATTTGAAAACTTAATTTTCATGCCTTTGCCTAGCATCCACTCAAATACCAAACGTGATATAAATATGGCGGTAAATAAGGAAGTTACAATACCTATCATCAAAGTAATAGCGAAACCTGATATCGGCCCTGAGCCAAAAATATACAAAATTACACCTGTAATAAAGGTGGTTATTTGCCCATCAAGTATAGATGGCATGGCATGTTTGTATCCATCGGCAATGGCTTGTTTTAACGATTTACCTAAACCTAGTTCTTCCCTAATACGTTCGTAAATAAGTACGTTGGCATCTACCGCCATACCCATTGTTAAAACTATACCCGCAATACCAGGTAAAGTTAATACTGCCGTAAACGAGGCTAAAACGCCCATCAAGAAAAATATATTGGCAAAAACAGCTATGTTGGCTACGGTACCTGCTCGGTTGTAGTAAAACATCATAAATATTAACACCACAATTAAACCTACCAATGCCGACATTAAGCCCGAAGTAATGGCTTCGGCACCTAATGATGGGCCTACAATAGCTTCTTCAACTATTTTGGCTGGGGCTGGTAATTTACCCGCTTTTAGTACGTTGGCCAAATCTTTGGTTTCATCAATTGTAAAACTTCCTGATATAGATGAAACACCATTAGGTATTTCGCCAGATACACGTGGAGCTGTATAAACCGAATTATCTAAAACGATGGCAATACATTTATTATCTTCTTCGCTTTGCGGGCTACCTGCGGCAGCGGCGGTAATACGTTTCCACTCACGGGCACCATCGCTATTCATGGTCATGGTTACTTCGGGGTTGCCTCGTTGGTCTATATCCTCACGGGCGTTCGAAATTACATCGCCTTCTAAGGCTGGTTCGCCATTTAAACCCGTAGGTTTTATAGCATATAATTGGAAAGTTTTAGACTCGGGCGAAATGGCTTTTATACCCCAAAGTAATTTTACATTTGATGGAATAACGGCTTTAATATCAGCCGAACCTAACATTGCATTTATTTTGGCTGTATCTTTTTGTGCGGCATAACCTACTACTGGGCCAGGGCTTAGGCTTTGTTGCCCATCTTTACCTGATTGTGAGGCTGGGGCTAATACAGCAAATAATGGATTTGATTTAGCCAAGGCATCGTTATTTTTAGACGAATCTTTAACCGTACTATCTTTTTTGGCACTTAGCAATGCTGGTTTATCTTTTGATACCGTGGTATCTTTGGCTAGCGTGGTTGTTTCCTTTTTTGTTTCCGTTTTCGGGATTTTGGCGGCTAGTATATTGTTTATATTTTGTAGCAAAGGAAAAATCTCGGCGTTATCGTGTGCTTCGTAAAACTCTAACTTAGCCGAACCTTGTAATAACCTACGCACACGTTGCTTATCGGTAACGCCAGGTAATTCAACCAAAATGCGGTTGCTGCCTTCTTGTAATTGTATATTGGGCTGGGTTACGCCAAATTTATCGATACGGGTTCTTAATATGTTAAACGACCTATCAACTGCCGATTTACCTTGTTTTTCTAAAAATGCTAGTACATCTGCATTTGTAGCATTTAGTTTTATTTCGCTAGCGTTTTCTTTAGTTGCAAAAAATGTAGCTAGTTTACCACTTGGAGATACTTTTTCGTATTCTTTAACGAATAACTTGATAAAGCCTTCTTGCGAATTGGCCAAACCTGCTTGTGCATTGGCTAAAGCGGTGTTAAAATTTTGGTCGCTAGGGTTATTGGCTAGGCTTTTTACAAGTTGTACCAATTCTATTTCCATGGTAACGTTCATACCGCCTTTTAAATCAAGCCCTAGTGGTATTTCACGCTCTTTTACATACTGGTATGTATGGTTAAACAAAGGGTAAACTGGTTTTGTACTGATAGAATCGAGGTACGCTCGCTCTACATCAATATTTCCTTTGGCGTATTCTTTGGCTTCTTTTTCTACTTTATTGGCCACATAAGTGAACGAAAGTGAGTATAAACAAACAATTGCGATTACAATTGCAGTAAATTTTATTATTCCTTTACCTTGCATTTTATTTAATTGGATTTTTTATTCAAGTTCGCAAAGCTAATTAAATTTTTAATTTATAAAATCGTTAAGCAAATTATATTCTATCTAAAGTGATTAAAGTAAAATCGAAAGCGTTTTTATCGTCTTTGGGATAAAAAATTTGGCTGGTTTTTTTCCATTCATTGGCTACTATCTCGGGGAAGTAAACATCAGCATTAAAAATGCCGTTTACTTTAGTGAGGTAAATTTTATTGGCAAGCGGTAAAGCTAGTTTATATATTTCGGCACCGCCTATAATAAATACTTCTTCCTCATTTTTACACGCTTTTAAGGCATCCGCCATAGCGTTAAAAACCTGTACACCTGCTATGTGTAAATTTTTTTGGCGGCTTACCACCATGCTTTTACGGTTGGGCAGTGGCTTACCTATAGAATCGAAGGTTTTGCGCCCCATAATTATGGTATGGCCTGTGGTGGTTTGTTTAAAAAACTTTAAGTCGGCGGGTAAATGCCATAGTAATTGGTTATTGGCACCTATGCCGTTGTGCTGGTCGGTGGCTACAATGATGGTTATTTTCATTAGTGGGTAGTGGTTAGTAATTAGTGGTTAGTGGTTAGTTTTAGTGGGGAAGATTTAAAACGTTGTTGATGGGATTTAACTGCTTTATTATTAAATACAAACTCCATTGGTATTTTTAATTCATTGTCCGTTGGCTTGGCGAAAGTGGTAATTTTAACTTACACACTTAGTGGGAGGCTACCTTTTAAATATTGTGCTGTTCTTTTCCTGCATTTCTCGCATACCAAACGCATTGGTGCTTTTGCTTTTTCTTGTTTGGGCGTATGGTACGTGTACTAAATTTGGCATATTCTAAATTCTTTAATTCAGTTATTGGAAATTATCGGGTAACTCGGATGAATGATTTTAACTATTGTTCTCGTCTTTTTAATTTATTTTCAAGTTCTTTGAGTTCTTCTAGATCCAACTTATCAGCTTCTATGGCTTCAAATTCTTTTCTTCTTTTGTCAAAC
>JAAFJW010000192.1 GCA_013298995.1 Sphingobacteriales bacterium | reverse complement strand
AGATTGGAAATACATTTTTCCGAGCTTATTTATAACAGGTATTTTGTATTTGGCTTGGGATTATATTTTTACCATACACAACGTGTGGAGTTTTAACCCCAACTACATTATTGGTATTTATTTTTACAGCTTACCGCTCGAAGAAATATTATTTTTTATAACCATACCATTTGCCTGTATTTTTATTTACCAATGCCTACTGGCTTATATAAAAACGGATTATTTAGGGCAAATAGCCCCTTACATAAATTATGCTTTGTTGTTGCTGTCGATAGCCGTGTTATTTATTTATGTTGATAGGTTGTACAGTTTAATAAACTTTGCCACACTGTTTTTGGTATTGATAATTGTGCATTTTAAACCCAAATTAGTGCCAATGGGCAGGTTTTATATGGCCTATTTGGTTACCTTAATACCGTTTTATATTGTAAATGGCTTGCTTACCAGCATCCCCGTAGTAAGTTATAATAACGCCGAAAATATGGGCTCCAGGGTTGGCACTATCCCGTTCGAGGATCATTTTTATTCGTTTTCGTTGTTTTTAATTAACCTTATATTTTTTCATTATTTTAAAAATAAAGCTAAGGTTTCGGTAAGATGATTGAACTGCCTATTTATACAAAAAACCAATTAGCCCTACGTAATGGGCAAGATAAGCCCGAAATTTGGGTGGCGTATTTAGGTAATATCTACGATGTAAGCCAAAGCAAACTATGGCGCAACGGCAAGCATTACGAGCATTGGGCAGGGCAAGATTTAACCGATGAACTTAAAGATGCCCCACATGGTTTTGCGGTTTTTGATAAGTTTGAAGTGGTGGGGAAGTTGAGCCTATAAATAGCTATATAAATAAACAAAAATGGTTTTTGGATTAAAAATCCGAACCAGTTCTTCTAAAAAAGCTAGTTAAAAAAGCAATTAATCGCCAAATTAAAGCTACTAAATTAATGGCATGCTAGCTGCTATCCAAATAACAAACGCAACAATCGATACCCCATAATAAATACCCACACCCACTAAAATTTTATGCCCTAAGGTTCGTTTTTTTTGCAATAGCACTTTTTGATATGCCCTGCTTTTAAATACATTAACATATACCGAATCGTTTATAAATGATACATTTGAGGTATAGGCCAATGTTGGTTTAAAATAATCGGAATTTGGCGGAAACGCTTTTTGCCGAAACATTCTAAGCTGTTGGGCATTTAGCTTAAAAAACTCGGCATCGGCTCTTGCTGTATTTGCTTTGCTTAACGAATCTTGGTTTAAACCCTGCCCATAAGCAACCGTTGTACATAATATACAAAGCAATAAGATAAGTTTAATGTTTCTCATAAGTTATATTTTACGTATTGATAATCAAATCTATAAAATAAAATTAAAAAACAATGAACGTATATCTCATTAAAATTATTATTAATTTGCATCACGATATTAAAAACGAAGTTGCACAGCTAAAAATGCAAAAAAAAACTATCTATGAAACACAAAATAATATTTTTTCTTCTCGCCCTCACTTGTATAAGTTGTAGAAAAATACAGCTAGATGGGATGACTTTTTATACCGTACAAGGTAAAATTAGTGATTCCTTTAACCAAGGAAAAGCCAGTGTAGGGTTGGATATTTATGTTGAAAAACCGTTTGCTACTTTTTTAAATGCAAATTCAACCGACAGGGCTATAACCGCTAGTAGTAAAACCGACCAAAACGGAAATTTTAAAATTACGTTTCCAAAATCGGATGGTGAGGTATATTTGTTGTTGCAAAATGGTTATGGTGTGATAGATTCTATTGCAATAAACTCAGGAAATTCGCAACTAATAAAACTTGATTTGGAAAAGCTCAACAATAATCTGTTAGAAATAAATACTATAAAAATTAAGGGCTTATGAAAAAGTATTTACTAATGGCATTACTGCTAAATAGCCCTTTTGCCCAAGCCCAAAAAGAAGCCTTCGATAGCGATAACTTATCGTCTTTTAGTATTGGGGCGGGTTATAAATCATTTATAGGGAATAATTTTTTGGCAAAAACCTATAACAACCAGATTTCGTTTGTGTATGATTTTAGGTTGTATAAAAAATGGGGGGCAGGTACTTTTTATAGAACCACACAAGCCAAACCATTTACCAACCAATATGTAGGCAACAGTGTGTATGCCCGCACTACCGAATTGGGGTTTTATGCAACCTACTATCAAAAAATAAATGGTAGATGGCTGTTTTCACCTAAAGTTGGGTTTTCTACTTTTTTATTAAAAAACCAACTAAGAAGCCCATATCAAAGCGACTATTATAACTATTTTACAAGAGGTACTAACTTTTTTATCGCACCCGAAATTAATTATTTTATTACCAAGGGTTTGAGGGTGTTTGCCAATACCGAGTATGGCTTTATAAATATGCCCCGTGTAACTGCCAATAAAACTGCTACGGGCACTAGTTACAATGTGGCCAATCAACTAAATTTTGGCATAGGTATTAAGGTGGGCTTCTAACAAAAGCACTACAAATTACTTTTTAAATCATCAAAATGCTTAACACTTAGCCTCGCACTTATGCCGGATGCAATAAGCGATACGGCGGTTACGGTAAAAAACACCATAAAAAAATCTTTCCCTTTTAATATTACAGGATAAGCCGATACAATCAAATTACCCTCGCCCATTGTAATTAAGCCATATTTTTGTTGCAGTAAGCAAAATGCTAAACCAGCTAAAATACCGGCCAAGCAGCCTATAATGCAAATCATCATCCCTTCAAAAAAAAATATTTGGGCAACTACACTTTTATCGGCACCTAGGCCAGCCAGTATGGCAATATCTTTCTTTTTATCAATTACCAGCATGGTAAGCGAGCCTATGATGTTAAAAACGGCTATTACCAATATAAAAGTAAGCATAAAGTAAACTGCCCATTTCTCGGAGTTTAAAATTTTGTATAGCAAGGCATTTTGTTGCACTCGGTTTTTAACCATTATATTTTTACCTACATTTTGTTTTATTTGGGCAATAAAACCATCCACACTATCTTTATTTTTAAGGTTAATCTCAATGGCCGAAACTTTATAAGGCTCGTTTAATAATTCTCGGGCAATGGGCAAAGGGATAAAAACAATATCGTCCCAATCTTGCCCCGACTGAAAAACACCCACAGGGAACAAGCTTTTTACGTTAAACTCATCAACCTGAGCAATGGAGTTTGAAACACCTTTTTTGGGCGAATAAATTTGTAATCCTCTAATGCGGTCGTTTACATTAATGCCCAAATTGTACTGTACATTGGCCCCTACAACGGCGTAGTTTTGGTTATTTTCGCTAAGGATAAAATCACCCTGCACCATTACGGTATCCAAATGGGTATTGGCCATAAAAGCATTATCAACACCTTTTATACGGCCAATAAACTGCCT
>JAAFJW010000191.1 GCA_013298995.1 Sphingobacteriales bacterium | reverse complement strand
TCTTTGTGTATAGAGATGGACCAACGCTACGATTTGCTAAAAGAAGCTGGTGTGCGTAACCTAAAAGAGTACAACGAAAAATTTGTAAAACGAAAATTAAATCCCAATAATGGGCATAAATACTTGCCATTTATTGTGCTGGTTATTGATGAGTTTGCCGATTTGATGATGACCGCAGGCAAGGAAGTTGAAACTCCTATTGCCCGCTTAGCACAATTGGCCAGGGCTATTGGCATACACTTGGTGCTGGCTACGCAGCGGCCGTCGGTAAATATTATTACGGGTACTATTAAAGCCAATTTTCCCGCTAGGCTGGCATTTAGGGTAACTTCTAAAATAGATTCGCGAACAATATTAGATAGCGGTGGTGCCGACCAACTGATAGGTAAAGGCGATATGCTTTTATCAACTGGGAGCGATTTAATTAGGCTGCAATGTGCATTTGTAGATACGCCCGAGGTGGATCGTGTTACCGAATATATAGGCAACCAACGGGGCTACTCATCGGCCTATATATTGCCCGAATTTGTGGGCGAAGATGGCGAGGGCAGCAGTGCCAAAGATTTTGATGCAGGTAATAAAGATGCCATGTTTGAAGATGCTGCCCGCTTAATTGTGTTGCACCAGCAAGGCTCTACATCGTTAATACAACGTAAAATGAAACTAGGCTACAACAGAGCAGGCCGTATTATGGACCAACTAGAAGGCGCAGGCATTGTAGGCCCATTTGAAGGGAGCAAAGCCCGTGAGGTTTTGATACCTGATGAGTATGCGCTAGAACAGTTTTTAGATAATTTGAATAGTAAGGATTAGAAATGATGAATTTATTTTACTATTTTTATGTTTCTATAATTTAAAAACTTTGATAAAATGAATCAAACAATAAGCATTACAGACTTGTACGATGTACTAGTTTCTAAATTGGGAAAAGATGAAGCCAAAGCACTTACACATTTTATAGAGAATAAAATTGAAAAAGAAATAGAGTATAAAACAAAACCTTTAGCTACCCGTGAAGATTTAGAAAGAGGGTTTAAAGAGCAGTCTAGATGGATGTTAGGCACATTTATAACCTTAACTTTAATGATATTAGGCTTATATGCAACAATTTTATTGAGATAGATTAAATACTTAACATTTTTAAGTTTATTAAATGCTAACATTAAACAACATATTAGAAGAGATTAAAAATGTCCCAATTAATAGGCTTGAGGAGTTTTATCAATTTGTACATTCGTTAACTCCCCAAAAAAAACCTACCGACTTATTAAGAAAAAAAATACTTTCGTTTGGTGGTGCTTTTAATGATATGAGCAATAAGGATTATGCCGATTATTTAAGCGAAATAAAAAAAGTGAGAACACAGTTTTTCGACCGAAAAATCAATAATGTTTGTTTATGTATTAACCCAAGTTCGATTTATAGGATATTTTTTTTGATAATTATTTGGGCGTTTTAACACGCTCTACGCTTTATCTTTTTTTATTTGTCCATCCCCCCGACCTCCGAAGGGGGAGATTCGGCGTAAAAAAAGGATGCCACTTCAATCGTTAACGCTCTAAAATAATTCATATTATTGATTAATAACAAATTATATAAATTTTAACCATCATAACTCTGGTTATTATTAAAATCTAATTACCCACAACATTTATACATGACATTCAAAATTAAATCACTTACAGCTTTATTATTTATCAGTAGCCATTTATTTGCGCAAAGCGATGTGGCGAGTAAAAATATTTTATCGGCTTTAAGCAAAAAATTTAAAACCTACGATGTAGTAAAAACCGATTTTACCCTAAGCATAAACAATGCCGAAGCCAAAACAAAAGAAAGCCAAAGCGGTGTATTGTACCTTAAATATAAAGCCAACAAATATAAAATTGTAATGGCCGAGCAAGAAATACTATCGGACGGTAAAAGCCAATGGACGTATTTAAAAGACGATAACGAAGTGCAGTTAAGCAACATTAGCAAAGCCGATGATGCCTTAAACCCTGCCCAAATATTTACCGATTACAATAAAGGCTATAAAACAAAGTATAATGGCGATAGTAAAACGGGCAATACCGTTTACCAAAATATAGAATTAGTCCCCATAGCTACACGCTCGTTTTTTAAAATAAAAATGATGGTTGATAAGGCCAAAAACCAACTGTACAGCATGGTTATCTACGATAAAAATGGCAATATTTATACTTACACCATTAAAACATTATCAGCAGCCACAGGTATAAAAGATGCTTTTTTTGTGTGGGATAAAAAGAAGTTTGCTGGCGTTGATATACAAGATTTAAGATAGCCCTACAGCCAATGCAAGCACTAGCCAACACCCAAAAAACATTAGAAAACTTACAAGCATTGCTTAAAATTGCTGGCTATACGGTAAGGTACGAAAAAGGAAATTTTAATAGCGGTTTTTGTTTATTAGAAAATACCAAAACTATGGTTATTAATAAATTTAGTTCAATTGATGCCAAAATAAATGCGCTATCGCAACTGATAATAAATGCCCAAATTACCCAAGAATTAATACCCGACGATAAATTAAAAAAAGTACTTTATACCTTACAACAAACCAAACTACTACTGTGATAGCTACATTTTTGGGTACAGGTACATCGCAAGGCGTACCGCTTATTGGATGCAATTGTGCTGTATGCGCATCAAACAATAAAAAAGATAAACGCTTGCGCAGCAGCATATTAATTGAGAGCAATACCACTACACTGGTAATTGATACAGGGCCCGATTTTAGGTATCAAATGCTACGCCAAAACGTACAAAAACTAGATGCCGTAATTTATACCCACGAGCATAAAGACCATATTGCAGGCTTAGATGATATACGGGCATTTAATTACAAGCAACAGCAAGCAATGGATGTATATGCCGATGATAATGTACAGTTGGCTTTGCGCCGAGAGTTTGCCTATATATTTGCCGATAAAAAGTACCCAGGCGTACCCCTTATTAATGTACACACCATACACAACAATAACTTTACCATTGGTGATATTACATTAAAACCAATACATGTAATGCACTATAAATTACCTATTTTAGGTTTTAGGATAAATGATTTTACCTATATTACTGATGCCAAAACGGTAAATGATACCGAGCGAGAAAAAATAAAAGGAAGCAAAGTTTTAGTAATAAATGCGTTGCAAAAAGAAAGCCATATTTCGCACTTTACCTTTACCGAAGCCATACAATTTGCACAAGCAATAGGAGCGGAGACCACATATTTTACCCATATTAGCCACCGCTTGGGCAAGCATGTTGATATCGAAAACGAGTTACCAGCCAATATTAGGCTAGCCTATGATGGGTTAAAAATAGAAATGTAAGCTTTGTTATAAATTACAGTAATTTTATTTCCCAAATAAGCCATTAAGTAATTCTCCAGCTTTTTTCTTAACATC
>JAAFJW010000190.1 GCA_013298995.1 Sphingobacteriales bacterium | reverse complement strand
TTTTGAATGCTTTATTGCCTACTGCTGACAAAATAGTTGACTTGACTTTCAAAAACAACGAACAAATGGGTCAAACCGACCTTGATAGAAAAGCCATTTATGATATTTATTGTGAAAACGAAAAAGGCGAAAAATTTATAGTCGAACTTCAAAAAGCTAAACAAAACTATTTCAAAGAAAGAACCATCTATTACTCAACCTTTCCCATCAGAGAACAAGCTGAAAAAGGAGAGTGGAATTACAATTTAAAATCAGTTTACTGTATTGGAATTTTGGACTTTACTTTCGACGATTACGAAACCGAACCAGAAAAAAGTGAAGTGGTACATACCATTAAACTGAAAAACCAATACGGTAAGACTTTTTACGATAAATTGACTTTCATTTATCTTGAAATGCCAAATTTTAAGCTGGTAGAAACAGAACTTAAAACTCGTTTAGACAAATGGCTTTATTTTATCAAACACTTGGAAGACTTTCAAACCATTCCAGAAATAATAGCAGACGAAGTTTTTAGTCAAGCATTTGAAAAAGCCGAACTTGCTAAATTTGGAGAAGCTGAATTGAAAAGATACGAATACAGTTTGAAAGTTTTTAGAGATAATAAAGCGGTATATGATTATGCCATTGACACAGCTTTTGACGATGGCAAGGTTGAAAGAAGTAATGAAATTGCAAAATCTGCCAAACAAATGGGTTTGAAAATAGATGATATTATTAAACTAACAGGACTATCAAAAGAAGAAATAGAACGCTTATAAACAAGCACAATGCCTAACACGGGCTTGGCGAAACTGGGGTTTTAGTGCTTGGCTGAAAAATTTTGCTTTCTATAAACTTTGGTACTTTCTAAACTCCACCTTCGCCGAGCCCAAAACCGTTAAATCAACCCTCTAAAAACTAAACCTTATTGTACTCCCCTATTTTAGAAACATCAAATTCCATTAAACCGTTGTGGCTGGTAGCCGTAGTTGATACAAATTTAGCATCATAAATAATTTCATCAGCCTTGTACGATGTACGCGAATGTACCACCTGTGCAAAAGCATCATCAAAAGATTTAAGCAACACCAAAAACTCGGCACCACTATCAATTAATTGTTGCTTTGTTAAATCCAGCAGTGGGCTATCATCAGTAATGGCGTGTACAATTGTCCAACTGGTGGCCAATATTGCCACCTTATCTCGTTCGAGGTTTAGTTTTAAAAATTGCCTCGTTTTTGTGTTCTCTACTTCGATGTTGTAGGCTAAATATACTTCAACCTCTAAATCAATTAATTGGTTACTGCGAAAATTGGCCAGCCGCAACATAAAAGCCTTACCTGTTTTATAAGGACTTACCAATATATTATCGCTATACACCATCCTGGAGCTAGGCCTCGAAAAACGCCCATACAATAAACCTGTGGCCATGGCAAAAGCCAATAAACCCAATAACGACTCAAAAGCAGCCACACTGCTGGTAAGCATACCCGACGGGCTTAAATGCCCATAACCTACCGTTGAAATAGTTTGTGCCGAAAAAAAGAAACCATCAAAAAACTGCTCGAAAGTATTTGTAGCCCTGCTACCCGCCAATGCCTGCTTGCCCAAGCCAAAGTAAATGCTGGCAAAAAGTGTGTTTATTAGTAAATATACACTTAGAATAATTATCCAAAACTTGGTCCAACTCATATAAATTAACGAATTATAGGCTTCGTGGGGCTTAAAAAACGGTAAGCCCTTGCGCCTTAAATTGGACGAACCATCTTTATTCATCATCCGTTGGTTATTTTGGGTAGGTAATTTACCAAAACCTAAATCGTCATTAGGCTTGGTTTTAAAACGAGGTTTAAGCATATTTTTTTATGTAAGATTGTAGCGTAAATTTATCATTCCCATACATATTTACAGCATAGTATTTATATTTTTGTAAAATATATGAACCGTTTATCAACCTCCACATCGCCCTACTTATTGCAACACGCAGGTAACCCAGTAAACTGGTACCCCTGGTGTGCCGAGGCACTAGAAAAAGCCCAAGCCGAAAATAAATTGATACTAATAAGCATAGGCTACTCGGCCTGCCACTGGTGCCATGTAATGGAACACGAAAGCTTTGAAGATGCAAAAGTTGCCGAGTTAATGAACGAATTTTTTGTGTGCATAAAAGTAGATAGAGAAGAACGCCCCGATATAGACCAAATTTATATGGCCGCCGTACAACTAATGACAGGCCGTGGTGGCTGGCCACTCAACTGTTTTTGCCTGCCCAACCAACAACCCATTTACGGCGGCACTTATTTCCCAAAACAAGATTGGAAAAAACTATTGCTAAACCTAGCCCAGTTTTGGGATACCAAACCCCAAGAAGCCGAAGAATATGCCATACGCCTTACCCAAGGGATAAAAGATGGCGATAAACTGAAGCTGATAACCGAAGAAAAAACCTACACACAATCTCACCTAGCCGAAATATTAAAACCTTGGAAAATGCTTTTCGATTTTAGCGATGGCGGACATAACCGAGCACCCAAGTTTCCGATGCCCAATAACTGGGCTTTTTTAATGCAAGCCGCACATTTGTTAAAAGACCAAGCCTTGCAAATTATTGTTTCGCTTACGCTAGATAAAATGGCAGCAGGTGGTATTTACGACCACTTGCGTGGAGGATTTGCCCGCTACTCGGTAGATGGAAAATGGCATATCCCACATTTCGAAAAAATGCTGTACGATAACGGCCAGCTAGTAAGCCTATACGCCGATGCCTATACATGGAATCCTAAACCTCGGTATAAAGAAGTAGTTTACGAAACTTTGGCCTGGGTAGCCGATGAAATGACATCGGCCGAAGGCGGATTTTACTCGGCCTTAGATGCCGATAGCGAAGGCGTAGAAGGTAAATTTTATGTATGGAGCAAAGCCGAAATTGATGCTATTTTAGGTATTGATGCTGCAGTTTTTAACAGCTATTATGGCGTAACCGAAGCTGGGAACTGGGAAGAAGAACAAACTAATCATTTATTTGTAAGTCCACTTAATATTGCCCAACAATTTGCTTTAAGCGGTGATGAACTGCAAAATATCATACAAACCTGCAAACAAAAACTATTAACCGAAAGGGCAAAACGGATACGACCAGGTTTAGATGATAAAATACTAACATCGTGGAATGCCATTATGCTAAAAGGATATATTGATGCGTATAAAACCTTTGCCGAACCTGCATTTTTAAACACCGCCCTAGCCAATGCCCACTTTATAAAAACCAATATGCTAAAGCTAAACGGTGGTTTGCTACGCTCGTATAAAAACGGTATGGCTACCATTAATGGTTTTTTAGACGATTATGCCCACACCATCGAAGCCTTTATTGCCCTTTACGAAGCCACCTTTGATGAAACTTGGCTATACGATGCCCAAGCTTTAACAAATTATGTATTGGCAAATTTTATGGACAATGATACAGGAATGTTTTTTTAT
>JAAFJW010000019.1 GCA_013298995.1 Sphingobacteriales bacterium | reverse complement strand
TCAATGGGCAGTTAATATCTCGCCCATTGATTGACATTTTTGTCGGTCATCTAAGCTATCCCTAACCTTTGCTCTCCAGCAGAGCTAGTTTCCGTTTCACTTGACTTTATAAATATCGATAGATTTTTTATCCCAACAAAATCCTACTAAATTTACACCACCATTTTTGTCCACATGGAACTAACGTCTCAAAAAAAACACCACAAATGTCCATTACGCCGTAAATCTTTGTGTGCTTTGCGGTAAAGCGTAAAATTATTTTAACCGCAAAGAAAACATTTTCTATTAGGCATTCATAGTTTTTTGTTTGTAAATTATTTATATATTTGCACACAATTCGAAAGAGGGGGCGGTTTTAGTCCCCTCTTTTGTTTTAGTAAAAAACAGTAAAATGAATTTAGAAAATAGGGTTCGCGAGTTGGTAACAGAAAAACTTGTAGACAGGTCCGACCTTTTTATCGTAAGCATTAAAATTACCAATAACGCAAATGTAACCATTTTGCTCGATGGCGATAATGGCTTAGGCATACATGATTGTGCTATGGTGAGCCGCCATGTTGGTTTTTGTTTAGAAGAAGAAAACGCTGTTTCCGATGCTTACACGCTCGAAGTGAGTTCGGCAGGTGTAGGTTCGCCACTGGTAATGCAAAGGCAATATCAAAAAAATATCGAACGTACATTGGCAATAAAATTAAAATCGGGCGAAAAACTAGAAGGGATTTTAAAAGCAGTTACTGATGCCGAGATTACGCTTAACATCAGCACCAAAGAAAAAGGAAAAAAATTAAGCAACGAAAACCGAACCATAGCTAACAGCGATATTGCAGAAGCCATTGTGCAAGTATCGTTCAAATAATAACAGTTTATATAAAAAAGAAAATGGAAAGCATTAATTTAATTGATTCGTTTCAAGAGTTTAAAGACTTTAAAAACATTGATAGACCTACAGTTATAAGTGTTTTAGAAGAAGTATTTAGAAGCATGTTGCGCAAGCGGTTTAATACCGACGAAAATTGCGATGTAATTGTAAACCCCGATAATGGCGATTTAGAAATTTGGCGTACCCGTACGGTAATGGAAGACGGTTTTTCGGAAGATGATGATTTAGAAATTGAACTAGCCGACGTACAAAAAATAGACCCCGAACTAGAAGTAGGCGACGATTTTATCGAACAAATAACTTTAGAAAGTTTTGGCCGAAGAGCCATATTGGCTGCAAGGCAAACCCTAGTTTCTAAAATATTAGAGCTAGAAAAAGACGAAATTTTTAAAAATTATAAAGACCGTATTGGCGAAATTGTAACAGGCGAGGTGTACCAAGTGTGGAAAAAAGAAACCTTGATATTAGACGATGACGGCAACGAACTCATCTTACCCAAAACCGAACAAATACCTGCCGATTATTTCAAAAAAGGCGATACCGTAAGGGCCGTAGTATTGATGGTGGAAATGCAAAATAGCAATCCCCGCATTATTATTTCACGTACAGCACCCGAGTTTTTACAACGCTTATTTGAATTAGAGGTTCCCGAAATATTTGATGGCTTAATTACCATTAAAAAAATAGTACGTGAACCAGGCGAAAGAGCAAAAGTAGCGGTAGAATCGTACGATGATAGGATTGACCCTGTGGGAGCATGTGTGGGGATGAAAGGCTCACGCATACACGGCATTGTACGAGAACTGCGCAACGAAAACATTGATGTAATTAACTTTACCAATAACATTTCTTTATACATACAGCGGGCATTATCGCCAGCCAAAATTGCTTCGATAAAACTGGACGACGATACCATGCGGGCTGCCGTTTACCTTAAACCCGACCAAGTATCGCTAGCCATTGGCCGTGGTGGGCACAATATTAAACTAGCCGGCAAACTTACAGGCTACGAAATAGATGTGTACCGCGAATCGAACGAAGAGGAAGAAGATGTGGACTTAGAAGAGTTTTCGGACGAGATAGAAAGCTGGGTAATTGATGAATTGAAAAAAATTGGCCTCGATACTGCTAAAAGTGTTTTAGCTTTAACCGCCACTGAATTAGTAAAAAGAACTGATTTAGAACAAGAAACCGTAGAAGACGTATTAAGTATTTTACGTTCGGAATTCGAATAATTTTTAAATTGCGTTAACTAAACGTACTTTTGTAGAAATTTAGCTTAGAGGGAACAAAATTAATGTCAGACGACAAAAGCATAAAAATAATTAAAGCGGCCAAAGAGCTGAATATAGGCATTACTACTATTGCAGATTTTTTGAATGGAAAAGGTTTTAAAATCGAAGCCCGACCCACCACAAAATTATCCGACGATATGTACAATGCCCTATTAAAAGAGTACCAAGGCGATAAAAACCTTAGGGAAGAAGCTAAAAATATCATAATTGGTAAAATTCGTCGCGATGATGCCAACCATTCTTTTGATAAACCCGACTTAGATAAACCCATACATCCTGATTTTGAACCAGAAGAAATTTTGATTAAAAATACAGGAAGTGCTTTACCGCATGTAGCCAAAGAAATACCTGCCGAGCCAAAACCAGTTGAAATTATACCCATTAGCCCCGCTATACAAGCCACAACAGGCGTAAAAATAATAGGTAAAATAGATTTAAACAACTTAAATTCTAAAACTCGTCCCGATAAAAAAATTATCGAAAACAAGCCTGCCGAAGTTATTATACCCCCTGTTAAAGAAATAAAAGAGGAGATAATACCCGCACCTATCATTGTAGTACCCGAAGTAAAAGCGGCTGCCCCTGTGGTAGAAACGCCTCCTGCTCCAGTTGCTGCCGTAGTTGACGAACCAAAAGAAATAGTACCCGAAAAAGTGGTTACCGTTGAAGCAATAGTTATACCTGATGTAGCACCCATTAGCCCAATCGAGCCCACAAAAGAAATTGTAGTAGCCGATGAAGAAGACGATGAAGTAATAAGAGCCAAAGCGAAACAATTAAGCGGTCCCAAAATTATTGGTAAAATAGATTTACCCGTTTTTAAAAAGAAAGACCAACCGGTAGCGTCATCATCGAACCCTAATGCAGCCGATAGCCGAAAAAAACGCAAACGTAAGCCCACACCAGGCGGAAACGCTGCGGGCAATAACAATACACCACGCCCAGCTACAGCACCTTCTACGGGTGGCACACAGGGCAATACACCTTCGGGTAATAGGCCACCGCATGTAGCTGGCCAAGGTGGAGGCAACAGAAACAACGCAGCCCCAACCTCCGGTGCAAGGGTACCACACAAAAGAGGCATGCCTTTACCCGCCAGTACGCCTAAAGCCGAGCCTACCGAAAAAGAAATTCAAGACCAAATAAAGGCAACACTAGCCCGATTAAGCGGTGCCGGTAAATCCAGCAAATTTGCACAACGATCCAAATTACGTGGACAAAAACGCGACCGTAACGCAGCCTCGGTTGAAGAAGCTGCAATGGATCAAGAAATGCAAGCCAAGGTTTTAAAAGTAACCGAATTTGTAACGGCCAACGAACTGGCAAGCATGATGGATGTTTCGGTTACCGAAATTATATCTACCTGTATGAGTATTGGCATGTTCGTATCTATTAACCAACGCTTAGATGCCGAAACGCTTACCATTGTAGCCGATGAGTTTGGCTACGAAGTACAATTTGTAAGTGCCGAGCAAGAAGAAGTAAACCTCGAACAACAAGATAACGAAGAAGATATTGTACCTCGCTCGCCTATTGTTACCGTAATGGGACACGTAGATCATGGTAAAACTTCGCTACTAGATTTTGTACGAAAAGCCAACGTAATATCGGGCGAAGCCGGAGGAATTACCCAACATATAGGTGCCTACGAAGTAATTGTTGATGGCGATAAAAAAATAACCTTCCTTGATACGCCTGGCCACGAAGCATTTACCGCCATGCGAGCCCGTGGAGCCAAAGTTACCGATGTAGCCATTATTGTAATAGCTGCCGATGATACCGTAATGCCACAAACTACCGAAGCCATAAACCATGCCATGGCTGCCAACTTACCCATCGTATTTGCCTTTAATAAAATGGATAAGCCAGGTGCCAATCCTGATAAAATTCGTGAACAATTATCGGCCATGAATATTTTGGTGGAAGAGTGGGGCGGTAAATATCAAACCCAAGAAATATCGGCCAAAACTGGCTTAAACATTGATAAATTATTAGAAAAAGTTTTACTAGAAGCCGAATTATTAGAACTAAAAGCCAACCCTAATAAGCGAGCCGTGGGTACAGTTATCGAAGCCCAGCTAGATAAAGGCCGTGGTTACGTAGCTACCGTACTGGTTGAAGCGGGAACTTTACGCATAGGCGACCCTATACTTGCTGGCTCGTACAGTGGCCGTGTAAAAGCATTATATAACGAACGAGGAACTAGGGTAGAGCAAGCTGGCCCAGCAGTACCTGTACAAGTACTTGGTTTCCAAGGTGCACCACAAGCGGGCGATAAATTTAACGGTGTAGAAAGCGAAAGCGAAGCCCGCGAAATTGCCAATAAACGCCTACAATTACAAAGAGAACAAGGCTTACGCACCCAAAAACACATTACACTCGACGAAATTGGCCGCCGATTAGCTATTGGTAACTTTAAAGAACTCAACATTATTATAAAAGGTGATGTGGATGGCTCGGTAGAGGCACTGTCCGATTCGTTACAAAAACTATCAACCGAGCAAATTGCCGTTAAAATTGTGCATAAAGCCGTTGGCCCTATATCCGAATCGGATGTATTGCTGGCTACCGCATCCGATGCCATCATTATAGGTTTCCAAGTAAGGCCATCGGCAGGTGCCCGCAAACTAGCCGAAGCCGAGCAAATTGATGTACGCCTATACTCCATTATTTACAAAGCCATCGACGAAATTAAAGCCGCCATGGAAGGCATGTTGGCACCAGAATTTGAAGAAAAAATTGTGGCCAATGTTGAAATTCGTGATGTATTTAAAATAACCAAAGTAGGCACTATTGCAGGTTGTATGGTATTAGATGGTAAGATAAATCGCAACAGCAAAATCAGAATTATACGAGAAGGAGTGGTGGTTTATACTGGCGAGTTAGATTCGTTAAAACGTTTCAAAGACGATGTTAAAGAAGTATTAACAGGCTACGAGTGTGGGTTAAACATCAAAAACTTTAACGATATTAAAGTAAACGATATTGTAGAAGCCTACGAACAAGTAGAAATAAAACGAAAACTATAAATAGCTTATTTACTGTTTGTTGCTTTAATGCCAAAGACAAAATCAAAAAAAGAAATTGTTTTAAAAAAGGTTATATCCCCCAAACACACCTATTATTTTTTAGAAGTAAACAGTGTAGCAAAAACGTTGAAATAACGGGGATGAAAACACAATTTGAAACTAGGTTTGAAGCAAACTTAGAAAAAATAAGTATTGCTTTAGCTAAAAAAAGTGGCACAAAATCATTAGATAAAGTGCACCAACGCACTGGCAGAGCTAAGGCCTATTTATCATAAAAAAGGTGGAGCTACAATGGCACACCTTCATTTAGGATTGCTGGCTTATTGGCTAGTAAATACCATAAGATGCACCCCTTCAAGTAATCACTACAACAGGATTAAACAAAGCAGAGGTGGAAAAAAGCATAACAAAATGCTCCGAGCCTACTGAAAAATTAAAGGAAATTCAAATAGCTTTAAACATTAAAAGTAAACCATTCAAAAAATTACAATCTGTAAAATCTGTAGTACACAAACCGACATTAAAAAAAATAAAATTGCTTACTTACAAGTCAGTTAGGTCTGGTTAGTAAGCAGTGTGGGTTAAAAACGTACTAATTATTACAAAAACAGTATTTATTAATCGAACTCGGGTTAGTACACAAGACTGCGATATTAAAAAAATAAAATTGCTTATTTATAAGATAGCTAAATCTGATTACCAACACACAAGAAAGCCCAAGGCTCGTAGCCTGTATGCCCGCGGTTGTGAATGCCCGAGGCTTATTTCAATTTCTGATTATTCCGATGTCTATCTGTATCTCTAATTGTTTTTTTGGCTAGGTTTTTTTCAAATGCTTGGGTTAAATCTACGCCTGTTTGGTTGGCTAGGCATACGAGTACAAAAAGAACATCGGCCATTTCGTCGGCTAGGTTTATGCCTTCGTCCGATTTTTTAAAAGATTGTTCGCCGTATTGGCGAGCCATTATGCGGGCTACTTCGCCTACCTCTTCCATAAGTATGGCGGTATTGGTGAGGGGGTTAAAGTAGCGTATGCCTGTGGTATTTATCCAGTTATCTACGGTTTGTTGTAGTTGTTTTATGGTCATAATGGGAATAATTAAAGATAAAAAAACATTTATTTGCGGCTACTAATATGAGGTTTACAATTGTAAAATCACATTTGTTATATTTACCGCCATGGATGTAACCGATGATGCTTTAAAAATATACCTCGAGGCTTTTTGCGAACCCGAGCCTGCCTTGCTTGCGCAAATTTATCGCGAAACGCAGCTAAAGGTTTTGATGCCCAGAATGGCATCGGGCCATTACCAAGGGAGGCTTTTTAGTATGCTGAGCAAAATCATCTCACCAAAAAAAATTTTAGAAATAGGCACTTTTACAGGTTATGCTACATTGTGTTTTGCCGAAGGATTGGCCGCTGGCGGTAAAATTATTACCCTAGATATTAATGAAGAACTGGAAGAAAGGGTGCGTAATTATTTCGCATTGGCGGGGTTAACAGATGTGGTTGATTATAGAATTGGGGATGCTTTAACTTTACTAAATGATATAGATACTATTTTTGACTTGGTGTTTATTGATGCAGATAAAAAAAATAATTTGGCTTATTATGAGTTAGTATTTGATAAAGTACGGCCTGGAGGAATTATTATAGTAGATAATGTGCTATGGAGTGGCAAGGTGGTAGATAAAAGGGCGGATGCGGCTACGGCGTATATTAGCCATTTTAACGATTATATATGTGCAGATAAAAGGGTAGAAAAATTAATTTTACCTGTACGGGATGGGCTGTTTATTATCCGAAAAAAATAAATGATATGATAAAAAAAATTTTCTTTTTACTGCTTTTGGCAGGTAGTTTAACATCTTGCGCAAGCAAAAAACAGGCATTACACCGAAAAAATATTGATGAACGAACTCCCTTTGGAAGACAAAACGGTACTAAAATACCTGAAAGGAATGGCCCTACAGGGCCACGAATAAATACTTTGGCGTATATAGAAAAATATAAAACTATTGCGATACGAGAAATGAACCAATTTGGTATCCCAGCTAGTATTACTTTGGCGCAGGGGATATTGGAATCGGGGTCGGGCAATAGTGATTTGGCTATGGTGGCCAATAACCATTTTGGTATAAAATGTAATGCCAACTGGGCGGGCAAAACCTATTATAAAAATGATGATAAAGAGAACGAGTGCTTTAGGTGGTATGATAATGCCGAGCAATCGTTTATAGACCATTCGGTGTTTTTAAAACGACCTCGTTATGCGTCGTTATTTGTGCTTGATAAATACGATTATAAAGGCTGGGCTGCTGGCTTAAAGCAATGTGGCTATGCTACTAACCCGCAGTATCCGCAACTTTTAATTAGCTATATAGAAAAATATAATTTACAAGCCTTTGATAGCCAAAGCCCCGTAAATGTACCTTATGTAACGCCTGCCGATACGGTAATTACGCCTAATTTACCCGCCAAGGCTATTCCTGTTTTATTACCCAACCAATATGTGGTACAAAAAGGCGATACGCTTTATAATATTTCTAAGCGTTTTGCACTTAGCGTGGATGAATTAATTGCGCTTAATGGCTTGCAGGGTAACGATATAAAAATGGGGCAAATATTAATTGTAAAGAAGTAATAATGCGGAGGGTTTAAACGTGGTGTTTAGTAAAGCATTTATTGGCTTTATGGCCATACCATTTTTGTTTTGTGCTTTGGCAAATGCGCAAGAAAAAATAATGGACGGTATTGTGTTTGATAAATATACCAAGGCGAGGCTAAACCGTGTAAATATTTATAATCCTAGGTTGCAACAAGCGGTTTATAATAATACAAAGGCCGAGTTTAGTATTGGTGCAAAAAAGGGGGATATTATTATTTGCGCTTTGGAGGGATATAAAACAGATACTTTTTTGGTGGCTAACCAAACATCTATTATTGTTTTTTTAAAACGCTTGGCTATCCCATTGGCACAGGTTACGGTAAGGGATACGGTGTTATCGGCGAAAACCAAATACGAAAACACCAAAAAAGAGTTTCACAAAATGTATAGATTGGGTAACGATGACGATATATTATCAGTAGGCCCCACTGGTGCTGGTATAAGTATTGATGCAATATGGAGTGCACTTAGCCGCGAGGGGCGTAATGCCCGCCACCTGATGGAAATAATGGAACGTGATTATCAAAACCAGGTGATTGACCAACGGTTTAACGCCAAAGTTGTGCAACGCGAAACGGGCTTGGTTGCCGAGCAATTGCTTCGTTTTTTGATAAGCTACCGCCCTTCGTATTATTTTGCGCTAAGGGCTAGCGACTATGAGCTGTTGAGCTATATTAAAGCAGCTCACAATAGGTTTAAAACGAATCCTTATTATGATGATTTTTTATTACTTAAACCAATAAAGGTGAGGTAATTTTGGCGATAAAATGCCACGGATGCCGTCATTGTTCTTTGTTTTATTAAATCAAATTTATAAATGCGAATTAAGTGTTAAAAAAAATCATCCGTAGTTGTTGGCACACCAACTACAAAGTTTTAATACTTGGTGTGGTACCAACCATGGGTAATGCAAAAAAAAGCCTCCCTTTTTATCCCAAACCAAGGATAAAAAAGGGAGGCTTTTTTAATAACAGTTAATGTTTACTAAGGGTGTTTTACAAACAAAACAAGTTCATAAACAATGGCGAACAAAAGGGCTCTATTGCTTATTGGGTTTACACTATTTCTATAGCTAAGAAACCATCAATATCAACTTTTTTGTCTTCTAATGTAGCTTTTTTTAATAGGTTGATAATATTTCCCCTTGTTTTTTCTAAATCGGTAATTCTTTTTTCGCAATGCGCTACATCTTCTTCGTTACGTTCGCTCATGGTAAGCAATTGGCGGTTATGAAACTGTATTTTGGCTTCGTATAGCGATGTTACCAGTGGTATAGCCTCTTCGGCGTCAAACCTTCCTTTTATAAGTTTGTATTTTTGGGCATTGTTCATAATATGCTGTTTTTATGTGCTTATTGTCCTTGTGCTAGCGAGTATGCTTTTTTGCCATCGTAGGCCATTAACCATTCTATCGAGCATATTTTAAATTGCTCGGCAACTTTTGCCGATAGGTTTAAAATATCCGTTTGGCTAAGTTGTTGATTGCCTGTTTTTTCTAATCTTACCCTAAATTGGTTGATACATTCGGTAAAAACCGAACCTGTTGGATATACCTGTGTACCACGGTTACTCATGGTTGATAGGGCAAAATCTGTACCTAAAAGGGTGTCTATTTTTGCGGCAATTTGTTTTGGTTGCTCTGTACTTTCGATAAAAAAATCGGCACCCATAATTTCGGTAGTTTCGGGTGGGCTACTATACGTCATTTTGTTTTGCATAGGCAAAGCTGGGCTGGTGTAAACCTCTTGGTTAGGCATAACATTTGTTTTTGCACCTTTGGCAGGGATGTTTCCTAAATTATTGATAATTTCTTGTGCGAACTGGGTGGTGCTTAAAGAAGGCGTTTGCTTGCTCCCAAAATCGCCCGTATGGGCACCTTGCTCGAGGGTGTAAAGTAATGCGTTTTCTATTTGGTTGGCTTGGCTAAAATGCCCAAGATGCCTTAGCATCATTATACCACTTAGCAATAGCGAGGTTGGGTTGGCAATATTCATGCCTGTAATATCGGGTGCGGTACCGTGTACGGCTTCAAAAATCGAAATATTATCGCCAATATTGGCCGATGGAGCAAAGCCCAAGCCACCTACTAGGCCTGCGCATAAATCCGAAATAATATCGCCTTGTAGGTTGGTTAACACCACTACATCAAAATCAGTAGGGCGTACCACTAATTTCATTGCAAGGTCATCCACAATTACATCGTTAACTTCTATTTCGGGATAATCTTTGGCCACTTCGTAAAAACATTCTAAAAACAAGCCGTCGGTAAGTTTCATAATATTGGCTTTGTGGCCACAAGTAACTTTGCGAGCTCCTTTTTTACGGGCCATATCAAAGGCGTATTTATGTACTTGTAACGACCCTGGGCGGGTAATAAACCTACGGCAAAGGGCTACATCGGGCGTAAGCATGTGTTCGATACCGCCATAGGTATCTTCAATATTTTCGCGTACTATGGTAATATCAATGGGTATGCCTGCTTTAGAAAACACGGTATCTACACCGTTTAAACTTATAAAGGTTCGTTTATTGGCATAAGTATTCCACACCTTACGGGCGGTTACGTTTAGGCTTTTCATGCCTTTACCTTTTGGGGTTTCCATGGGGCCTTTAAACAAAATACCTAAGTTTTCGATGGTGTTTTTTGCATCAAGCGTCATTCCGGTTGAGTTTCCTTGTTCAAAAATGTGCTTGCCCATATCAACAAACGTATAATCTAATGGGACTGCGGCAGCATCAAAAATATTGATTACTGCATCCATAATTTCGGGGCCTATGCCATCTCCTTTTGCTACTGCAATGGTATTTCTCATTTTAGGGGGGTTAAATAATGTTAAAAACTTGATATAAATAATGTGCTATATAATAATAAATAGGTATGCCAAAAATAATATTGAAAGGGAAAGTTATGCCTAATGATGCGGTTAAATAAAAAGTTGGGTTGGCATTGGGTAATGCTATTTTCATAGCTGCAGGGGCTGCTATATACGATGCGCTGGCGGCCATAGTTGCCAGTACAATGGCACCACCTACCGATAGGTGTATCAGCATGGCAAGCACAATGCCCAGTGTTGCCGATATAAAGGGCATTATAATACCAAATCCTAATAAAAATGGGCCCACTTTTTTTAAATCGCCAAAGCGTTGTGATGCTACTACACCCATTTCGAGCATAAAAATAGCTAGAAACCCTTTAAATAAATCAAAAAAGAAAAAATTGATTTGTTTATTGCCGGTATATGCCGTGGCTACACCTATTAACAATCCTCCCACCAATAATAAAATGGTTTTGCCTAAAAATATTTCGTGTAGCAGAGCCTTATAATTCATTTTTTTGTTGCTGGTATTCCATTTAGCTAAAAAAATACCTACTGCTATGGATGGTATTTCTAGCATTACCAATAATACGGTTACATACTGCTCGTACTTTACTTGCCTATCGGCCAAGTAATTTAATACTACCGCAAAAGTTACCGCACTTACCGAGCCGTAATGCGTGGCTATGGCTACGGCGTTGGTTTTATCGAAACGGCCTAATTTGCTTAAAATTAAAAAAGCTACTACTGTAATTAAACCGCCTAAAAAAACTGTTGAAACAGCTGGTATAATGATGGTAGAAAAATCGTTATGATACAACTCGATACCACCTTTAATACCAATAGATAGCAATAAATAAATACTTAGGGTGTGGTAAAAGGCTTGCGGTATGCGTAAATCGGATTTTACTAAACCGCCAAATGCACCTAATATAAAAAATAAGATTACGGGGTCTAATAATGATTGCATTTGTGTTTTATTTGGGCAAATATACAAATACCTTTTAAAAGTATAGTATTACTATCATTATGCTATACTATTGCTCGCATGCCTATTGATAGTAGGGTGGGGATTTTTTTCTATTTTGGTTGATTTTTAATAATTGAAGTTTCGGAGGATTAAAAAATTTAGATATATCAAATAAAGCCTTTAAATAGTGTTATAAATACTGTACTAAGGTTTCGAGCCGCATGCTTCGGGAGCCTTTTATGAGTATTAAAGATTTGGATAAAGGGTGCGATTGTAAATAGTTTTGGGCTGCAAGTGTGGTATCAAAAAAAATAGCTTTTGATGTTTTTGAGGCTTTTAAAAATTCGTTTCCTATAAAAATACACTGGTCGAAATTACAAGCCAGTGTGGCATTAATAATGCTTTTATGTTCGGTTTCGGCATCTTCGCCTAGCTCGAACATATCGCCTAGGATAGCAATTTTATTGGTGGCGTTTAGTTCGTTTAGGTTTTTTATGGCGGCCAACATGCTGCTGGGGTTGGCGTTGTAATAATCGCAAATGAGGGTGTTTTTGCTGGTTTTTAATATTTGCGAGCGGTTGTTTTCGGGCATGTAATTTTGTATGCCCGCATTTATTTCATCGGCTTGCAAGCCAAAGTATAAACCTATGGCTATGGCTACCAGTATATTATCAAAATTATAAGAGCCTGTAAGTTGTGATTGTACGGTTGATGTGCCTAAGGCGCTTTGCCATTTTACTTTTAGGTATGGATTGTTGGCCAAGAGTTCGCCCTGTAAAAAATTATTGTTCCCTGTGCCGTAAGTAATGGTTTCTTTAAAAACTTTATTGCCCATCATTTGTAGCAAATGCGGGTTATCGTTGTTAATAAATAAGGTTGCGCCAGCTTTTTCTAAATAAGTGTATAACTCGCCTTTTCCTTTTTTTACACCATCAAAGCCACCAAAACCTTCCAAATGTGCTTTGCCAACATTGGTAATAAAGCCATGGCTAGGTTGGCATATATTGCTTAACATTTCTATTTCTTTTTGATGATTGGCTCCCATTTCGATTATGGCAATTTGCGCATTGCTGGGTATAGAAAGTATGCTTAGTGGTACACCTATATGGTTATTTAGGTTGCCTATAGTGGCCGATGTTTTAAATTTTTGTGATAAAACGGCGTTAATTAATTCTTTACTGGTGGTTTTTCCATTGGATCCCGTGAGGCCTATTACGGGGATATTTAATTGTTGGCGATGGTAAATTGCCAGTTGCTGAAGGGTATTAAGTACATTGTTTACTAAAATACATTTTTCGGGTTCGGCATCAATGGCTTCATCTATAATGGCGAAACTTGCACCCATTGCCAAGGCTTGGCTTGCAAATGTGTTGCCGTTAAAATTATCTCCCTTGAGGGCAAAAAACATACAGTCCTTAGTTATTTTACGGGTATCGGTACAAATTTTTGGGTGCTTAAGGTAGTGCTGGTAAAGTTGTGCAATTATCATACCTCAAAAATAATCAGAAAAAATTATATGTATTTAATATCTTACAATAAAATTATAACCTAAAGTTTCATCCGAAACTTTAAATGCTTATTACAACACATAGATATTATAACCATAAACGCCATTTTTATTTTATGCCTTTAGATATAAAAAAACGGCTAAAACAGCTCCATAGACGCCCCGTTTGCATCATGTACATGTTAATAAAGTACCAAAAAATGCCAATATAAACACAATTAAACCAAAGCTAACTTTCTAATTTTACATAATTGTATAAATGTTTTGTAACTGTTTTAAAATACATTTAACATTTTTTAACTTTACAGCGTTTATACAAATAACCAAACCAACCAAATTTTTTAAATTAAACCTTTATGAATAAATTTAAACAGAAACTACTTTGGTGTTTTGCGCTCACAATTTTATGCTTAGCGCAAATTAACCAAACCTACGCCCAAGAAAACCTTACTGTTAAAGGTACTGTTATTGATGAAAACAACGAACCACTTATAGGCGTAAGCATTGGTATTAGCGGTGGCCAAGGTGGCACCCGAACTGATGTAAATGGTAACTTCCAATTGGTAGTACCTGCAAAAGCAAAAAACCTAAAGTTTTCTTACATAGGTTTCGATAGCAAATCGGTAGCCATATCGGCAACAATGAATGTAAAACTTAAAGCAGCAAGCAATACTTTGGATGACGTGGTAGTAACAGGTTACCAAGCACAAAAGAAAAAAGATGTTACAAGTGCGGTAGCAAATATTTCGTCTAAAGACTTTAACCAAGGTAACGTAACCAATTCTATTTTACAAATACAAGGGAAGGTAGCAGGTTTATCTATTGTACAATCTTCTGGTAACCCCAACGATAACCCGACTATCCGTTTGCGTGGACAAACATCTCTTTACGGTAACCAAAACCCATTAATAGTAGTTGACGGTGTCCAGTTAGAGAAGGCAGACCAACTAAACAACATCCCTCCAGGCGACATTGCATCGTATGATGTTTTAAAAGATGCCTCTGCAACTTCTATCTATGGAAGTAGAGGTGCTAATGGTGTAATAGTTATTACTACCAAACGTGGTAAATCGGGCGAACCTAAACTGGAATACCAAGGCCTAGCTGCCGTAGATAATCAAGCAAAGTTTAGAGGATTGTTAAGCGCAGATCAGTGGCGAAAAGAAAACCCAGGTGCTGGCACCCAGTTTGACGATGGAGGGAATACCAATTGGGAAAAAGCGATGGTTAGACAAGCGTATACCCAAAACCATACTGTAGCTCTTTCGGGAGGCAACAAAGGGTTTACATATAGAGGTGCTATTAACTATATCAGTCAAGATAATATCATCATTAATGGCGGTAGAGATCAAATAGGCATACGTTTTTTTGCCGAGCAAAAAGCATTAAACGATAAATTAGCTTTGCAATTAAGCATCTCTAATTCTATAACAACAAGAAAAAATGCTAACGGCGAGCCTCAAAAAGTAAACCAACTGTCCCCAGCACTATCTATTTTTAAACCAGATGGTAATTACAATTCTTTTAATGTAGGTTCAAAGGGATTAACTAACATTTTTCAACAACAAACAGAGAGAACAGATAAAGCAAAAGAAAATTATTCTCAATACTTTGGCTCTGCAAAGTTAGAAGTGTTACCTGGATTTAAAACGGGGGTTGCTGGTACCATGACACTTTTTAACAGAAAGCAAGAAATATTTAATCCTGTTTATAATATTACACAAAATGAGGGTAAGATAAATACAAGTGCTAGCGACAGCTATAGAGGAGAAATTAATGCATCGTACGACAAATCTTTTGGCAAACATAACCTTAGTGCCTTAACCCTTTACGAATACAATTATTTTACAAATAGTTCTTTCAATGCAAGTGCAAGAAATATTACTTACGATTTTTTTGCCAATAATGTACTACAGGCAAGTACTTTTTTAAACCGTGATTTAAGTTCGGAAAAAGCCGAAAATTTTATAATCTCTGTTTTGGGTAAGGTTGCTTATAATTACGATAACAAATACTACATCGCATCAAGTATAAGAAGGGATGGCTCTTCCAAATTTGGTCCTAATAATCGTTGGGCTAATTTTTTTGCAACCAATGTGGCTTGGCGTATTACCCAAGAAAATTTCATGAAAGATATTTTATGGATTAATGATTTAAAGTTAAGGGTAGGTTACGGCGAAACGGGTAATCAAGATGCACTCTCTGAATATCAATCAAAAAGGTTAAGAAAAGTGGTAGGCAATAATAACCCAGGTCAAGCAGATGAAACTATTATTTATGATCTTGCTCAAAATGAAAATGCCGATGTACAGTGGGAAACCAGAAAAGGTAGAAACGTAGGTTTAGATTTTGCATTTTTTAATAGCCGTTTAAGTGGTGATGTAAATTACTTTAATGATATTACTAAAAAATTATTGTTTGAATACGAAACCGCATTTGCATTGCCTTTACCCGCAGATGGAGGCAGACCCGCAGGACAGTATGTATTGGCTAATGTTGGTGAGTTATCAAATAAAGGATTAGAATTAGCTTTAAATTTCAGAGCCGTTGAGAAAAAAGATTTTACGTGGACAATAGGCGGGCAAATATCGGGTGTAAGAACAAAGGTTGAGCGTTTGGTAGATGGTAATGGTAAATATACCATACCTAAACGTGACATAGTTGCAGGTAAGCAAAATTTTACTGGGGAGGAAATCACTTTTTTAAGTGAGGGAAAAGTTCCTTTTGTAATGCGTGTTTCCACCTTTGAAGGGTTAGATGGTGCTGGTAAACAATTAATAGCCACTGATTCTTTATACATAGACCCCTCTCCAAAGTTTAATTATGGTATAAATAATTCTTTTACTTATAAAAATTGGAGTTTAGGCTTTTTCGTTCGTGGTGTTTCTGGCAATAAAATTTATAATAATAATGCGCAAAACAATCAAACTAATGCCCGAGAACGAATGTTTAGCGAGGGGCATAACACTACGCAGGCTGGCTTAGAGGCTAATATAAATGATATTACAAAAGTATCTAGTCGCTGGATTGAAAATGGTTCATTTTTAAGGTTAGATAATGCAACTATTGGTTATACTTTTAACAAAGTAAAAAATATCAGTAATCTACGTTTGTTTGTAGCTGCTAATAATTTATTTGTTATTACCAAATTTTCTGGACTGGATCCTGAGGTACAAAACGCAAGCAGTTTTTCTCAAGGAGCTACAAATAACTATTTAAATAACGAAGAGGGCACACCTAGAACACGTTCGTTTTCTTTTGGTATAAATGCTTCATTCTAAATATATAATTTTAATAATAAATATATGAAATCTTTAATTTTAAAAATTTACACCTTGCTTTTTGTCGCTCTTTTAGGCATAAGTTCGTGTACTAAACTAGAGCCTAAAATTTTCAGTCGTTTAACTACTGAAGAATTTTTCTCAGATCCTAAAGCCGTGGACAACGCCCAAGATTTAGTTACTATTGCATTACCTGAAATGGGTAATGGAGAGCAAATGAGACTATCTAACGCATCAGGCGGGCAATTATTAAATCTTTTTAATCGACAAGCAGACAATTCGTCACCATATATGAAAGATGCCTATCTTCATATATTTGATAAAAATTTACCAAAACAACCTTGGAATTTAATGTGGGCTCGCGACTTTTACGCTGGTATTGGCAAAGCTAACCTAACCTTATCTGAATTACAATCTGTAAAGTCTAGTTCAGGAAAACTTAGAAAAGTTATTGCAGATATAAAAGTAGCTAGGGCGTATTTCTTTTTTCAGGCTATGGATTGTTTTGGGAATATACCATTAGATACGTTATTTGGTGCAGACCCTAATACGGTTAAAACTAATCCTAGAATTGAGGTTTATAATTTTATTGAAAAAGAACTAAGAGAAAACATCCCTTTTTTAGATACCAGAACTAACCCTAAAAACCGAATGAATAAATATGTTGGTTTTGCTTTGTTAGCGCAACTGTATTTGAATGCCCAAGTATATACAGGAACGCCAGCTTGGGACAAAGTTGTACCAGTATGCGATAGTGTAATCAATGGGCCATATAGCTTAACACCAAATTATTTTACTAATTTCCAAGAGGAAAATGCTACATCAGAAAATATGTTATTGGCTTTTCGTTTTGTGAAAAAACCCAATACTTTTATTCTTGAGAGTTTACATGAGGCTGGTGCAGAAGCGATTGGCACAAAAGGGGTCGGTTGGTCTGCGTTTGTAGGGTCGGCTGACGCATACAATATTTATAATTCTAATGATAAAAGGAGAAATATGTGGTTAGTAGGGCCACAGCGCAAAGCACTTAATGGCGAACGTATTATTGATGGCGTACCTAACACAGGTGATTTAATTAAGTTTAAAACCAAAGTTCGGAGGCCAAATACAAAAATACCAATAGATTCGATGGTTGTTTTAAATCATAGTATAGCTACGCCTCGCTTTGGAGTGACTAGTACAAATCCAAGAGAGGCCGATATCGAAATAGAAAGAATGGTTGGTGTGCGTAATGTTAAATATTACCCAAAACAAAATGTGAATTTACAGAATGAAGACTTATTCAATGATTATGTTCTTTTTAGATATGCTGATGTTATTTTAATGAAAGCTGAGGCATTATTAAGATTAGGCAACGCAGGTGCTGCTAAAATAGAATTAGATAAAATAACATCTAGAGCATACGGCAATGAAAATTTCAATATAGCAAACCCTACTCTTGATGATATTTATAATGAAAGGTATAGAGAGTTTATGTGGGAGGGGCACTCTCGTCGCGATCAAATTAGATTTGAAGTAGCAAATCCATCAACGCCATATTGGTCTAAAGCTAGACCTCTTAAGCCAAATGCAGATGTTGGGGCAATTTCTCCAGGTAGGTTTAACAATATGTTATACCCAATTCCAAGGGAGCAGTTATTGTTAAACCCCCGCTTACGCCAAAACCCAGGTTATTAATACCTAATCCAATTTTATTTCAAAAAGGAAAAGTAGCTTAAAATTACTTTTCCTTTTTTTATTTCTATCCCTTTTCATAGGTTTGTTAAATATGAAGCATTCCTTTTTTATCAGCCTTATATTTATTGCTAGCTTTTGCATTATAAGTTGCAAAAGTAAAACCAATACCAAGCCTCTTTTTAAAACGCTACCTAGCTCCGCCACAGGCATTACCTTTATCAATACCGTAAACTATAGCCACGATTTTAACGTGTTTAAATACCGCAATTTTTATAATGGTGGCGGGGTGGCCATTGGTGATATAAACAACGATGGCCTGGCCGATGTTTTTTTTACAGCCAACCAGCAAAGCAATAAACTATACCTTAATAAAGGCCATTGGAAATTTGAAGATATTACAGCAAAAGCAGGCTTAAAAGGCATTCACCAATGGCATACAGGCGTAAGCATGGTTGATATAAATGCCGATGGCTGGCTAGATATTTATGTATGTAATAGTGGCGATATTAATGGTGATGATAAAGCCAACGAATTATATATTAACCAACAAAACGGCACTTTTAAAGAAGAGGCACAGCAATATGGTTTAGACGATAAAGGCCTATCAACCCATGCAGCATTTTTTGATTACGACCACGATGGCGATTTGGATTGCTACGTGTTAAATAATAGTTATCGCCCTATCGAAAGTTTTGGCTTTAGCGCAAACCTTCGTAATATACGCAGTGCCCAAGGTGGCCACAGGCTGTACCGAAACGATAAAGGGAAATTTAAAGATGTAAGTGCCACGGCAGGTATTTACGGCAGCGAAATAGGCTTTGGTCTAGGTTTAAGCGTTGGTGATGTAAACAACGATGGCTGGGACGATATATATGTATCGAACGATTTTTTTGAGAAAGATTACCTCTACATCAACCAAAAAAATGGCACATTTAAAGAAGTTATTGCCGATGCTATGGGGCATATAAGCCAAGCATCTATGGGCTCCGATATGATGGATGTAAATAACGATGGCTACCTCGATATTTTTACTACCGATATGTTGCCCGAACCCGATGTTAAGCTAAAAACCACCACCGTGTTTGATGATTATAATCTATCAAATGCCAAAATACGAAGCGATTTTCACCATCAATTTGCAGCCAATTGTTTACAGCTAAACAACGGAGATGGCACCTTTAGCGAAGTAGCAGCTTACGCAGGGGTAAACGCTACCGACTGGAGCTGGGGTGCCTTATCATTCGATTTTAATAACGATGGCTGGAAAGATTTATTTGTAAGCAATGGCATCAGCAAAGACCTTACCGACCAAGATTTTTTAAACTATTTTAGCAGCAGCGTGGTAATGGATAATGCCAAGGCGGGTATTGTGGATTTTGAGGGAATGCTAAACAAAATGAAATCGAACCCAATACTTAATTACGGTTTTATCAATCAAAAAAACCTAACCTTTAAAAACGCTACGCTTGAAATGGGTTTTGATGCCCCAAGTTTTAGCAATGGTGCAGCTTATGGCGATTTAGATAACGATGGCGACCTTGACCTAGTGGTAAATAACGAAAACGCCGAAGCTTTTGTATATCAAAATACAGCAACCGAAACACTAAAAACCAACTATTTAAAAATTAAACTAAAAGGCCTAGCACCCAATACATTTGGCTACGGTGCAAAGGTAAGCATCTATACCCAAAATGGCTTGCAAGTATTACAGCAAATGCCTAGCCGTGGGTTCGAAAGCTCCGTAGAACCTGTACTTAATTTTGGCCTGGGTAAAATAAATACAATAGATAGCCTGCAGGTGTGCTGGCCTACCATGAAAACGCAAACCTTGTATCATATTGCGGCCAATAAAACCATTACCTTAAACCAAGCCCAAGCAAGTAAAAGTATGGTTATACAAAATAATTTAGTAAAACCGTTATATAAACCTGTTTCGCCTAGCTTTATTACAGGTAATACACTCCATAAAGAAAATAACTTTATTGATTTTAATATCGAGCGGCTAATACCCAAAATGCTATCGGCCGATGGCCCCAAGTTAGCCACAGCCGATGTAAATGGCGATGGCTTTGATGATTTTTTTATGGGTGCAGCCAAGGGCGATATAAACAAACTTTTTTTGGCTTTGCCCAATGGCAAAGGTTTTAGCCAAGCCACACCAGTAGCTTTACAAATACCCAACCCAAGCGATAATAGCGATGCCCTATTTTTTGATTGCGATAATGATGGCGATAAAGATTTATTATTGGTATATGGTGGCAACGAAGATAAAGTAGGTAGCCTATCCCTCATACCCAAATTATTTTTAAACGATGGTAAAGGTAATTTTACACGAGCCTCGGCCATACCTTTTTTAAGCATAAATGCAGCCTGTGCTAGGGTTAATGATTTTGATAGCGATGGCGATATAGATGTGTTTATAGGTGCCCGAAGCGTTCCTGGATTTTACGGAATTAGCCCCCAAAGTGTATTGTTACAAAACGATGGTAAAGGCGGCTTTGATGATGTTACATCAGCAATTGCGCCCCAATTATTAAAACTAGGCATGGTAAGCGACGCTCAATGGGCCGATATTGACCAAGATGGCAAAAACGAATTAATTGTTGTAGGCGATTGGATGCCCATTAGTATTTTAAAATACCAAAACAAAAAACTCCAACTGGTTACAACCATAGCCAACTCATCGGGCTGGTGGAATTGCTTAAACGTAAGCGATATAGATGGCGATGGTAAATTAGATTTAATAGCAGGTAACTTGGGCTTAAATTCTAAAATAAAAGCCGATACCAAGCATCCCGCTAGGTTGTACACCAATGATTTTGATAAAAATGGCCAAACCGAGCCCATAGCCGTTTACTACAAAACCGATGGTAAGGCTTACCCCTTTAACCTTAGGTCTGATTTGGTAGCGCAGCTCCCCTATTTAAAAAAGAAATTTTTACGCTACGATGCCTATGCGGGCAAGGCCGTGGAAGAAGTGTTTAGCGAAGAAGAATTAAGCACCTCGCTGCTATTAACAGTAGATGAAACCCGCACTTGTATATTTAAAAATACGGGCAAAGGAAATTTTGTAAAACAGCCCTTACCTATGCAGGCACAATTATCGCCCGTTTATGCCATTTTGGTTTCGGATGTGAATAAGGATAAAATACCCGATATGTTTTTGGGCGGTAATTTTTATGGTTTAAAACCCGAAGTAGGACGTTACGATGCCTGCTATGGGCAAACTTATTTGGGATTAAAAAACCATTTATTTACCTATTTAAAACCAAAACAAAGCGGATTATTTGTTACCGGCGAAGTAAGAGACGCAAAAGAAATAAAACTAAAAAACAAAAGCATCATTATTGTTGCTCGTAATAACGATAGGTTAATGGTTTTTGAAAAATAACACTATGCTATAAAAACTACCTAATAACCCGAGTTCGATTAATAAATATTGTTTTCGTGATGATTAGGGCGTTTTCTGCCTGCGCAGGCAGAAAACACGCTTGGAGTTTACCCTTACAAAGGGAGGGATAGGGGAAAAGATGCCTGCCTGAGCAGGCCACTATCGTCGTTAACGCTTTAAAATCGTAAAAAACATTGATTTACAGCAAATTATACTATAATTTAATAATCGATAAAATCTATAAGGTTTTAAAATGTTTATAGTTTTTATCGATTGTTGGTTTTGTTATCTAAAAACTATTGCTTAAATACTTTAATACCTGTATGGTTTTTAAGCGTTTGGCTTTTAGTTCGTTTATTTTTTCTTGGGTTTCTAATACTTTTTGTTCCCTAGAGTTGATAAGAAACAATGAGCTATCGCCAAATCTGAATTTGGTTTCTTCGCCACTTAGCAAAGCTTTGTTATTGGCTTGGGTTTGCTCAAAAAGTGCAATTTGATTGGTAAAGGTGTAATAATCGTTTAGGTAATTGCGCCATTTATTGGCTATTTGGTTTTGCTTATCGTTAAGTATAAAGGTTGCATCTTGTATTTTAATTTTACTTAAACTGTATGCTGCCCGCTGTTTGGTAAAGGTTAGTGGCATGGAAAACGAAAAGCCAAATTTTTGGTTATTGTTTAAATATGGTGTATTAAAGTTTTGAAACCCATCTCTGCCCGCATTTAATATACCGAGATTAAAATTTAAAGTTGGTTTTATTTCCTCGAGTTTTAGGCGGCGTTCTATATCTAGTTCTTGCAGTTTAAATACGTAGGCTTGTACCTCGGGGTTTTGCTGGGCAATGGTGGCAGGCAATGTTTGTAGCAATTGCGCTGGGGCAGGTGTTTCAAACACAAGCGAATCGGGGTTTATTTGTAATTTTTCGGGGTCGATTGCTTGGTTGTTATCCAACCATAAAAATGCGGTTAAAGCGTTTTTGCTATTGTTTAATTGCTGTTGATATTCGTTTAGCTTAAACTGCCTTGTTTGCAATAAAATAAGGGCTTCTAGGGTATCAATAGCGGGTTTATCGCCATTGGTAAATAATTGCTTGGTGCCATCAAAACGTATTTGGGCTAGGCGTACAGCATTGGTGTAAACCTTTACATTTTGGTACGCATTTAACCATTGTGTATAGCTTTGGGTGGCATCTAAAAACAAATCGTTAAGCATAATTTGTTGCTCGTTGCGGGCTACCGATTGGTAAATGCGGGCTTGTTTTAGGGCGGCTCGGCGGTCGTCGATAAACAGGCCTCGGCCCACAGGCACATTTAAACCTAGGTAACTTAGCCCTGTTTTGGGTACCTTGTTTTCTGGGCTTACAAAAGCACCTTCGTACTCGGTATAGCTGCCTTTTAAATCAATACCATACCAAAGTGGTAGTTTAATTTCGGGTGTAAAGTAGTTGTAATAGGTTGTGCCATCAAAAATTTTACGTTCTTTATTGGCACTTAGTTTTGGGTCGAATCCGCCTAAAGCCATACGGCGGTTTAGTTTTGCTTTATCGTTAAACAAAAATGCTTGCTTGGCTATGGGGTGATATTGTTGTACAATTCCCAAATATTCATCTAGCGATAGGGTTTTATCTTGCGAAAGCGAAACAAAATAAGCGGTACAAAGAAACAAAACGAGGATTAATTTTTTCATTTTTTATCTTTTGCTGGCTTGGTATCTTTGGTTTTACTTCCGTAGAAATCAGGCGGGAAACCATTAAGTTGTCGCCACATTTCGTACCATATAGGTACGTTGTTTAGCAGGGCTATGGTTTGGCAACCTGTGCCTAGTTTAAGTGACGATGGCCAAGCTTTGGTACTAAAATCGGGTTTAACCCATACCTTAAACTTACCTGTGGCATCAATATTATTATCAATGGCGGCTATTGTGCCTGTAAATAAACCGTACGATGCTTGTGGCCAGCCCGAAAAAACAATGGCCGGGAAACCATCAAATTGTATTTGTACATGCTCGCCTTTACTTATTAGGGGTAAATCAATGGGGTTTACATATATTTCTATGGCTTTACTAAAGTTAAGGGGTACAATGGCGAGTAGTTTTTCGCCATCTTTTACGGTTTCGCCAATACCTGCTTTTATGGTTTGTAATACTTGGCCATTTTGTGGGGCTAGTATAAAATAAAAGCCTTTACGTAGCTTATAATTAGCCAGTTGATTGTTAAGTTTGGCTACTTCGCTTTCGCCTGTTGCGGCTTGTGATTGTGCTGTAAATTTATCGCCAGTGGTTTTCGATATTTTTTCGGCATAGTCCTGTGTAGTTGCTGATAGGTCTATTTTTATGTTTAGGAGTTCGTTTTTGCCGTTGTAAAATTTGTTTTCGGAAGCTATTTTTTTTGCCAAGCTTTCTTGAAACAATTGCTGGCGTTGCTCAAATTCGGTAAGCGATTTTAGGCCAGCATCAAACATTTCTTTTTGGCGTTTTAGCTGTTCGTTGGCAATTTTTAGTTGGTTATTGGCTGCTATCATGGCCATACTATCCGATTGTACTTGCAGGGTATATTGCTTTACCTTGTTGCGTAGCTGCTCCATTTTAAGGTTCAGGCTTTGCGTCATTGCCACAAGTTGTTTATCGGCTTGGCCTACTTTATCTTTATAAAATTGGGTGGCATTGGCTTTGGCTTTTAACTGCTCGGCGGTACGCTGGGTAAGTTGCGGGTCCAGATAGTCGTCTTTAATTTCGGTAATTTGTAAAATGGTATCGCCTTTATTTACCATGTCGCCATCTTGCACATACCATTTTACAATTCGGCCAGCTATAATGGAGTTTATTTCTTGCTGGCGTTGCTCGGGATTTAGGGTTGATACTTCGCCTCGGGATTGTATATTTTGTGTCCACGGTAAAAATAGGGTGCATATAATGCCTATAAACACGCCCAAAATCCATTTTATTTTTTTTGTATGATGGCTTGGTTCCATCGTTTTACGAAACGATTTAAACGCATCACAATTATCTGTTTCTATATTATCTTTGGAGAACATAAATTATACAACTTTACCTTTACTTAGTGTAATTATTTTATCGCATTGTGCGCTAAAATCGTTTAAATCAGAAACTGCTATTAGGGTAAAACTTTTATCCTCTATTAGCTTTTTGATGATTTTTTGGCGGTATTCGCTCTCTATACCGCTCCATCCGTTTTCTAATAGCAGTAATGATGGGTGATACAAAAAGCACCTTGCCAATAATATTTTTTGAACGGTACTGTTGGCTAGTTTTCGGCCTTGCGAATCTAACATGGTATTAAAGCCGTCTTGCTTTTGTTCTAAAAATGGTTTAAGCCCCACCATTTCGCAGGTTTTTATTACTTCATCAAAATCTAGGGTTTTATCGCCTAGGGTAAGGTTATCCCAAAGGGTGCCATTAAACAGTTCTTCTTGGGCAAAAAACACGGCTATATTGGCCCTTAATTTATCTGCATTAATATTTTGTAGGGGTATGTTATTAATGGATATATTGCCAGAGTAAGCACTGTAAGCACCCGTTAATACACGCAATAAAGTGGTTTTTCCCGAGCCTTCATCGCCTTTTAAACATATTTTTTCGCCTGCATGTATGCTTAGGTTTATTTGACTAAGTATAGCACCGCTATTGGGGTAGCTAAAACTTAAATTATTGGTAGTTATAGAAAAAGGTTTGTTGTAATCAAATGTACTTATTAGGTTGGTGTTGGCTAAGTTATCTTTAGGTTTTTGCAATAGTTTATCTACTTTTTCGATAGATGTAAGCACATCGTAAATGGTTTCGAGGCTTACAATTATTTTTTCGACCGAGCTTAATATAGCTATAATAACGATTTCGGAGGCTATAAATTGGCCTAAATTAATTTGCTGGTTTACCAATAAATAAGTGCCTATAATAAGCATAGCCGCCGTTATTAAAACCTTAAAGGCTATCATAATGCGGTATTGAAACACCAATATATTAAAATGTGCCGACCGTGATGTTAAATATCCATACGTAAGTTCGTCGGTTTTGTGTAAGTGCATTTGATTTTTTTGCGAAAATTTAAACGTTTTAATGGCCCGAGAAATCTCTTCCAACCAATGCGCCACTTTATACTTATAGTCGCTTTCTTGCATGCTGGTTTTAAAACCCGATGGGCTGCTTAAATACAATATCATAGATACCATAGTAAGCAAAGCAATACCAAAAACGATAAACACGGGGTGGTAAAAGCTAAGCAATATCAAACCAAAAATAATTTGAATGGTAGCCGCCGGGAAATCGAGCAACAGCTTAGATAAACCTTTTTGCAAACTTGCTGTATCAAAAAAACGGTTTACAAGTTCGGGGAGGTAATAATTATCAACCCCTAATAAATCTAACTTAGGGATACGCTGGGCGTATAAAAAAGTTAAACGTGTAAAAATACGCTGCTGTATGCGCTCGGTTACACGCATTTGCATAATCTGAAATACACCGTTAAATAACACACCCACTACCACAAAGCTAATAAGCACCACCAGCGATGCCGAAACCAAACCGCCAAATAATAAACCCACAATAGCCTGTATGCCTAGCGGTAACGATAACTGTATTAAGCCCGAAACAATGGCGAAAAAGTAAATATTTGTAATTTCTTTGCGCTCAATATTAATTAATTGAAACAGTTTTTTTAATGCTCCTTTTAAATTATAATCTGTGGTTTCTGCCATTTGTAATGATAGTAAATGTTTAAAATGCCCAAAGCCAAAGTAAGGTAATACTATTTATATAAAAAGTAAAATTATTGTAAAGTTAAACTACAACTTATTGCCTCATCCGAGCTACATATTTGTAATACGCAGGGGCAAATATACCCAAAAATGGATATTAATGTGTTTTTTTCGTAATTCCCGGGGTAAACTAATTCAAAAAAAAACTATTTTGTATTGGTGCATAGCTTATCAGCATCAAATAGTTTTAAGGCATTTTGGTTTAAAAAATTAGCATAAAACAAGCTATTAACCAACGGCACAAAATTGGCCTAGCCATATTATCTCACACAAAATAGTTGCCTACCGCTTTATTTTTTAGCAAATTTGTTTTTTAGGTATGATTAAGAAAGAAACCATCGACCGTATTGTAGAAACCGCTTTAATAGAGGAGGTTGTGGGCGATTTTGTACAACTAAAAAAACGAGGAACAAGTATGATAGGGCTTTGCCCCTTCCATAACGAAAAATCGCCTTCGTTTAATGTATCGCCCAGCAAGGGTATTTATAAATGTTTTGGCTGTGGTAAAGGTGGCGATAGCATTAGCTTTGTAATGGAACACGAAAAATATGCGTACCCCGAAGCCCTAAAATACTTAGCCCAAAAATACAATATTGAGATTGAAGAAAGCGAAATCACACCCGAATACCAAGCCCAAGTAGATAGGCGAGAAAGCCTATACATTATTACCAACTATGCCGCCAAGTTTTTTGAAACAACCATGTGGGGCAGCCCAAGCGGGCAAACTATTGGCCTAAGTTATTTTAGAGAGCGTGGTTTTAGGGATGATATTATCAAAAAATTTGAACTCGGTTACTCGCCCGATGAGTGGACAGCTTTACAAGATAAAGCCATTGCCGATGGTTACCGCCCCGAGTTTTTGGAAGAAACTGGCCTAAGCGTAAAAAACGATAGTGGCAAAGTTTACGATAGGTTTAGAGGGCGGGTAATGTTTCCGATACATAATTTTACAGGTAGGATTATTGGTTTTGGTGGCCGCACCCTAAAAACCGATAAAAACGTACCCAAATATGTAAACTCGCCCCAAAGCGATATTTACAATAAATCAAACGTACTGTACGGCTTGTTTCAGGCCAAAAAAGCGATTCGTGATGTAGATAATTGCTACCTAGTAGAAGGCTATGCCGATGTGTTATCGGTACATCAGGCAGGTGTTGAAAACGTGGTGGCGGCATCGGGCACATCGCTTACTCCCGAGCATGTGAGGATAATGGCTAGGGTTACCAAAAACGTAACCATACTGTTTGATGGCGATGCGGCGGGCATAAAAGCATCGTTGCGGGGTTTAGATATGATTTTGGAGGAAGGCTTAAATGCCAAAGTAGTACTTTTTCCCGAAGGCCACGACCCCGATTCGTACATACAAAAACTAGGTTCGGCGGCATTTAAAACCCATATCGAATTACATCAACAAGATTTTATTTTTTTTAAAACCCAAATCCTGCTAAAGGAAGCCACCAACGACCCAATTAAAAAAGCAGCTGTAATTAGGGATATTATCGAAAGCATTGCTAAAATACCCGATGCCATAAAAGCTTCGGTTTTTGTGCGAGAGTGTAGTGCCTTGCTTAACGTTGAAGAACGCATTTTAATAGCCGAACTCAACAACATAAAATTAACAAAAGCCAAAAAAGTTTATAACGCAACCCGTAGCCCGCAGCCCGACAGCCCGTTGCCTGATAGCCCACAGCTCGACAGCCCGTTGCCCGATAGCCCGTTGCCCGACAGCCCGCTGCCCGCAGCAATAGAGCCCGATAGCCCACAGCCCGAAGCCCGAAGCCCAATAACAGATGAATACCAAGAGCGGGAATTAATACGGGTTTTGATAAGCTATGGCGACCAACTGGTAAACTGGGATGGGATGACCGATACCTACATAGGCCCTTATATTATTACCAACCTTAGCGATATTAGCTTTAACGATAAATTGTGCGAACGCATTATCACTTATTACCACGATGAGTTAGATAAAGGCATTATGCCCACCGAAAAAACGTTGATTCAGCATCCCGATAAAGAACTCAAAGATTTAGTAATAAGCTTAATATCATCGCCTTATATGCTAAGTGCCAATTGGTACGATATGCACCATATAAACGTACCCGACGAAAAAGTAAACCTAAAAGCTACCATTATGGGAGCCATTTTTCACTTAAAAAAGAAAAAAATTGCCACAATGATTGCCACCAAACAAAAACAATTACAAGCAGATAACAGCAACGAACAAGAACTGCAGTTAATGAAAGAATACCTACAATTAAAAGAGGTAGAAAAATATATTTCCAATTATTTAGGCTCGGTAATTATTAAATAATGGCACAACACAACAATACAGGTTATAATGGCGAGGCTATTGCCAAAGCCTATTTGGAACGCAAAGGCTACGAAATACTGGACCAAAACTGGTGCTATAAAAAAGCCGAAGTTGATTTAATTGCTTACCTAGATAGCACCATAATTTTTATAGAAGTAAAAACCCGTACAGGCGATACCTTTGGCCAGCCCGAAGATTTTGTGGACGATAAAAAACAACAATTATTAACCCAAGCCGCTGGCGAGTACATACATTTAATGGACCATAAAGGCGAAATTAGGTTCGATATTATTAGCGTTTTGTTTACCAATGCTACCGAGTATAAACTTAACCATATTGAAGATGCTTTTTGGGATTATGGCATTTAATAGGCTAATCTTAAATTAATAAAATATTGAAGTTATGAACATGAATTTCCATACCCGAAAATGGGTAAAACCCGAAGACCTAAACCCCAACGGAACACTATTTGGCGGTGTATTATTAAAATGGGTTGATGAAGAAGCGGCCATTTACGCCGTTTGCCAGTTAGATAATAAAAGTATTGTTACCAAATACTTATCCGAAATTAATTTTGTAAGTTCGGCTAGGCAAGGCGATATTATCGAAATGGGAATACTGGCAACCCATTTTGGCACTACATCTATTACCTTAACTTGCGAGGTGCGTAATAAGCTAAATCGCCAAAAAATACTTACCATCGAAAAAATGGTATTTGTAAACCTAGACGAAAAAGGCAAACCAACGCCACATTTTAAAACCGAAATCACTTACTCGGCCGATAGGTTTAAAGATTAAGCCGTATTGGCCTAAAATCCGATGAAGATACAAAAGGCGTAGTTGAATAATGGTTTTGTAAATAAAACAAAGTGCTAAAATATTAAAATTGCTTTGCGCTTATCTATTTTCAAAATAAAATTGTACTTGCATAAAAAGATAAAAAAGAAGCGGAAATAGAAATTAACTTTGTAACATGATAGCGAAACAGGAATTAGATAAATTATTAGCAGATACAGAGCAGGATAGCGTAGAAAAAACAATTTCTACCAATGATGCTACCAAATTTGGCGAAGCAATCTGCTCGTTTTGTAATGATTTTCCTGCCCACAACAAACCAGGCTATTTAATTGTAGGAGTAAATGATGATGGAAGCAGGTGTGGATTGGCTAGAGACGAAAGAATATTGCAAACGCTAATGGATTTTAGAACCGATGGCCGAATAGTGCCGCCGCCAGTTATTGTAGTATCAGGTTTTGAATACCCTGATGGTTATGTAGCGGTAGCAGAGGTGCAGCCTAGTTTTTTGCCACCAGCAAGGTTTAAAGGAAAAGTGTGTATAAGAATTGGCCCCCGAAAAGGCTATGCCACCGATGTTGAAGAACGGATATTGAGCGAAAAAAGAAGTTCTTTTGCTTCATCTTGGGATACCTTACCTTGTTATGGTAGCAACTTAAATGATATGAGTATTGAAATTTTTAAACTTATTTATTTGCCTACAGCCATTGACGAGGATACATTATTAGCCAATGGCCGAGAAATCAAAGAGCAGTTAGCCTCCTTAAAATTTTATGATTTAAAGGCCGATTGCCCTACTAATGCTGCTATATTGATGTTTGGTACTAATCCTCGATTTTTTATTTCTGGTGCTTATGTTCAGTATGTAAAATTCCAAGGACCCGATATTACAAGTGATTTTGATTTTGAAAGAAAATTTGAAGGAGACTTAACTACTCAATTAAAAGTAATCGACGAATTTGCTAAAACACAAGTAGTAAAAATGGTTTTGCCCGAATTAGGTGGTGATTATGTGTACAACTATCCCCATACTGTATTTAAAGAGTTGCTAGTTAATGCCATAATACACAAAGATTATCAATCTAATGCCCCAATTAAATTTTACGAATTTGATGATAGGGTTGAAATTAGCAATCCTGGTGGGCTTTATGGTTCTGTAACGCAAGAAAACTTTCCTTTTAAAAACGATTATAGAAATCCAGTATTAGCCGAAGCGGTTAAAAATTTAGGTTATATGAATGCTTTTAATGTTGGGATTTTGAAAGCAAAAAAGGCGTTAGAAAAAAATGGTAACTTACCCGCCGATTTTATAATTAACCAACCAACCCATTTTGAGGTAATCATTTACAAAAAACAAAGATGAAAACAATAGCATTTTTTAATAATAAAGGTGGCGTAGGCAAAACAACTTTGGTTTATCATTTTTCTTATATGCTAGCAGAATTAGGCCATAGGTGTTTGGCTGTTGATTTAGACCCACAAGCAAATTTAACTTCTATGTTTTTAACAGATGATAAACTTGCTGATATTTATGATAACGAAAGCGAAAGACCAACAATTTTAGATGCTGTAAAGCCTTTAGATAGAGGTATTGGTGATATTAAACCAGTAACAATACATAACATATCAGATAAAATAGGCTTACTAGCTGGCGACTTAGAACTATCCATGTTTGAAGATAAACTAAGTGAAAATTGGGGGAAATGTAACGATGGCGATGAGGCTGCTTTTAGGATTATTTCGTCTTTTTACAGAGTGATTGATGAAGCTGGCATTCGTATGAATGCAGATTACTGTGTAATTGATATTGGCCCCAATTTTGGTGCAATAAATAGGGCAACACTTATTGCGGCCGACTTTGTAGTGGTACCAATGGCAGCAGATTTATTTTCGTTACAAGGCCTCAAAAATTTAGGCATCAGATTGGATAAATGGAAAAAAGAGTGGGATAAAAGGAAATCAGAAAACCCGGATAAAGATTTAAAACTCCCAAATTCTGCTATAAAGCCACTTGGATATGTCATCATGCAACATGGTATCAAAGAAAGCCGTCCAGTAAAATCGTATTTAAAATGGGCCAATAGAATACCTCGCGTTTTTGTTGAAGCTGTTTTAAAAGGTCAAATAATAAAAGATAAATCTGTTGAAGATGATGAAAACTGCTTATCGCTACTAAAACATTATCATAGTTTAATACCTATGGCAATGGAAACCAGAAAGCCTATTTTTTTGCTTAAACCCTCCGATGGTGCAATTGGTGCTCATTTAGGTGCTGTTAGAAGCGCATACATGGATTTTAAAACACTAACCGAAAAAATTATTTCCAAATTAAATGAGCAACAAAATTAATGAAGCCACATTTAACCAGTATAATCCCCCTACTTTGCCGATATATGCTGCAAAGCACCCAACCAAAATAAATCCTTCCCAAAAATGGAAAACCCCAAAGTATTAATTACTGGCGCAAGCAAAGGCCTAGGTTTGGCTATGGCCGAGTTACTAGCTGCCGATTATAGCCTTATTTTACACGCCACCAAAGCCGAAAACTTGCCTCCAGCATCGCCAGGTAATTATGTTTTATGTGCCGATTTATCCGACAAAAACGAACTGAACAATTTTTGCAAACGCTTAAAAAACGAGCATGGCGATTTATTGTATGCCGTAATAAACAATGCAGGTATTGCTTTAGATAAATCTATCATTTTTCAGCCCGAGGCCGAAATTGATAAAATGTTGGCCCTTAATTTAAAAGCCCCTATCATGATATCAAAAGTTGCGATGAAAATATTTGGGCTTAAAAAACGTGGCGTTATTATAAACCTAAGCTCTAGCGTGGGCGAAACTGGCAATGCTTTCCAAGCGGTATATGCGGCTACAAAAGCGGGCTTGGTGGCGTTTTCTAAATCGCTGGCTAAAGAGGCAGGCATGTTATATGACGAACACCAAATAAGGGTATTATGTGTTTCGCCAGGCTTTATCCAAACCGATATGACTGCTGCCATACCCGAAAACTATCGCCAAAAATATTTAGAAATGATACCCGCTAAGCGCTATGGCCAAGCACACGAAATTGCAGAAACGATACGTTTTTTATTATCAGATAAAGCCATGTACATTAACGGTGCCAATATACCCGTAAACGGTGGGATGGTGTAGATAAATAAGGGCAACAAAAATTTAACAATTAGTGTATATCCACCCTATCGGCTTCATTAACCAGTAAATCTAGCTTTAACGATTCTACATTTTGCTCTATTTTTTTTAAGATGGTAAACAGGTAACCGTTAAACTCTTTTACATCGCCCACATCGGGTATTTTACCAAAAATTTCGCTTACTAGGCCTACCATGGTATCGTAATCTTCGTCTTCGGGTAAGTCGTGGGGCAAAAACTCGTTCACATCATACACCGTTGCCGATGCGGTAACAATAAATTCGTTATCCGATATTTTTTCTACAATCGGTTTTTCTTCGTCGTATTCGTCTTGTATATCGCCTACCAGTTCTTCCACAATATCTTCTAAGGTTACCATACCAGCCGTACCGCCAAACTCGTCCAACACAATCGCTATTTGTATGCGTTTTAGTTTTAGCTCGGCCATCAAATCGTTAATTTTTTGCGATTCGGGTATAAAAAGTGGCTTGCGCAATATATCTTTAAGCACAAAAGGTTGGTGCCGTACTATTAATGATAAAATATCTTTGGCATGTATAATACCCACAATTTTATCAATGGTTTCTTCGTAAACAGGTATGCGTGAGTAGCCTTCGGCAATAATTACCTCTAGCAATTCTTCTTGTGTAGCACTTACATCAATACCCGAAATTTTGGTACGTGGTACCATAATGTTTTTTACCACACGTTCGTTAAAATCGAATACGTTTTTTATCAATTCGTGTTCGGCTTTATCTAAGGCACCGCTTTCTTTACCTTGGTCTAACAAATATTGCAACTCTTCCGACGAGTGTATCGCCTCGTGACCTCCAGCTGTACTAATGCCTAGCAATTTTAAAATAAAATTTGCAAAGCCATTTAATAGCCAAATAAAGGGCTTAAATAAGATATAAAAAAACTGTAAAGGCAGGGCTATGGCAAGCGTAGTGTTTACGGGGCGTTGTATGGCAAACGATTTTGGGGCTAACTCGCCAAATACGATATGCAATACCGTAATAATCGTAAAAGCAAGTATATGACCAATATTGGTAGCTACCGACGCTGAGAGAGAGAGATTAAACATCCCTAAAAAGTTTAATACCGCTGCCGACATTACCGATTCGCCCACCCAGCCTAAGCCTAGCGAAGCAAGGGTTATACCCAGCTGGGTGGCGGCCAAGTAACCATCTAAATGGGAGGTCATGTGCTTGGCTATATGTGCAATTT
>JAAFJW010000189.1 GCA_013298995.1 Sphingobacteriales bacterium | reverse complement strand
TTTTTTACCTTTGATACAATAGGGAACACAGTAAATAAATTGTTTTTAAATTGATGGTAGCAATACCTTATTGCCCATGAATTATTGCACCCGTTTGTTGGTTTTTAAGCATATTAAACATATCGGTGCCGTTATAATTAAATCGTTTTATTTGTTTTTTGTTTTTTGAAAAAGATTTAAAATCAGATACTTCCCAGTCTATCCCTTGCCATTGATGCGCCCAAGTAGCCCAACCCCATGATGCAGAACGTCCTGCAAAAAACACATCATGTTTAATATTTTTATTGTTTTTTACTGCCATATTGTAACCCGAAACAGAGAGGATACTTGTATTATCCTGATAAAAATCTAAAGATTTATTCATAAAGTCTAAAAAATTTGAACTTAATAATAAATCGTCTTCTAAAACTATAATTTTTCCATATTTATTTATGATCATTGTAACTCCTAATATAATTGAGTTTGCTAAACCAAAGTTGGTTTCTCTTTCAATAATATTTATGCTTTTAAAGCCATTAATTGTTTTTATATACGTTCGTACTTGTTTTACGGCATCAAATTCTTGTTCGTTTTTGGGGGCGTCGGAGAAAATATATAAATCACTTTCATTAGCTAAATTGTTGGCTTGTAATGCTTGTATTGTTTTTTGGGTATGTATTGGCCTGTTATAAACAAAAAGTACAACAGGGGCTAAGCTTAAAGACATCATAACATAATAATTGGGTTTGCAAAATACATTTTTTATGTTAAAATATGTATTTTTTTTACATTAATTATTTGCGTTTAACGAATTGGTTAGGCTTTGCATTGTTTGTTGAAAACAAACGCTCATCTTTGATGGCCTAATATGTTTTAAAATTTGCAATGGCTCGGTATGTGATAATGTTTTTTGTAATCGTTGTGCTAACGCTTCGGTATTGTGTGGGTTTATTAAATCTCCGTTTTCCCCTGAAATAATCATGGAAGCTGAACCAGCTAATTTACTGCATATTACCGTTGCCCCGGCAAGTAAAGCTTCGTTAACCACTGCGCCAAAAGGCTCGTAAGTACTGTTTAATACAAAAATTTGGCCTATGTTATACCATGCATATAGTGCCTGCCCTTCGTGGCGGCCTACAAACATTACTTTGTGTGCAATATTTAATTGCACTGTAAGGTCTTTTAAATATGGCGAAAATTCTCCCTCGCCTACCAAAACCAATACCGCTTGCAGATTTTTTTTATGTATTAGCGAAAATGCTTTTATAAGGCCATCTACGCCTTTTACTTTGGCTAACCTACCCACAAAAAATATACATTGCTTGCCAATTAGGTTATGGTTAATTAATAATTGGTTTGATAACTCAAGTGCTGCTTGGAGTTGGGTTTTAAAGCCTGTTTCTTCGTAAACTAAAGGCGTAATTATACATTTGTTGTTTATTTTATATTTTTTTGCGTACCAGTCGGCTACTTCTTTATTAAGTACTATGGCACCATCTAACCTTGGGAAAAGTATATTTCTAGATATTCTACGTATGCCACAGCACTTGTTGGCAATATCTACGCTATCATCGCATACGGTATATATTTTAAAAGTATAGCCGAATATTTTTTTTATTAGATATACAAAAAAAGTAGTGGGGCTGTATTCTACCGTAAAAACAATATCTGGATTAAACTTTTTTATTAGGGTGTGAAGCCCGTATTTAATTTTTCTTTTACCCAATTTTAAGCCTTTATCGAGATAAAATGGAGTAAAATTAAGTTGTTTTTTTAGTGCTTCTTGGTCAAAGGCTTGGTTGCTTACCTGTTTTTCTATAAAATAGAGCTGTAAATTAAAATTTGTGTTTAAGGTATTAAATAAATCGATACGGTAGGGAGCTAAAGCTTGGTGAAAAACCAATAATTTTTTTTTCATACTTTTTTGTTTTTACAAGGCAGGTAAAACACTTATGTTTTGTTCAAAAATAGCTTTAATTTTGAGTACAACCAATAATTATATAAAAAAATTTTAGTGCATAACAAAAAACTGATTAACCTAAGGTAGAATAAATGTAAATAAAACATTGGTTTATTAAAAAAACAAGCCCACTTTGGTTATTCTAAAGGAAAAACCAATGCAATAACGCAAAAACCTGGCTTAGTACTTAAAATTTGGAAACAGTATTAATTGCCTTTAAAATATGTTTCTAATTTGCGAAATGGTTACACGTAAAGTATCTAAGCAAAAATATAAAACCGGTATTTTACCATGTTTTAATGCCCAGTTCCAACGTACCGAAAACTTATTGGCCGATTTAATTGAGGTAAAGGTATCTACCCAAAATTTAATTCCTTTTTTTGTATGTACTTTGTTTAACCCTGTATCATCCAAAGCACTTAAAACAACGGCTTGGGTATTTACCCACAGGGTATAATTAGCCTTAATGCAACGTAGCGAGAAATCTTCATCGGCCATGTAATGTGGAAAATGAATATCGTCGTACAAGCCTATTTGTATAAAGGCACTGATAGGAAATAGTGTACCACGGCCGGGTAACATATCGGACTGGATAAAGTGGTGTTGTTGCTGAACGCTGCTGAGCAATTGTGGTAACGGAATTACTAATTTATATTTTGCCGTCCACGGATTCCATTTAGTTCCTGCATAATCTAATTGGTCGGGGTTATTTACATCAACCGTTACACTACCAATAATGCTGTGTGGCTTGGCTTGTGCCGCATCAAACAACGATTGTAAATAATTAGGGTTTACAATTAAATCGTTGTTTATAGATAGTATATAATCGCTGTTACTGGTAGATAGGCTTAGTGCTTTTTTTACCCCTAAGTTGGTTGCGGCTGTCCACCACATGCTGCTATCGCCTGTAAGTACCATAACATTGGGGTAGTTATTTTTTATATACTGGCTGGTATTATCGGTAGAGCCATGGTCCACCACAATTATTTTATACGCTGTATATGTTTGTTTTACGAGGCTTTGTAAGCAAGCATTGGTATAATGCCAACGGTTAAAAACGGGTATGATAATGTAAATCATTGGATTTTAAATTAAATGGTATTTTTTTTTGCAATATAAGTAGGGCATATAATTAATTATTAACGAGATATATAAATAGGGGCTTTTGTTTTTTGTGTCTCTTTTTTTTGTTTAGGAAACACACTCACACATATAATAAAAATGCTCCATGGGGTTACAATGGCTAATGAATTATTCATTGATCCAACCAGTATAAATGATATAAAAATTATTGTTTTGTTAAATAACAAATGATTTTTAATTTTTTTAGCAATAAAAAAATAATAAAGTATAAAAATAAAAACAAACAGCAATATACCATGTCTTATTATTATTACGATGTAACTATTTTCTACACCGCCTGCGCCAAGCATATTCATTACATACACGTAATTTTTTGCGTTGCCGTACCAAAGGTCTTGGTTATTAATGTAATTAAAAGCACTAAAAACATTGGTTCTTGTTTGTGCGCTA
>JAAFJW010000188.1 GCA_013298995.1 Sphingobacteriales bacterium | reverse complement strand
TGTAATGGCAATGGGCAAACGAGTACACAAAAAGACGCAAAGTTAAGCCTAAATCCGCCGAAAGGCCAAGCTGTAGCTGCATTTGCCGAAGGTTGTTTTTGGTGTTCGGAGCATATTTTTGAAGCCGTGGAGGGTGTAAATGAGGCCATATCAGGCTATGCAGGTGGCACTACCATAAACCCTACTTACGATAAGGTAAACACCGAAACTACGGGCCATGCCGAAACGGTTTTGGTTTATTACAACCCTAAAATAATTTCTTATAAAGAGTTGGTGAACGTTTTTTTTGCCTCACACGACCCTACTACCAAAGACCAACAAGGACCTGATAAAGGCTCATCGTACCGCTCCGTTTTGTTTTATCAAACCCCCGCCGAAAAAGAAATTGCCATGCAGGCTATCAGAGATATAAGTAGCTCACAAAGGTTTAAAAATCCATTGGTTACCGAACTGCAGCAGCTAAAGGCTTTTTATAAAGCCGAAGATTATCACCAAGATTATATTAAACACGATACAGGCAACCCTTATGTTAAAAATGTATCGTTGCCAAGGTTCGAGAAATTTAAGAAAACGTATAAAGGGAAATTAAAAAGGTAGTAGAATTTTAAGAATTTATCATGTGTAAAATCCCCATCTTGTTCTTCCCGAAAGGGAGATGCACAAATGTGAAATTTCGCATTCAACTTATATGGTGCAAATACAAATGAAAAATCTGTGCGCATAAATTACACTCCTACAATAACTTTTTACTAGGTGTATAGCAAAAAAAATCCTACTTTGCGCCTATGAAATTACGCACTCTCGTATTTTTAAACGCCTTGGCGGTAAGTTTTTCTATTGGCTGTGTAAACTTATATTTTCAGCATAAGTTGAACTATTTTTTTATAGCCTTAGGCATTTCGTTTGTGGTGAGCTATGTTGTTTTTTATTTTTTGATAGAAAAATACGTTTATTCTAAAATAAAAATCATTTACAAAATGATACACAGTTTAAAGCTGGGCAAAGATTTAAAAGATGCGCTAGGCGAGTATGTATCGGCCGACCCAATAAACGATGTAGAGCAAGAAGTAAAAGAATGGGCAAGAGATAAAAAATCAGAAATCGACGACCTGCGCAAGCAAGAACAGTTTAGGCGAGAGTTTCTTTCGAACATATCACACGAATTTAAAACGCCTCTTTTTGCCATCGAAGGTTATGTAGAAGCTTTAAAAGACGGTGCAATTGACGAGCCCGAAATGGCACAAAATTTTTTAGATAAGCTATCCCGAAACGTGGATAGGCTAAGCTATCTTATCAAAGATTTAAACGAAATATCAAAACTCGAAAGCGGCGAATTACCCATCGAATATCAAAAATTTGAGTTGCTTACTTTAATAAAAGAGGTAATGGAATCGCTAGAACTAAAAGCAAAAAAACACCAAATTACCATGCTTTTAAAAGAAAAATATAACCAGCATACAATGGTAAATGCCGATAGAGAAAAAATACGCCAAGTGCTTGTAAACCTTATTGATAACTCGTTTAAATACGGCAAAGAAGGTGGCACAACGGCCATTACCATTTTTAAACTACACGATCAAATACTTGTAGAAATAACTGATAATGGTATTGGTATAGAAGAAAAATATTTACCCCGTTTATTCGAGCGGTTTTACCGTACCGATGCCAGTCGTAACCGAAAAATTGGTGGCTCGGGCTTGGGTTTAGCCATAGTAAAACATATTGTTGAAGCGCACCAACAAACCATAAACGTACGCAGTACCGAAGGCGTAGGCTCTACCTTTGGGTTTACCCTACAAAAAGTAACCGAACCATTATTAAACCTACCTATTTTAGGTAATTAACTTATGCCATATTCTTAATACTATATTAACATTAGGTATTGTAGCTTTGAAAGAAATAAAAATAGCACAACCATAGCAAATGAACAACCTGTTTTCTTACTTCACACCAAAAGATAAAAAATTTTTTCCCTTATTCGAAAAATCTGGAGCTAACTTGGTAGCCATGTCTCAATCATTAGTTGAGTTGGTAAACTCTAACCCACATGATACCGAGCAAAGAGAACGCATTTACAAGAAAATTGCCGATTTAGAGCATATAGGCGATGATATTACCCACCAAATTTATATAGAATTAGGTAAAAATTTTATTACTCCGTTTGATAGAGAAGATATACATGCACTAGGTTCGGCGTTAGATGAAGTGGCCGATTATATCCATGGTTCGGCCTCGCGAATGAATTTGTATAATGTAATTGAGATGACCGAGCCCATAAAAAAATTGGCTGGTTTTATTTTGCAAGCCACTACCGAAGTCTCCAAAGCACTTGTTGAACTAAAAAACTATAAAAGCATACGTATTATTGCTGATGCTTGCATAAGAATAAACAACATCGAAAACCAAGCCGATTATATTTTTGATAAAGCCGTGGGCGAATTGTTTACCTACGAGCAAGATGCCAAAACGATTATTAAGTACAAAGAGGTATTATCGGCTATGGAAACCGCTACCGATATGTGCGAAGATGTTGCAAATGTGTTAGAATCTATTTTGATTAAAAACGCATAAAATAAATTAAACTTTAATAAATGGTTACCACTTTACTTGTTCTGGTTATAATTTTGGCCATAGGCTTCGATTTTATAAACGGTTTTCATGATGCTGCAAACTCTATAGCCACCATTGTATCAACCAAAGTTTTAACACCCACTATGGCCGTACTTTGGGCTGCACTATTTAATTTTGCCGCTTATTTTGTATTTACCGAGCATAAAGTAGCCAATACTATTGCCAAAACTGTTTTCGAGCAATATATTACCTTGGAAGTTATACTTTCAGGTTTATTGGCCGCCATTTTATGGAACTTATTAACTTGGTATTATGGCATCCCATCTAGCTCATCACACACTTTAATTGGGGGCTTTGCCGGTGCGGGTATGGCCAATGCCTTAATTTTGGGCGATGGTATGATGCAAGCTGTAAACTTTGGTCCAATAATAAAAGTAGTTTCATTTATTGTATTGGCACCGTTATTAGGTATGGCTATTTCTATTGTAATAACCCTTATTATTATAAATATTGCTAAAAACGCAAAGCCAGCAGTAGCCGAAGTATGGTTTAAAAGATTACAGTTAGCATCTTCGGCGGCATTAAGTTTTACCCACGGTGGTAACGATGCCCAAAAAGTAATGGGTATTATTTATATTGCCATGGTAGCCGCAAAAGTGCTTAACAATGGCGATACAATGCCCGAATGGATTCCCCTTTCTTGCTACGCCGCAATTGCCATAGGCACCATGAGTGGTGGCTGGCGCATTGTAAAAACAATGGGTACAAAAATCACTAAAGTAACACCACTTGAGGGTGTAGGTGCCGAAGCTGCTGGTGCTATAACACTTGGTATTACCGAGCATTTTGGCATACCAGTATCAACCACACATACCTTAACGGGGGCTATTATTGGTGTAGGCTTGGTTAAACGTGTATCGGCGGTGCGCTGGGGCGTAACCATTAGCTTGCTTTGGGCTTGGGTTTTAACCATACCCGTATCGG
>JAAFJW010000187.1 GCA_013298995.1 Sphingobacteriales bacterium | reverse complement strand
GGCGGTGCTGCCGAAGTTACCTATTGGTTGCAATTAAAAGCTACTTTTGGTTATTATGGTGTTGATTTCCCTATCGTAATATTACGCAATTCGGCAATGCTTATCCCCCAAAAGGTGCAACATAAATTGCAAAAACTGCAACTAAAACCTATTGATGTTTTTACCGATACGCTTACGCTAAAAAACAGTTTTATCAAAGCCCATACCTCCCATAATTTAAGCTTAGATGACGAATGGCGTAGCCTAAATTGCATTTTCGAAAGCCTAAAACTGCGTAGCCATAAAATAGATGCCTCGTTATCGCCCAGTGCCGAAGCTATAAAAACACGTTTGCATAAGGCCATAAAAAACCTCGAAAAAAAGTTATTAAAAGCCGAAAAACGAAATTTTAATGAGGCTATGGCCGATATTGATAAAATAAAAAGCCTACTTTTTCCGCAACAACAATTGCAAGAACGTACCGAAAACTTTGGCTTATTTTATGTACAATACGGCGATGATTTTATTGCCCAACTTATCAAAAATTTTAAGCCTTTAGATTTTAAATTTACCATTTTACAATAATGAAATATTTTACCTTTTCAGCATCTGTATTAAGAGCCTTTACCGAAAACGTATTTTTAAAAATGGGCTGCTCGGCGGCACATGCTACCCTAGCTGCCGATGTACTTATAAAATCCGATTTACGGGGAATAGATTCTCATGGCGTAGCCCGCCTTACGGGATATGTGCGCCTGTGGGAGAAAAAACGCATCAATACCCAACCCAATATACAAATAGTACACCAAACCGCCAGCACTGCCACCATTGATGGCGATGCAGGCCTAGGCCTTGTGGTTGCCCCTTTTGCTATGCAAGTTGCGATACAAAAAGCCGAAAAATATGGCTCGGGCTGGGTGGCCGTAAAAAACTCCAACCACTTTGGCATAGCTACTTACCATGCTTTAATGGCGGCACAAAAAGATATGATTGGCTTTGCCATAACCAATGCTAGCCCACTGGTTGCACCCACTTTTTCGAGCGAACGTATGCTGGGCACTAACCCAATATGCTATGCTTTCCCAGCGGGCAAATACCCCCCGTTGGTAATAGATATGGCTACATCAACCGCTGCAAATGGCAAGCTAGAAATTGCCCAACGCAAAGGCGAAAACGTACCACAGGGTTGGGTACAAGATAAAGAAGGCAAAGCTACTTTAAACCCTGCCGACTTAAAAAACGGAGGTTCATTGCTGCCCTTGGGCTCCGATAGGGAACATGGTAGCCACAAAGGTTTTGGCCTAAGTGCCACGGTTGATATACTTTCGGCCGTACTTTCGGGCGCAAGTTATGGCCCATGGGTGCCCCCTTTTGTAGCTTTTTTAGACCCGCTAGATAACCAACCTGGCCAAGGAATTGGCCATTTTTTAGGTGCTATGCGGGTTGATGGTTTTAGGCCGATAGAAGATTTTAAAACCCATTTAGATAACTGGATAACAAGGTTCAAAGCCGCCACACCCATTAACCCAGGCCAACCTGTAATTATACCTGGCGAACCCGAAACCCAAGCCGAAACAGAACGCACACTTAACGGAATACCCTTAATTGATGCCGTAGTAAATGATTTGAATGCACTAGCGCAAAAATTTGGGCTTAACCAACTTTAATTCCGTTTTTATTTTAAATTTTTAATCCTGTTTTTTTACCCTGCTCAACAATTTTTGCCTGTTTTGTAGGCAGAAGTGCCTAGGTCAAGTTTCAAATCGAAATAAACCAATTGGAACAATTTTTTTATTTCGCAATGGCTTCAATTACATCTTTACCCATTGGGCTTACAGCACTAGGAAAAAATTTTATAAGTTCCCCCTTTTCGTTTATCAGGTATTTGCAAAAATTCCAAGTGGGGGCTTGCTCGTTCCAGCCGTTTTTATTTTTATCAGTAAGCCATTTGTATAGCGGTGAAATGCTTTTGCCTTTAACGCTTAATTTCTCGAATAACTGAAAAGTAACGCCGTAATTTTTTTTACAAAAATGCTCAATAGCAACATTAGCACCAGGTTCTTGCCCGCCAAAATCATCACAGGGAAAACCTAAAACAACAACTTTATCGCTATATTGTTCGTGTAGTTTTTGTAGTTCGGCATATTGGGGGGTGTAACCACACTCGCTTGCGGTGTTTACAATAAGCACTTTTTTACCTGCATATTTTGCAAAATCAATTACCTTGCCATCAATGGCATTCATTTTAAATTTGTAAAAATCGTTGCTAGCATTGTTTTCAATAGTCATATTTGTAGGTTTTGATATGGGTTTACTACCTCCAAAGCAAGAGGCTACAGACATTAATAAGGTGTAAAATAGTTTCATAATATTGGCAATTAAAAAAGCAATTTAATATTTAAAACTGCTTTATTTACTTAAACGCATTACTTTACATAATGTTTTTTCAACCAATCTATCGCTCCTTCTATATCTTGCCAAATATCTTGGGCAAAAAACACATAATAATCTGCTTCGTTTTCATCGCCAAAGCCATGGCTATCGGGTAAATTTTTAATTTCTTTAGCTGACACTATTTTTGGTGCTACAAATTTATTGTGTTTTATTGCAAGGCTTAATTTTCGGTTGGCATCCATCCCTTCGCCTTTATTTATAAAAGCCGATAATGCTTTGTTAAATAAATAAAAAGCACTTTGCTCGTCCTTAAACATAGTTACATAAGTTTCAAATTTTTCATGCTCACCTATCTCAAGCAAATAAAGCATTAATAAGTCTCTTATCCCTTGGTTATCATTGGGGTTAAGTTCTATCATTTCTTCCATTATGGCGATACTTTCCTCAACCTTGCCTAGGCTATACAATGAGCTAGCGTAGCCTTGCATACAGCGCATAAAAGGGCGGGTTTCGTGTATTCCCCAAAACATACCTTTATACTCTTCTAAAAACTCGCCACCAAAAATTTCCCTACCAATAGTTACACCCATATTAAAATAAGCGATGCTCATTTCAATAATAGGGTCTTTTAAGCCCAAGTATTCGTATGCTGCAATACAATCACAATCTAATTCAAGTGCTTGTATTACTTTTTGTTTTCCTTTTACAGGCGGTAAATTATAGGCCTCGTAAACCAAATCTTGAGCTTGTTCTTCAAAACTTAAAGCCTCGGTAGGGAAAGATGGGATTTCTTGCTCCATTAATTTATTTAAAAAGGCATTTAATTCTTCTTCCGATTTAAAATCTTGCGTGGCAAGTATCCGCTGTAAATCGGTCATTAATTTTTCGTGGTCTTTGTTCATCACTTATTTTTTTATGATTAATCTTTATTTAAAATACGCTAAAGTTGCTTCCTTATCTTTCTCTAGCTGCTGGGTTAAGGCGGCTAAACCATCAAATTTAATATCATGCCTTATAAAGTGCATAAATTCTATTTTAATACTTTGATGATAAATATCGGCATTAAAATCGAATATATTTACTTCGATATTTTGGCTCATGCCATTTATGGTAGGCCTGTGGCCTATATAAGCCATACCAATATAGCATTTTACAGTAGCTGCATCAGTAATTAGGTGTGGTAACTGGGTAATGTTGGGTGCAAATGGATTTTTTATTTCTTGGTTTTTATTTTTAACGTTGCAGGTATCAATATATACTTTTACGGCATAAATCCCGTCGGATGGAATAAGTTTATAGCTTTCTTCTACAAAAATATTGGCGGTAGGGTAA
>JAAFJW010000186.1 GCA_013298995.1 Sphingobacteriales bacterium | reverse complement strand
CTTATTAACAGCAGCCTTGTCTGTTTTTTTACTCATTTTGCGGCGTATTTACTGCCACCGTTACTACCAAGAGTGTGTGTTAAATTTCCGTAAATATTTCGATAAAAGCCTGTTGAAAGAGATTGGTGGTTTTGCGGGATGGTCGTTAATGGGGTCGGCAAGTAGTATGCTGGTTAATTATGGAACAACTATTGTACTAAATGTTTTTTTTGGTACCGTAGTTAATGCAGCACAGGGCGTTGCTATCCAAATTAATGGACAATTAAATGTATTTGCCACCACACTTATTAAAGCATTAAACCCAATGATTGATAAAAGTGAAGGAGCTGGCGACCGATCTTTAATGCTAAAAGCAACCATGATGGGCAGTAAAGTATCCTTTTTTTTATTAATGATTTTATACATCCCTTTTTTTTTAGAGCTACCCTTTATTTTTAAGCTTTGGCTAAAAAATGTACCCAACTATGCCATTATTTTTTGTAGACTTTTATTAATAAAAGGCCTTATCGAGCAATTATTTATTCCTTTAACGTCGGCTATATCGGCACAGGGGAATATAAAAGCTTATCAAATATGGTCTTCCGTATTACTTTATTTTCCGTTAACAATATCGTTTATACTGTTCAAGTTTAACTATCCGCCTTATAGTATGTACGTGGTATTTATTATTTATGCCATACTGTCGTCGGGTATTACTTTGTATTATACCCATAAAAATTGTCATTTATCTATTAAAGAGTTTCTTACCAATGTAGTGTTAAGGTGTTTTATTTCGCTTATACTGGTTTTTTTTATAGCACTAATACCTTGTTTATTGCTCGATATTAGCTATATGCGGTTGTTTTTGGTAGTTTTAATAGGTACAATCTCTTATGCAATAATTGTTTATACAGTAGGCTTTTCGCAAAATGAACGATTAAAAATCAAACAAGTTGGAGCATTGTTGTCGGGAAAATTACGGTTAAAAAAAAGCATTATTTAATAAATACATAAGTTATCAAATATTTTAAAACAACCATTTGCTCGGTCTATTAAATAAAATAGATAAATTAAGTTTTAGCATAAAGATACTACAATGGAAAAATATAACATGAGGAATAGTTCGTTACCAGCTTTAAAACCAATAGTTAAATTGTGTTTTAAATTGTATGCGCTACCATTGGTAAATAAATTATCTTTTTTAAAAAATAAAATTTGTAAAGAAATTGGCATCCCGCTTTCTACACAGTTTAATAATAAGTTTTATTGCACAAGCGGAAAGTTAAAATTAGGCCACAACGTAAGCCTAGCCGATACCTTTATTTTAGATTATGCTTTGGTAAGTATGGGCAACAATGTAAGTTTTTCGTATAAAAACACAATCATTACATCAACCCACGACCTCGCAGATTTTCATACCGTAATAACAAAACCTGTTACTATAGGTAGCAATGTTTGGATAACCACAGGGGTAATTATTTTGCCAGGGGTAACCATTGGTTCTAATGTTATTATTGGGGCAGGCAGTGTGGTTAGCAAAGATATACCGTCGGGCGTATTTGCTGCGGGCAACCCCTGCAAGCCCGTAAAAAACATTGATTTTAAAATGTAGTTTAAATTTATAAAATATGGGAGTAATACGTTTTATGCTGGCCTTGGCTGTAATTATTGCACACGCATCGGCAATTTTTGGCCTTCAGCTAGTAAGTGGCGATGTAGCAGTACAAACTTTTTTTATTATCTCGGGCTTTTATATGGCACTTATTTTAACCGAAAAATACGTGGGCAAAAACGCCTCTTTTTACTTATTTATTAGCAATAGGCTATTAAAATTATACCCTATATATTGGTGCATTTTAGCTATGGCTGTTTCGTTTAGCTTGTTTTCTTTTTTTAAATCGGGTGCGGTCGGGTCCGAAAAAATTAATGGCTTATTAACCGCTTTATCAAACAAATCGATGACTATACCTACTTTTTTATGGTATTGTATGTCTAGCATATTTCTTGTTTTTCAAGATTGGTTTATTTTTTTAGGCTTAAATGCCGATGGTTCTATTTCGTTTGTAAAAAACTTTCATACCAGCCCAAACGCTATGATGCGTTTTTTGTTTTTACCACAAGCGTGGACCATTGGCCTCGAAATTACTTTTTACCTTATGGCTCCGTTTCTCGTAAAAAGAAGCAATAAAGTGCTGTTGGGTATTTTAATGGTTTCTGTTTTAATTAGGGCAACATTGTATTATTTTGGTATGTATAAAGACCCCTGGAGTTACCGCTTTTTCCCAAGCGAATTAATGTACTTTTTGGTCGGAATATTTGTGTACAGGTTTTATGTAACTATAAAAAACTTAGAAACCAATTTTATTAACCGTGTTAAGCTAATAGCCTTGCCATTCGTGGTAATTTTAACCATTACTTACCAATGGTTAAACCAAAGCATAGCTTACGTAGCTTATCCTTTTATTGTAGCATTTTTAATTCCATTTATTTTTATAAAATTTAAAAATAATACGTTCGATTTAAAAATTGGAGAATTATCGTACCCTATGTATATGTCGCATATTACCTTATTAATACTTATACAAAAAACCCATATCCCTATTTTACAAAGCATAGGCACCACAACCGCCATTATTACCATACTGTTTTCGTACTTTTTAAACGAATTAGTTACAAAAAAAATCGAAAAATATAGGCAACGAAGGGTAACTACAATAACATTAGCCAATTAATTAAATTTAAAAAAAATGAATTCATACGCTATATTAATTAATACCTGCGACAAGTTTGAAGATTGCTGGCTTCCATTTTTTAAATTATTTAAACAATATTGGCCACAATATACTGGCAAAATATACCTAAATACCGAAACCAAAACATTTACTTACCCAAGGTTAAATATTATAAGCGTACAAAACAACATAAACACGCCCCAACAACAAATAACTTGGAGCGAATGCTTAATTAGGGCATTAAACAACATTGACACCCATATTGTACTTTATATGCAAGAAGATTATTTTTTAAAAGATTTTGTAAAAAACGATTTAGTTGAAAAATATGTGCAAATGATGCAACAACATACAAACATAGAGTGCATACACTTAACAGACCAAGGCTTAATAAACGATAAAAAATCAGAAAAATACGAAGGTTTGTTTTCGGTATTACCTAAACAAAGGTATCTAGTAAGTTGCCAAGCCGCATTATGGAAAAAAGAAACTTTATTAAAACTTTTGCGCACCTACGAAAACGCTTGGCAATTTGAAGAGTTTGGGTCGCAAAGAGCCGCAATACTTAAACCCCAAATTTTTGGGGTAGATAAAAGTTGGGTCAAATTAAATGAATTTGAAATTATTCCTTATATTTTTACAGGCATTATTCAAGGACGATGGTACGAACCTGTGGTTGATTTATTTAAAAAACATGCTATTGTAATAGATTTTGAGATACGTGGTTTTGTAAAAGATACACCCAAGCGCACATTAAAATTAAAATTATTATACCAATGGCGTAGAATTCCTTTTTTATACAAGCACTGGGCTGATTTAAAAAAATTAAAATGAACAAATACTCAATTAAATTATTAAAAATTTTTAGAAAAATTTTTAATAAAAATAAAAACAGCGTACCCGATTGCATTCAAGACCCAGCCATTGCTTCGCAAATCATTTATGATGCTTTAATATCCGATACGCCTTGTATGATAGCTAGGTTTGGTAGTACAGAACTCGTTTGTTTAAAAAATTATTTAGG
>JAAFJW010000184.1 GCA_013298995.1 Sphingobacteriales bacterium | reverse complement strand
TCATAAACGAAAAGGCGTAACGCTTGCCGCTATTGCCAATTAAAAAACCACTAAGGCTATAATTGTTTAATAATGTGCCTGTTTTGGCATATATGTAAGGCTTACCGCCATCTTTAAATCGGTTTTTTAATGTGCCATTTACACCGCCGGTGGATAACAGCTCGAAACACTTTTTTTCGCCTGCTTTTAGGTAAATGGCTTTTAATAAAGTGGTAAAATTTCGAGGGGTGTTTAAGTTCATTCGCGATAATCCCGAGCCATCTACCCATTGCAAGGTATCGGGCAAAAAGTCTAAAAAACTGGTTTTAATATATTTTATAACGCTATCTTGCTTGGTTGCTAGGTTATTATTGTAGGCAATACAAAGTAGCAATTGCTCGGCAATAAAATTATCGCTTTGCTGTAGCATGTGTTTAAATAATGTATCGGTAGCTGTGGTGTATATTTTTTTAGCGTTTTTAAGTTTAGCCGTGTATGCAATAGCTTTTACCTCTTTGGTAATTAGCCCTGTTGCCAGTAAAGTATCCGATAGCAATACCAAAGCCGTTTTACTATCCAAGTACAGGGGTATTTTTTGGCTAAAATTATTTTTAAATATTGTAGGTAGCTTTATATTATTATTTGTTTCTTCCCTTTGGGCTTCGTTTAATTCGCTTTGCGATGCGGTATCGCACAAAAACATAGCGGGCAAATCGGGTACTATTTTTAATTTCCCTTGTGTATAGCTTAAAACCATCATATTGCCATATAATGGCATTTCGGTAATTTGGGTGGCGTAGCTGCGGTTATAATCGTCCCAGGCCCAGCCGAAACCAAATTTTTTACCCAAGTAAGTATCGCAAACCAAAAAAATATCTTTATGATTGTTTTTTAAAAAATCAAATGCTGGCTGATGAGGGAAAGCAGGATGTAAAAAAGCTGGGTCGCCTTGGGGATAAATAAATAACGAATCGTTGTGTGTGTAATATTTTATGGTTGATACCGAATCGCCCAGGGCGCATAAGCCTGCATAAAAAGTAAGTAACTTGGTGTTTGATGCGGGTATAAAAAACCTGTTTGCATTTTTTTCAAATACAGGCGTTTGGGTGGTTAAATCATACAACGAAAACCCGATTTGATAATTTGAAAAAGCAGGGTTATTTAAGCCATTATTTATCAGCGAATTAATTAATGTTTTTTTTTGTACAGCGCAGGCATTTAATAAAAAAAGCGCAATAATAGGTATCCAATAAAATTTTTTCATTATTTAAGGTATGCAAGTTTTAAAACAAATATATTTAGAATATGTGGTGTAAGCCTCATCAAAAATTTATAAAGCTGAGTTTGATTATTAAACCATTTTTTTTATATTTTTAGTGATGATTTGGGCGTTTTAACACGCCGTCCGCTATATCTTTTTTTATTTGTCTATCCCCCCGCCCCCCAAAGGGGGAGATTTGGCGTAAAAAAAGGATGCCGCTATCGTCGTTAACGCATTAAAATCGTAAATAACATTGATTTACAGCAAATTATACTATTGTTTAATAATCGAATTTAGGTTATAAATAAAATACATACCCACTTATTTAAAAACGAAGCATAAAGGTGAAACTAAAACATTGTATTTCAAATTATTTAAAAAAAATAGTATGGGTAATGCTGTGTTGTGCCTGTAGCCAAAATATTGTAGCACAAAACAGTTTTAAATTTATATACAATCGTAATACCGAGCAATTATCGTTTAAAAAAGTGCGTGGCCTTATGGTAGTAGAGGCTTATATAAACAATAAAGGGCCCTTTAATTTAGTGCTAGATACTGGTGTGGGTATATTTTTAATTACCGCCCCCGGACTTCGCGATTCGCTAAAAATCCAATACATGAAAAAAATAAAAATTAGTGGCTTGGGCGAAAAGCCCGATGTGGATGCCTACTTAACGCCAGCTTTAAACGTACAAATTGGTAATACCTTATCCGAGCAATTGCCAGCAGCCATTTTAGATGAAGATGTGTTTAACCTTTCGGCTTATGCGGGCATACCTATACATGGTTTAATTGGCTACGATTTTTTTTCCAGTTTCACAGCTTTGAACGTACAAATTGGCAATACCCTATCCGAGCAATTGCCAGCAGCCATTTTAGATGAAGATGTGTTTAACCTTTCGGCTTATGCGGGCATACCTATACATGGTTTAATTGGCTACGATTTTTTTGCAAGTTTTAAAGTACATGTATTTTACGAAGCAGGCAGCATATATTTATATGCCAATAAGCAAAAAAAAATCTCAAAAAAATACAATAAAATACCTATTACTATCGAAAACAACAAACCCTACTGCCAGCTAAGTACCGAAACCCTGGCAAAGAAAAAATACCCGATAAAAATGCTGGTTGATACCGGTGCTGGCCATGCCATATCGCTCGAAACATATAACGAAAACCCGTTTCCCTTACCCGCCACTTATATCGCCGCAAATTTAGGGATAGGCCTTAATGGTAATATTGGGGGCTTTTTGGGTCGTTTAAAAAACATAAGCCTTGGTAAATTTACCGTAAACACACCCATTTGCGCTTTCCCTGATTATAAAGATGTGGCATCAAAAACATATAGTATTGCCCGAAACGGAAGCATTGGAAATGTATTAATGAAAAAATTTAACATTATTTTTGATTACCAAGGGGGCTTTATGTACCTTAAACCCAATATAAATTTTAAAAGCCCTTTCGAGCATGATATGAGCGGGCTGGAACTTTTTGCAGGTGGCGAAAAGCTCGACCGTATTTTTGTAAACCGTGTTGAACCCAACTCGCCCGCCGAAGAAATAGGCATCAAAAAAAATGATGAATTGCTTGCTATAAATTTAAAAAAAGTAAAAGAAATGAGCTTAGAAGAAATTATCCAGCTTTTTGAATCTCAAAACAATAAAAGTTTTTATATTGAATATGAGCGAAATAAAGAAGTAAAAAGAGGCATTATTACCCTAAAAAAACGTATATAAAATAATGAAACCACAAAAATATTTTATCACAGGCATAGGTACCAATGTAGGTAAAACCATTGCATCGGCAATTGTAACCGAAGCCTTACAAGCCCATTATTGGAAACCCGTACAAGCGGGCGACTTGCACCAAACCGATACCCACACCGTACAGGCTTTGGTAAGCAACACACAATCGGTTTTTTACCCCGAAGCGTATCGGCTTAATACGCCTGCATCGCCACATGCAGCTGCAAAAATTGATGGCATCGAAATAAAACTAAGTGATTTTAAACTCCCCGAAACCCAATATAATTTGGTTATCGAAGGTGCTGGCGGGCTTATGGTACCTTTAAATGATACCCATTTGGTGATAGATTTAATAGCCCAACTAAATGTAGAAGTAATACTGGTAAGCCAAAATTATTTGGGCAGCATTAACCATACACTATTATCTATCGAGCTATTAAAAGCAAGAAACATCCCCGTAAAGGGTATCATTTTTAATGGCGAACCTGTACCCGAAACCGAAAACTTTATTTTAAACCACTCGGGCTTACCTTGCCTTTTACGCATTGGCCACGAAAATGAAATTACAAAAGCCAGCATCCTAAAATACGCCAAACAAATTTTATATATTTGAACCATCTAAAAAAATAAACGTTATGTACACCGCCATTAAACATTTACACTCTGGGTTTCGCTATTTTGTATTATTTCTTTTATTTACCGCTATAAGTGCCGCATTTATAGGTTGGCTGGGCAATAAAAAATACTTTGAAGGCAACCGTAGGGTAAATTTATTTGCCATGGTTTTTGTACATATTCAAATTTTGCTTGGCTTAATCCTTTATTTTATAAGCGATTTTACCAAAGCAGCTTTTGCCAATTGGGGTGCCGCCATGAA
>JAAFJW010000183.1 GCA_013298995.1 Sphingobacteriales bacterium | reverse complement strand
CCGTTAAAGCCGAAGATGTTACCGCTACGATAATTATTTTCACTTTTTTTGTACCTCAAACTTTTATTTATCCAACTTATTTTTAAGCCAGTTGTATAAGCGTGATTTATTTTGAGGCATCCCATTTATTTAATAAAGTATGCTACAAAAATAAGTAAAAAAGGTAAAGGTTAGGCATAAAAAAAAGCCTCGTTTTAGGAGGCTTTTTGGGGTGGTTTTTAGCGATATTTTTATACGAAGTGGGTATATATTTGGGTGCTTTCAAGCGAAGAATGCCCTAAAAACAAAGCAATGCTTTCAATGCTCATACCAGCTTGTAAAAGGTGGGTAGCGATGCTGTGGCGGAGGATATGAAGCGTTATTTTTTTATCAATGGTGGTTAGTTTTTGCAGTTGTTGTAAAAGGTCTGATATTGTACCCACGGAGTAAGTAAAAAGGCGTTTATGTGTTACTTTTTGTAGGTTTCTGTAATTGTAAATGTAATGTTCTAATGCTTTGCAAACGCCTGTATTCATTGGTATTATCCTATCTTTATAGTTTTTACCTTGCCTTACAAAGAGTGTTTTTTTGTCAAAATCTATATCGCTAATCGTAAGTTTGTAGCCCTCGTTTCTGCGTAAACCACAGCCATAATATAGGGCAAAGATGAGTTTTAGCTGTTCTTGTTTGGCTTCTTTGGCTTTAAAAGGTTGGTCTAAAAAAGCATTGCAAATATTGGCTTGCAGGGTTTTTATTTCGGCTTTGCTAAGTGGTTTTATGTTGTTTATGCGTTGCTGTTTATCGGGTTTTATGCGGTAATTGGTGGGTATGGGTGCGGTTTGTAAGCCCATTTGGTGTAGAAACTCTAACAGTTTGTCAATGGCCATAAAGTTGTGGTTTAAATGGCTGATGCTTAATGCTCCTGTGGTACGTTTGTTGGGTCGGCTTTGTAAATATTCAAAGTAGGTTTCTATGTTTTTTTGCGTGATGGCGTTTATCGTATTGACATTTTTACTTTGCAAATATTCAAAAAAGTCTTTGGCCCTAAACTTATAATCGTACACCAAACCATTACTAAAGCCAAGTGTGGTAAGCCAAATAGCGTATTCGTTTTTGGTTTCATTGTAGTTTTTGTTGAGCATTTAAAAGGGGTTAAACTTGCTTATATCGTCTATTAATCCATCAAGGTTATTGGGCAAATATTTTTCGGTACTGCTTATATATCTATGCCCTGCGTAATATTGTGCCTTGCGTAAGCCGTCTATTTTAAGCCATTGCGTTATTACCGAAGCTCTTATTTGTTTAAAGTTTTGTAGGTTTTTGTCAATGGTTTTTACCTGTTTGGTTAGTGGTTTTAAGGTGTGCATCAAGTTTTCATTACTCGTTTTTTGTTTAGAACTTTCGGGTAAAGCAAAAAATAAACTTTCCCTTTCATCACAACACACAAAAAATTTGGGGCGTATATTTTCAATATAATTTATGAGTGAGCCTATTTGTGAGGCGTTTAATGGTAGGGTTCTTTTGTTGCTTTTTTTACCGCCTGTGATTTTTATTTTTGCCTTTTGTACATCAATATCACACACATTTATTTTTTGTAATTCGTTGGTGTGCAATCCTTGATAAACCAACAAGCCAAGCATTACATAATTTCTTTGACGGCTCAAAAGTGTTTGTTCTCTTTGGTTTGCAGGTATTCCGCCAAGCCTTGAAGCAAAACAATTTTGGGTATGATTTCTTATAAAAGTGTGGTAATAATTATCGTAAAGCTGTTGCAGTTCTTCGGCGGTGTAAATTTTATAAAGCTGTTTTTTTTGTGTGCCTCGTATTTTTATTAATGCGGTTGGGTTGCTTTTTATCTGTTTATTTTTGGCTAAAAAAGTGAAGTAATGGTTTATGGCAATTAATGAGTTTCTACGGGTTATATTTTCTTGTAGTTTTTGGGTTTGCAAATATTCCAAGTATTTTATTATGTCTTTTTTTGTACAGTTTATTGGCTCTATTTTGTACCACGCTAAAAACAGGTTTACATTGCGTAGGTATGCGGTTTGGGTGGTTTTTGATAGGTTTTTGCTTTCCAAATAATTTGTAAAGTTGTTCATTTATCTACTTTTTATATTTTGTTTCCTCCTACTCTTAAAGCCTTATTCAACAATGGTTTGGGTGTTGGCAAGTGGTGTTTTGCTAACTTGCTTACTGCTCTTTTCATATTCCGTCCAAACGAGTTTTAAAGTATCTTGTAATGCCGTTTCTATTTTGCTGTTTATATCTTTTTGTTCGCCTAATGTTGTGAGTTTATAGATAAATCCTTCTCTGTGTTTGTTGCCCCCAACCACTTGCACATAAGAAAAAAGTTTGAGTTCCTGTAAATAATTGTTCAATGTTCGTGGGTGCAATGGTTTTACTTTTCTAATATCTAATGCAGTAAATTGGTTGGTTTTGGCTTCGGTTAAATAATTGGCAAGCCAATTATAAAAGCCTCTTGCGCTTGTGCTTAACTCATCTGCCCTACGGAATAGATTGTTTTTCAAAAACTTAAAAGCCAGTTCAATATCTGTTGGGTGGGTTTTTACTAATAATTCGCCTGTGTTTTTATCTACTGTTTGCTCTCTTTGGTATTGAAAAAAGTAAGTGATAATTTCGATGAAATTTAAGAGTAACAAAAGCGATTTTCGTGGATAAGCCACTTCGTTTGGCAGATTTATCAATGTGGCAAAAGGGTTGATGATGCTAACATTTTGGAGTGTGGCAATTGCGTTTTTCAGGTTCGTTTGTATGGCTTTTATTTCTTCGTTTTGTATCAGTCCAGCTTTACATTTTTTTTGATATTCCATTATTAAAATATCTTGTGTGTGGGTGTGGTTCAAGTGTATGCACAAAAACGGCAATGATATTTCTTCAAAGTTTTTATCCGAATAGGCGCAAGCAACAAGGCAAAGATTGGCGATAACTTCAAAGGTGGTGGAGTGCAACATTCCGTCCTTATCCTTTGTGGCTCTTGTATTTACCAATCGTCCTTGGCTTTGCAATGTTGCCAATGGGCTTAACATTTGGGTTGTCCATTCCAAATCTTCAATCAATAATGCTTTGTTTTGTATCTCGTTGCTGTCAAAATAATACAAAGCATTTGCAGATATTTTTGTGTGGAATGAGTACGAACCATTTGGCATACAATCGCTTAATTTTTGTAGTATATAACTTTTGCCGATGCCACTTTTTGCGAGGCAAAGCACACTAAACGGATTGCTAAATTTGTAGGAACTTAAAGCCAAAAAAAGTATGATTGCGTTTTCGTCTTCGCCTAAAATACCTGTGGTGTTTAGGCTTTGAATGAGCAGGTTTAAAAGGTTTTTGTTTTTTAAAAATGCGGTGGCTTTCTTTTTATCGTCTTCGCTTATCACAAATTTTGGTGTTCGGTTTTTGCCCAAAAACTTCAATTCTTGAAGCCTGTAATCTTCCATTTGCAAAATCAATTTGTGCAATGTTTCTGAAACTTCAATAAGTTTGAGTTCCCATTTATCGCAAAGGGTTCTTTGCAGTTTTTCGGTTTGGTTGTCGTTGTATAAATCAAGCGTGGTTCGGTAGGGCGGAAAATTGGCGTGTGTAATTCGCAAGGTGCAAACCATTCTTTCCATTTGCGATAAATCTATACCGCCCAAAATATCTATGGTTAAAAAGCTGTCTTTGTAAGTTATAAAATGGCTGTTTGTGATGAATAAGTTTTGCATAATTCTGTGTGGGGTTAAGTGAAAAATCATATAAAAAAGGGGATAATAAAAATGGAATTAGCTCTAAGTTATCCACAAAAAAAATGGAGGCAAATCCCTCCAAATAAGCGTTTTAAGGCTTCCAAAATTGGTTTTTTGGGGTGGTTTGGGGGGCTTGGGTTTTTGTTTAGGTTTTGTTTTTAGTGGTTGTTTTTGTGTGGCTTTTGTGTGCTTTGCTTGGTGGC
>JAAFJW010000182.1 GCA_013298995.1 Sphingobacteriales bacterium | reverse complement strand
TCCGCCAAAGGTAAAAAATGAAAAAAGTAATTTTAAGTGTTATGGCTTTATTATTAACAGGTTCGGTTTTATTTGCAGCTACAGCTACACAAAAAAGTTGTTGCAAAAAAGGCAGTACCTGTTGCACAATAAATGCACCTTGTTGCAAAGCACAGTAAATGCACCTTGTTGTGCTTTTTATAGCGTGTGGCTGTAATGCTACACGCTATTTTTTAACTCCTTACAAAAAATGATACACCAATATAACCTTAGCGGGATGACTTGCCTTGCCTGCGAAGCCAAAGTAAAAACAGCTTTACTAACTGTTAAAAATGTTACAGCCGTTGACGTTTCTAAAAACACCCAGCTGGCAACCATTACAATGAGTAAGCACATTGCGTTAGCCGATTTCCAAAACGCATTAGGCAGTAAATACCAAATATCGGCCATCAATCACATCGAAATTACAGAACAAACAAAATCGTGGTTTGAAACTTACAAACCTATTTTACTAATATTTTTCTACATTTTATTAGTTACAACATTGGCGCAATCCCAAAATACAAAATTCGATTTTATGCAAGCAATGCGACATTTTATGTCGGGTTTCTTTATTACCTTCTCTTTTTTCAAATTACTAAACATTAAAGGCTTTGCCCAAAGTTATGTGATGTACGATGTTTTAGCCAAACAAATCCCAGTTTGGGCGTACCTATATGTATTTATCGAATTAGGTTTAGGAATTGCTTTTTTAATCAACTTTAATCCATTAATAACCAGCGTAATAACAGTTGTAGTAATGGGTATTAGTATTATAGGCGTTTTACAATCGGTGTTAAACAAAAAGAAAATACAATGCGCTTGCTTGGGTGCAATTTTTAATTTGCCAATGAGTACCGTTACCATTATCGAAGATGCGTTAATGATTGTAATGAGCGGGTTTATGGTTTTTAAATTGCTGTAAAATGAGAAATAAAAAAGCAATACTTTTATTGGGTACAGCTTTAATGATACGTTTTTTTGCGCAAACTGCATTTGCACAAAAAGTTGTTCGTTACGATTTATATGTGCGAGATACCACCGTAAATTTTACAGGCAAACCAAAACACGCCATTGCCGTAAATGGGCAAATACCAATGCCAACGCTAATATTTACCGAAGGCGATACCGCTTTAATTTATGTACATAATAGGTTAAACGAAGAAACATCGCTGCATTGGCATGGGCTTTTTTTGCCCAATAACCAAGATGGCGTTCCGTATTTAACCCAAATGCCTATAAAACCCAATACCACACATGTATATAAATTCCCTATTATACAAAACGGTACACATTGGTACCATAGCCACACGGGTTTGCAAGAACAAATAGGTATGTACGGAAATTTTGTAATGCTAAAAAAACCAACCGACCCAACTTTAAGAAGTGGAATTGACGATTTGCCAAGCGTTCCAATAGTTTTGAGTGAATGGACGGATACGAAACCCGAAAATGTACACCGCTTGTTGCACAACGCAACAGATTGGTTTGCGATACAAAAAGGTACAACACAAAGTTATGCCGAAGCCATACAGCAAGGCCATTTTAAAACCAAAGTAAATAACGAATGGAAACGAATGAACGCAATGGATGTAAGCGATGTTTATTACAATAAATTTTTAATAAACGGAAAAAACGAATCAACTTACGCTCCCCCCTCGGGGATTGGGGGGCTGGGTGGTGATAAAGTACGCTTACGAATTTCAAACGGTGGCGCATCAACCTATTTTTGGCTCACTTATGCAGGCGGAAAAATTACTGTAGTTGCCAATGATGGTAACGATGTTGAACCAGTTGTGGTGGATAGATTATTAATAGCTGTTTCAGAAACTTACGACATTATTGTAACCATACCAGCCGACAAAACGGCTTACGAATTTTTGGTAACCTCCGAAGACCGCACAAAATCCGCTTCCTTGTATTTAGGCAATGGTATAAAACAATTAGCCCAACCCTTGCCCAAATTAAAATATTTTGAAGGTATGAAAATGATGAACGGCATGATGAAAATGAACGGCGACCTTAACGATATGGGAATGAGTATGTCATACAACCAAATGGATATGAATGTAGTAATGTATCCGGAAATTACAGGGGCTTCCTCTCCCTCGGGTAGGGTTAAAATGGGTGGTATGAAAATGACCGAAGACGATTATAACAGTAACAAACTTTCGGATATGGTAACCCTAAATTATGCAATGTTAAAATCTACAAACAAAACCACACTTCCCCAAAACACACCACTAAAAGAGTTGAAGTTTGAACTCACAGGCAATATGAACCGTTATGTTTGGAGTTTAAACAACAAAGTAGTTTCAGAAACCGACAAAATTCTAATCAAAAAAGGTGAGAATGTTCGCATAACCATCTACAATGGTTCGATGATGCGACACCCAATGCACCTACACGGACACGATTTTAGAATAATAAACGGACAAGGCGAGTACGCACCACTCAAAAATATCATTGATATTATGCCAATGGAAACCGATGTTTTAGAATTTAATGCCAATGTTGAGGGCGATTGGTTTTTTCACTGCCACATTTTGTACCACATGATGGCCGGAATGGGCCGAGTTTTTACTTACCAAAATCAGGCAGCAAATCCATTAATTCCAAATCCAAAACTGGCACAACGGAAACTTTTTGCCGATGATAGAATGTTTCATTTTATGGCCGAAAACGATTTTGCCACTAATGGTAACGATGGTATGGCAATGCTTAGCAACACCCGCTGGAGCATTGGTGCCGAATGGCGATTGGGCTACCACAACAGCCACGGCTACGAAACCGAAACGCATATTGGCCGTTACATAGGTAAAATGCAATGGCTAATGCCGTTTATTGGATTTGATTGGCGTTACCGTAAACTGGGGCATAATGTGGTCGAAAAAAATATTTTTAAACAAACCAACACCAAAGATAACCGCACACAATTTAGCCTAGGGTTACAATATACTTTGCCTATGTTGCTTATACTACAAACCGAAATTTACCACGATGGTAACCTAAGGGTGCAGTTTATGAGAGATGATATTGCTATATCTAAACGCTTGCGAATGAACTTAATGTGGAATACCGACAAAGAATACATGGCTGGGTTGCGTTATATTATTAAAAGAAATTTTGGCGTAACCACACACTACGATAGCGATATGGGTTTAGGGTTTGGTGTTGGTTTAAATTATTGATTTAAGCCTATACCCCCATTTACACAATAATCCACCTTATCTTTTTTCGAAATCTAACCGTATAGAAAAAATATTGCTATATACAGCCGTACTTTGGCCGCCCACATTTGTAAGGGCGTAATCAATAGAAAAAGTTTTAATTTTAATGCCGAGGCCTACATTGGGCTGAAACTCAATTTTTTTGGCACCGTTAAAATCAGTAGTTCTTTGTATATTATTGATGCCACCCCGCAAAAAAACAATTTTTTTATAATTGGCTTCTATGCCCACCGTGGGGTCCATACTTAATGGCTTGGCCGAAAGTAACACATTTCGTTTACCATCGGTAGTAAGGTTAAAATTAGCCTCGGTATTTAAACCAAAATTTTGGCCAATAGTATTATAATACGCTGCGCCTAGTATAAAACGAGGCAAGGTAATTTCGTTCGAGTTTAAAGGTGTTTGATTTCCCGTAGCCGAGTATATGCTCGAAAACTTATCGGGATTAAAGCTCCACGCATTAAAGGTGGTGGTAATATCGCGGCCTACGGCAGCTAGCGTTAGGTTATCTAGCTTATATTGTGCGCCTACATCAATACCAAAACCCCACGATTTACCGTATTGCCCCACCGTACGGTGAACAATTTTTACATTAGCCCCATAGCTTAAACCTCTATCATCGCTTATACGTTGTTGGGTTTTACGGGCATAACTAAATATGGCGGCATAATCGGCCGCCGAA